>CABUWA010000257.1 GCA_902495085.1 uncultured Collinsella sp. | reverse complement strand
TTTTTTCTTGTCTGCGATAAATCTCATTTTGGTTTTGTGTGCTGTGCGAAAGATTGGGTAGTATAGCTATTCAATGCGGCGACCCTGCCGTGTGTTAACCGCTACGTACCGGAGGTGTTCCATGGTTCGTGTCGACATAGAGACCATCGTCATGGCCGCCGGTCCCGTGCCATCGCTTATTGTGCTTCGTGAGCGCTGCGGCAAGTCGGATTCGACGGCGCCCCTGCGTTCGCTTTCCATTCAGACCGGCTCGTTTGAGGCCGCGGCCATTAGCCGTGGCATCGATAGCGGTCGCGCCGAGCGCCCGATTACGCATGACCTGCTGCTTGACACCGTCGATGCCCTGGGAGCCAAGCTCGAGCGCATCGAGATCGTTCGCGCCGAGCCGCCGGTGTTCTATGCGACGATTGTCGTGCTGGTCGATGGTGACGAGCGCAAGATTGACGCCCGCCCCAGTGACGCCATTGCCCTTGCCGTGCGCAGTAATGCCCCCATGTTTGTGGAGGACGACATCATGAATCGCCTGGGTACCGTTTCTGCCCATGCCGAGGAAGTTGACGACGAGCAGGAGTTCGAGAAGTTCGACGAGTTCGTCCATACGCTCTCCCCCGATGATTTCTAAATGTCTGGCACGCGAGCGGAGAGGTCGCTGATGGGTACCCGCGTATCGGCTGAAGCGGCCGCCATCGCGCGTGAAGCCCAAATGCGCTCGGAAGCATCCGAGGCGGCTCGCATCGCCTATGTGACGCAGGCCCGCACGCTTCGCGAGCGCCGCGGCTCCTATATCAAGATGGTTATCATCTCCGCCCTTGTCGCGGTAATCTGTTCTCGTCTTCGTGGTACAGTTGGTGCGCTTGGGTTTTCGATTTCAACAGGCTTGGTAATCTGGGGTGTGGTCGATGCGGTAATGCTGACCAACCAGATCAAGGTACTCGACAAGCGCGCGATGGATATGACGCGCGCCCGCGACGCTGCCGCCAAGATCGCTGCCGAGGCACAAGAACTGTAACGACGCCGGATTCGATGGGAAGGTCTAGAGATGGCACAGGATATGCAGGACGCCGGTAACGTCTCCGCCGAGCTCGACGCCATGGTGTGTGACCTGATTGGTGCGTTCTTGGACGACCTTGCCGCCGGCGAGAATCCGGGCGTAGTCGTGGCGATCGAGGATGCTGCTTCCAACCGATATCTTGCGGCGCTCGACGAGGACGGCGAAGAGGCGTGCCTGGAGGCTGCCACCAACTTTATCTCCGAGCACAAGATGGGCCTTAAGGACGAGGGCCTGGGCCGCATCGCCCGCTATGCCATCGGCTACACCGGCTGTGTCGAGATTGACGGTGGCTATCACGACGCTCTGCTCGTGAGCTTCTTTGAGACCACGCTCGAGAGCGGCTTTTCGGCATATGTGCTGTATGAGGGCATGGGCGCCGGCGATGGTTTTATGTGGAGCGACCCTGAACCTGCAGGTGAGGAAACCCCTCTCATCTAAAATCGCTAAAATAAACGAGTTTT
>CABUWA010000256.1 GCA_902495085.1 uncultured Collinsella sp. | reverse complement strand
TTTTTTCTTGTCTGCGATAAATCTCATTTTGGTTTTGTGTGCTGTGCGAAAGATTGGGTAGTATAGCTATTCAATGCGGCGACCCTGCCGTGTGTTAACCGCTACGTACCGGAGGTGTTTCATGGTTCGTGTCGACATAGAGACCATCGTCATGGCCGCCGGTCCCGTGCCATCGCTTATCGTGCTTCGCGAGCGCTGCAGCAAATCGGACTCGCCCGCGCCGTTGCGTTCCCTTTCCATTCAGACTGGTTCGTTTGAAGCTGCTGCCATTAGCCGTGGCATCGATAGCGGCCGCGCCGAGCGCCCGATTACCCATGACCTGCTGCTCGATACTGTTAGCGCCCTGGGCGCCAAGCTCGAGCGCATCGAGATCGTTCGCGCCGAGCCGCCGGTGTTCTACGCGACGATCGTCGTACTGGCCGATGGTGACGAGCTCAAGATTGACGCCCGCCCCAGTGATGCCATTGCCCTTGCCGTGCGCAGCAATGCCCCCATGTTTGTGGAGGACGACATCATGAATCGCCTGGGCACCGTTTCTGCCTATGCCGAGGAAGTTGACGACGAGCAGGAGTTCGAGAAGTTCGACGAGTTCGTCCATACGCTCTCCCCCGATGACTTCTAAATGCTCGACAAACACGCGACGGAGTGCGCTCTCATGAGCGCCGGAGTTTCTGCCGAGGCGGCGGCCATTGCGCGCGAGGCCCAGATGCGCTCGGAGGCTTCTGAGGCGGCACGCATTGCCTATGTGACGCAGGCCCGCACGCTTCGCGAACGCCGCGGCTCGTTTATCAAGATGGTTGTCATCTCCGCCCTTGTCGCGGCAATCTGTTCGCGCCTTCGTGGTACAGTTGGTGCGCTTGGGTTTTCGATCTCTACGGGCCTGGTGATCTGGGGCGTGGTCGATGCGGTCATGCTGACTAGCCAGATCAAGGTGCTCGACAAGCGTGCAGCGGATATGATGCGCGCCCGCGATGCCGCTGCTAAGATCGCCGCCGAGGCGCAAGAACTGTAACGACGCCAGACTCGATGGAAAGGTCTAAAGATGGCACAGGATATGCAGGATGCCGGTAACGTCTCCGCCGAGCTCGACGCCATGGTGTGCGATCTGATCGGCGCGTTCTTGGACGACCTTGCCGCCGGTGAAAACCCCGGCGTGGTCGTGGCGATTGAGGACGCCACTTCCAACCGTTATCTGGCGGCGCTCGATGAGGATGGCGAAGAGGCGTGCCTCGAGGCGGCCACCAACTTTATCTCCGAGCACAAGATGGGTCTTAAGGACGAGGGCCTGGGCCGTATCGTCCGCTATGCCATCGGCTATACCGGCTGCGTCGAGATTGACGGTGGCTACCACGACGCCCTGCTCGTGAGCTTTTTCGAGACGACGCTCGAGAGCGGTTTTTCGGCATATGTGCTGTATGAGGGCATGGGCGCCGGCGATGGTTTTATGTGGAGCGACCCTGAACCTGCAGGTGAGGAAACCCCTCTCATCTAAAATCGCTAAAATAAACGAGTTTT
>CABUWA010000255.1 GCA_902495085.1 uncultured Collinsella sp. | reverse complement strand
CGCGCCTCATTGCGCTTTGGCAAGTATTCCTCGCGCTACAACGAGATTCTCGCGGGACGCGCCACCAATATCTTCGACTGCAATATGGCATCGGGTTCCCTCATGGACATTGGCGTCTACGCCGTCGAGCCCATGGTCGAGATTTTCGGCATGCCCTCCGGCCTTACGAGCATGACTACTCTGCTCGACCCCACCACGCGACAGCTCACGCACGGCCCCATCGACGGCTGCGGTTCCATCCTCGCCAGCTATGGCGGAGGCCGCATCTCCGTCGAGCTCGCGCACTCCAAAATTACGAATGACCTACTGCCCTCGCAGATCGAAGGCGAGCGTGGCACTATCCAGATCGACCATCTGTCCACGCCCCGCAACGTCCGCATCGACTATCGCGGCGACGTCGTACGCGGCTCGGCGACCGAGGCGCCGCGCGAACAGGGCGACAACGGCCGCGTGCTCGACCTGCCCAAATCGAGCAACACTATGGAATACGAACTCACAGACTTTATCACCGCCATCGGCGGCATCGATAACGTCAAGGAAGAGATTTGGGAGACCCCGGCGGGACGCCACAAGCTTGGCCACTACCGCGATGTCACGCTCGTCTCACTACGCATCATGGATGCCGTGCGTCAGCAGGCCGGCATAACCTTCCCGGCCGACGCAGGCAAGCAGGCATAGCGATGGGTCTCTTCGATACGTTCTTCTCCAGCGTCACCGGCGGCAGTCGAGAGCCTCAAAAACCGTCAAACGTCGAGCTCGAGCTGCGCCGCAGGCTTACCGTGCTTGCAAGCGACGAGGCCACTCAAGACACTCCCCTGCGTTATTTCCTGCGCTGGGCGGGGCAAGTCCAAGGCGTTGGTTTTCGCTTTACCAACACCAACCTCGCGCAGGCACGCGCACTCACCGGCTGGGTGCGTAACATGGAAGACGGCTCAGTCGAGATGGAGATACAGGGAGCTCCGGCAGACATCCTATCTCATCTCGAGGCACTTCATGCCTCCTACGAGCGCATGGGAACGCGTTTTCGCCTTGTAGATGCCCAGGCCCGAGCCCCACTTGCCAATGAAGACGGTTTCAGTCCTCATTATTAGTATTGTGTGCTAAATACGGTATCATTTACCTACGACCGTTAATAGAAAAGAGGCGAGGCGCATGGCGGTGCAAAGAAGGAATACCAAGCAGCGAAAGCTGGTTCTTGACGCCGTGCGCCAAAGCTATAACCATCCCACCGCCGACGAAATCTACAACGCCGTGCGCGAACAGGATGACAAGATCAGCCGCGGCACGGTCTACCGCAACCTCAATCTCTTGGCAGATGCCGGCGAGATTCTCTCCATCAAGACGCCGGGCGGCAGCCGCTTCGATCGCACGATCGAGCCGCATGCGCATATCATCTGCACCTCGTGCAGCCGCGTCATCGACGTACCGCTCCCCTTCGATGCCCAGCTCGACGCCAAGGCGTCCGAGCAAATCGGCTGGCACGTCACGTCGCACTACACCATCTTCGAGGGTCTCTGCCCCGACTG
>CABUWA010000254.1 GCA_902495085.1 uncultured Collinsella sp. | reverse complement strand
CGTCCAGAGCGAACAAGTTGGCATGAAAAAGGCAAGGCATAGACCTTCTGGTCATGCCTTGCCTTTTGAATGACAAATTGTCGCTCTGGACGTCGAGCAGCGTCGGCCCGTTACGCGGTTTGGTAAAACCGCGTAACTACAAATCCCCGCCGGCGCCCAGCAGCTTGCGCATGACCTGTTCGGGGTTAACCGAGCCGTCGCGCGGGGCCAGGGCGGTGATCTTCTTCTGCATCTTGTACTCGTGCAGCTCGTCCTCGAGCTGGCGCACGCGGGCGCGGAGCTTTTCGTTCTCGCGCTCGCGCTCCTCGGCACGCTCCTTCATATCGAGGATGCGCACCACGCCGGCAAGGTTGATGCCCTCGTCGGTCAGCTGGTTGATGAGCTCCAGGCGCTCGATATCGGCACGCGAATACAGACGCGTGTTGCCGCCCGAGCGCTGGGGGTTCACCAGGCCCTTGGACTCGTAGACGCGCAGAGTCTGCGGATGCATGCCGGTCAGCTCGGCCGCCACGCTGATCATGTACAGCGGTTTGTTCCTATTGTCCTCGGCCATGCTACCTGACCCCTTTCCGTCTCGTTATCGTCCATCATAAGCCCGCGGGCGCAGGCGCGCGCCACGACCGCCCTAGTACGTCGCCTTGTAACGGTTGACCTTCTCGCGATAGTCGCGCGTGTCGGCCTCGCGCAGCTTGGTCATGGCATCGCGCTCATCGTCGGACAGGTTCGCGGGAACCTGCACCTTGATCTCGACGAGCAGCGCACCCGTGCGGCCGCGATGCTTAACGTCGGGCGCACCCATCTCCTTAAAGCGGAACTTCTTGCCCGTCTGGGTACCAGAGGGCACCTTCAGACGAACCGTCGCGCCACCGGGCGTGGGCACGTCCACCGTGCAGCCGAGCGCCGCCTCGTAGACCGAGATCGGCACCTCCATGGTCACGTCGGCACCCTTGCGCTTAAACAGCGGATGCTCCTCCACATGCGTGGTCACGACCAGGTCGCCGCGCTCACCTCCGGCAACGCCGTACTCGCCACGGCGCTTGTAACGCAATTTGCCGCCGTCGACCGCACCCGCGGGCACCGAGACCGTGATGGTCTGCTGCTCGCCCGTCGAGGGAATGCGATAAGTGACCTTGTGCGTCACGCCGCGGAACGCGTCCTCGGCCGTTACGTCGACAGTCAACGACAGGTCGCCGCCCTTGCGCGCGCGGTTGCGGCCCGCGCCCGCACCGGCATTACCCGCGGCCCCGGCAAAGCCCGAGCCCCAATCGCTGCCCCAGGCGCCGTTACCGCTAAAGATGCTGTCGAAGATATCGCCCCAGCCGCTCGCGCCGGCACCGGCGCCGTAGCCACCGCTATACGCGCCGCCCGCGCCCGGCATGCCGCCGAACATGAGCATCTGGTCGTACTCTTTGCGCTTCTTCTCGTCCGAAAGCGTCTCGTAGGCCTCGCTAATCTCCTTAAACTTGGCCTCGTCGCCGCCGGCATCGGGGTGATATTTTTGCGCGAGCTTGCGAAACGCGCTCTTGATCTCTTTGTCGGAGGCGCTCTTGGATACGCCCAGGATGTCATAGAAGGTTTT
>CABUWA010000253.1 GCA_902495085.1 uncultured Collinsella sp. | reverse complement strand
TCCTGGGCGCCCACCGCTGCCAAGGTTATGACCAAGGAGCTCGAGGGCATGAAGGACATCACCCTGGCGCAGAACAAGGTGACCGTCCTGGGTTCGCTCAACGACGCCTCGCGCGCTCAGATCGAGGCCCTCGCTGACGAACTCTCCAAGTAGCGATATTTTTCACTTTTGACGCTCAACCACCACAAAGGGGATAGGTACCTTTGTGGTGGTTTTTGTTTAAGCGCCGGCGATGATGAGATTTGGGCGGGCGTCGTCGGCGGTCTCGGCGATTGAGGTGGCGACGGCGCCATCGGGATCACGGTCCATCACGATGGTGTCGACGTCGGCAAGCTCGGCAAAACGGTACATGCCGCGTCCGTTGACCTTACTGGCGTCCATGAGGGCGACGCTTTGATGGGCTGCGGCGATCATAGCCGTTTTGGTCTCGGCCATCTGGGGAAAGTCGGTCGTAAAGCCGCAACGGGGGACAAAAGCGCCGGGGCACACGATGGCGAGGTCGGCGTGAACAGTTTGAAGCGCCTGCATAGTGAGCGGTCCGTACAGATAACGATGGCCTTTGCGCAGCGCCCCGCCCAGCATGACGACATCAACCGAGGGCATACTCTCGTCGATGTAATCGGCAATGGTAATGTCGGCCGTGATGACGGTAATGCCGTCGCGTTGATCGAGGAGCCGGACGAACTCGAGCGCCGTGGTGCCTGAGTCGACGAGCAGCGTGTCGCCGTCATTGACGAACTCGATGGCGCTTTGTGCGATGGCCTGCTTGGCGGCGACATTGACGTTGATGCGGCGATCCTGCGTGGAGACGGTTAGGCGTTTGTGGAGCGATACGGCGCCGCCATGCGTGCGGCGCAGCTTACCAGACTCGGCGAGTGCGTCCAGGTCGGCGCGAGCGGTGACAGAGGACACGCCAAAGGTCTGGGCAATTTCTGCCACCTGCACCGAGGCGTTATGCTCGAGCATCTCCATAATGGCGGCACGACGCTCATCGGCGAAAGCTCGGGTTGTCGCATGGGCCATAGCTGCTCCATTCTCACATTAATTTGCAGGAATTGTGTTGAATCCATTTTCGTTCATTTTCTTTTTGAGTAAGAAAACGCCTTTCGATTACTTATCTTTTCTATAAAAGAAAGATGATTCGCTTGAAAACTTCAATATCGCATAGAGGAATCCGGTGCGATTCCCTTCCGTTTGCTTTTCAAAAACGAACATCTTGACCTGCGTACCGGTGATATCTCATACGTGCGACACCGTCGATTTTCATACAATGGGCGCAGCAAAACGCAAGGTAATAGGCTTTGCGGACACGTACGCCCGATGTCCAGATGCGGGCGAGGGAGAGGAGCAAACGCTCATGGCACTTGTTACCACCGAAAAGATGCTCAAGGACGCTCAGGCCGGCCATTACGCCGTTGGCGCGTTCAACGTCGAGAACCTCGAGTTTGTTATGGCCGTTTTGGCCGCCGCCGAGGAGACCAAGTCCCCCGTCATCATGCAGACCACCCCGGGCACCATCAAGACCGCTGGTCTGGACTACTTCTACGGCATGGTCAAGGCTGCCGCCGAGCGCGCTTCCGTGCCCGT
>CABUWA010000252.1 GCA_902495085.1 uncultured Collinsella sp. | reverse complement strand
GCGATGGCCGTCTCGGTACCCTGACCGAGCTGAATGGCAAACGCGCAGGCGAGCACGCCGCCGACGGTTTCGTTAGGCGGCACGTAGGCGCCGATGGAGATCGAGCCCATGAACAGCAGCTCAAGGCTGGCGCCAACGGCAAGGCCGGTCTGCAGGTCCCCCAGCACCAGGCCAACGAGCGGGCACAGGACGATGGGGCGGAACGCGTAGAGGGTGCCGAGCTGGTAGTCGAGGCATCCAAACGCTCCGACTAAGCCGACGAGGATTGCTTGGACAAGCATAATTCCTCCCAATAAGGAATCTCGAACCGTCGTCACTCCCGTCGCGCGCGTTGTTGATATCAATTCCGGGAGTTCGATTACACGGCTCGAAGCGTACCTGGTGTGCTGCTAACACCCATGCCAGATACAAATGATTTGATACCAATTATAGGTATGCAGGTTCTTACTATTTAATACCACTCGCTCAGCGGAGTGTTTTTTACCGTAAACGGCAGACGTATCCCGTCAGGCGCGCTCTTTGTTTCGATGGCGGACAAGCGTCACCAGAAAGCCATCGCCAAAGGCATCGGATGCCAAGTTGGCCACAATCACCAAAACGATAATCGCCGCGCCCAAAAACTCGTTCCAGCGAAAGACCTCACCAAAGAAGAGCGCCGACCAGCAGGGAGCGAGCACGACCTCACTCATGCAAACCAGGTTGGCCGCAAACGCGTTGGTGCGCGCGATCCCCTTGGCATACAGCACGCTCGCAAGGCCGCTGCAAAAAAGGCCATGCACCAGCATGAGTCCCCACTCAAATGGTCTCACGGAGTCTAGGGTGCCGGCAAAATAGACAATCGGCAGCATCGAGATACCGCAGGAAATGAGCGAGGACACCATGGGCGACGCATCGGGGCGAGAGTTCAAAAAGAAACACAGCCCAAAGGTGGCGCCCGAAATGACGGCAAGCAGGTTGCCGAGCATGCCCTCGGCACTCAAATCGCCTAAAAAGAAAAGTCCCATACCCGTAAAAGCAACCACCACGGAGGCAATCTTCGCAGGCGAGGGCAACGTGCGAGTTGCGAGCGATTGATACACGATAACGAAAATCATCGAAGTGTACTGCAGAACGATCGCGTTGCCGACCGTCGTGAGCTGGTTGGCAAAGTTAAACGTGGTGCCCGTTACGAAGTTACAGACGGCCACAAGGACAATAAGACGGCTGACGCGGAGGACGGGCCTGCCGACGAGCAGGATAAAGAGCGCCATAAATATTGCCGTGACGGCACCGATCAAAAGAGCTGACTGCGAATTGGCGCGAACGAGGATGCCGATAAAACTCCACAAGAGCGCCGTGCCAAATAGATACATCGCCCCGCTCACGCCATTATCGGGTGGATTGTCAGATCGAATCACGAAGCACCTCCAGCTAGCTTTCGGTAATAAAAAACGGCGACCGCAATGGGTCGCCGTTTCCCTTGGGGGCAGAATAGAACGCAGGAGCCTACGCCAGCACGCCGAAGAACGCGCCGATGATGCCCACGACCATGGTGGCCACGATCAGCACCATGGGGTTGATCTTCTTGGACAGCAGCCAGTAGTACAGCCAGAAGGCGATCATGCCGAGCATGCCGGGCATGATGCCGTCCAGGATGTCCTGGAGGGTCTGGGCGTC
>CABUWA010000251.1 GCA_902495085.1 uncultured Collinsella sp. | reverse complement strand
CAGCTCGATGCGCTCTATGGCGAGGCACGCGCACGCTCCATCATGGGCAACTGCGACACGCATCTGGTGCTGGCGTTCCAGGATCCCGAGAGTGCCCGGGTGTTTTCCGACCGCGCCGATGTGCTGCCCAGCACGCTCATGGCGACACCCGTCGACCGTTCCTGGCTGTTCGTCCGCGGCCACACTCCCGAACAGGTCGAGCGCTTTAGGCTCGAAGACCATCCACTCTACGGGGAGCTGCCCGAGGCGCAGCGAGGCCATGCGGAGGCCGAGATCTAGGCGCAGGGTTCTCGCAGCGCGCGGCGCCCCGGCGATGTTCCACAAAGGCCGTGCGCCCCGGAACCACGGCAAAGCAAAGGGGCCCGCATCCCATAGGATACGGGCCCCTGACTATAAGGCGCGATGTGTTAACAGCAGCGACTACTTGCGATGCGCGCGATAGAACTCGATGAGCGCCTGGGTCGAAGCGTCCTGCTCGGCCTTGGCGGCGTCATCGTGGAAGGCCGGGGTGATCTGCTTGGCAAGCTGCTTGCCCAGCTCGACGCCCCACTGGTCGTAGGAGTCGATGCCCCAGACCGTGCCCTCGACAAACGTGATGTGCTCGTACAGGGCGATGAGCTCGCCGAGCGCGAACGGGGTCAACGTGTCGCCGAAGATCGAGGTCGTCGGACGGTTGCCCTCAAAGCAGCGGGCCGGGACGATCTGCTCGGGCGTGCCCTCGGCACGAACCTCGTCGGCAGTCTTGCCAAAGGCGAGCGCCTTGGTCTGGGCCAGGAAGTTGCCCAGGAACAGCTCATGCACGTCCTGACCGCTATCGGTAGCAGGGTTGGCGGTATTGGCAAAGGCGATGAAATCGGCCGGAACCACCACAGTGCCCTGGTGCAGCAGCTGGTAGAAGGCATGCTGACCGTTGGTGCCGGGCTCGCCCCAGAAGATCTCACCGGTATCGGAGGTCACAGCGCTGCCGTCCCAGCGGACGTGCTTGCCGTTGGACTCCATGGTGAGCTGCTGCAGGTAGGCCGGGAAACGGTGCAGGTACTGGCAGTACGGCAGTACGGCGTGGCTCTTGGAACCGAAGAAGTTGACGTACCAGACGTTGAGCAGGCCCATCAGCGCGACGGCGTTGTTCTCGAGCGGGGTGTTGCAGAAGTACTCGTCGATGGCGTGGAAGCCCTCGAGGAACTGCTGGAAGCGCTCGGGGCCGAGCACGACGATCAGCGACAGGCCCACGGCGGAGTCAACGGAATAGCGGCCGCCAACCCAGTTCCAGAAACCGAAGGCGTTGGCGGGGTCGATACCGAAGGCCTCGACCTTCTCGAGTGCGGTGGAGACGGCGACGAAGTGCTTTGCCACGGCCTCGGCGTTCTGCTCATCGGAGCCGTCGATGGCGCCCTGAGCCTTGAGCTGCTCGAGCATCCAGGTCTTGACCTCGCGGGCGTTGGTGAGGGTCTCGAGCGTGGTGAAGGTCTTGGAGACGATGATCACGAGCGTGGTCTCGGGATCCAGACCCTTGAGCTTCTCGGCCTGGTCGTTGGGGTCGATGTTGGAGATGTAGCGGCAGTCGATACCGGCGTCGGCATAGGGACGCAGAGCCTCGTAGGCCATGACCGGGCCCAGATCGGAGCCGCCGATGCCGATGGACACCAGGTGCTCGATCTTCTT
>CABUWA010000250.1 GCA_902495085.1 uncultured Collinsella sp. | reverse complement strand
CCCGACGTGCTGACGCATGAGGAGCGGACACTTGCCGATGCCATCGTGAGCGAAGGCGAGCTGGCGCTCGATCGCGCCCGCGCCATGGAGGCCCGCGAGGAGGCGGCGGTGCTCGCCAAGAACGAGCAGCTGCGCGCCAACCTGCTGCGCTCCATCTCGCATGACCTGCGCACGCCGCTCACCAGTATTTCGGGCAATGCCGATGTGCTGCTCGACCAGGGCTCGACCGGCACCGCCGTGCTCGACGCCCAGACGCGCCGCGGCCTGCTCCTGTCCATTCGCTCGGATGCGCAATGGCTCAACGCCACCGTCGAGAACCTGCTCGCCATCACCAAGCTCGAGGGCGGCGGTATGCGCCTGTCGACCACGCTCGAGCTCATGGACGATATCGTGGAGGAGGCGCTGCGCCACGTGAACCCTGCCGTGCGCGAGCACGACCTTAAGGTGGTGGCGTGCGATGAGCCGGCGCTCGTCAACGTCGATGCGCGCCTGATGGTGCAGCTGGTGGTCAATCTGGTGAACAACGCCATCACCTATACGCCCGCAGGCTCGCATATCATGATTTCGATTAGCGTCGACGATGGACGCGTGGCGTGCTCGGTGGCCGATGACGGCCCGGGCATTGCGCCCGAGGACCGCGAACGAATCTTTGAGTCGTTCTACACCGCCAACCACGGTCTTGCCGACAGCCATCGCAGCGTGGGCCTGGGTCTTTCGCTCTGCCGCTCCATTGCGCTGGCGCATGGCGGTAGCATAGAGGTTGCCGCGGCGGACCCGCACGGCTCGGTCTTTACGATTGAGCTTCCCGTCGCCGACGTTTCGTTTGATAAGGAGTAGCGCTGTGCCGAACTCTGCCGTAAAACCGCTCATCTTGGTCGTTGAGGACGACCCCGCCGTCCGCAACCTTATTGTTGCCGCGCTCGAGGCGCACGGCTTGCGTCATATGGCCGTGGAGACCGCCCATGCCGCCATCGCCGCCGCCTCATCGCAGGCACCGAGCATCGTGCTGCTCGATCTGGGCCTGCCCGATATGGACGGCGTCAAGGTGGTGGAGTCGGTGCGCGCATGGTCGGGCATGCCGATCATCGTGGTCTCGGCGCGCAGCGAGGACGCGGACAAGATTCGCGCGCTCGATGCCGGCGCCGATGACTACCTGACCAAGCCGTTTTCGGTCGAGGAACTGCTTGCACGCATTCGCACGACGCTCAGGCGCCTTTCGTATGCGCAAACGGGTGGTGTTGCCTCCGAGGGCTCGTTCGATACCGGTGAGCTGCATATCGACTTTGATGCCGGCATTGCCACGATGGATGGCGAGGAGCTGCATCTGACGCCGATTGAGTACAAGCTCTTGTGCCTGCTGGCACATAACGCCGACAAGGTACTAACGCACCAGTTTATCCTGCACGAGATTTGGGGCACGGCAACTAAGAGCGACCTGGCGAGCCTGCGCGTCTTTATGGGCACGCTGCGCAAGAAGATCGAGTCCGACCCCGCGCACCCGCGCTATATCCAAACACACGTGGGCATCGGTTACCGATTGGTCACCCAAGGCTAGATCGCCAACCACCGTCCCAATATGAGTTGCGGTGAAATACGGACGGAAATGGCCTATTTGGCGGCCAAACAGTCCATATTCCACCGCAACTTTGTTATTTGCCCTTGGGCTTGCTGGCGTAGAACTTCTTCTTTTTGG
>CABUWA010000249.1 GCA_902495085.1 uncultured Collinsella sp. | reverse complement strand
ATGACCGTGCTGACCATCGTGTCGCGCGTCACCGGGTTTATCCGCACGTGGGCCATGGCGGCCGCCATCGGCATGTCGCTGCTCTCGTCCTCCTATCAGGTTGCCAACAACCTGCCCAACATGCTCTACGAGCTCGTGATGGGCGGCATGCTCGTTACGGCGTTTTTGCCGGTTTATATGGGCGTGAGGCGCGAGCAGGGCCGCGAGGCATCGAACGAGTATGTCGGCAACCTGCTCGGTATTCTGCTTCTGGTGCTGGGCGGCATCTCGCTGCTGGGCACCGTGTTTGCTCCCGGCTTTATTTGGACGCAGTCGTTCCTTTCGGGCGATGGCGGCAGCATGGATACCGCTGCGTTCATGTTCCGCTTCTTTGCTATTCAAATTCTGTTTTATGGCTTGGGCTCGGTGTTCTCGGGCGTTCTCAACGCACACCGCGACTACTTCTGGTCGACGTTTGCCCCGGTTCTCAACAATGTCATCGTCATCGCCAGCTTTATGGGCTTTGCTCCCGTGTCTGCACAATTTGGCGAGCGGGTCGGCATTATCTTGATCGCAGCCGGTACGACCCTCGGCGTCTTTGTCCAGATGGCCTGCCAGATTCCCGCGCTTGGCAAGCATGGCGTGCATCCTCATATCCATATCGACTTTAAGGACCCCGCGCTGCGACAGACGATTGCGCTTGGTATCCCGACGCTGCTCGCCACGGTGTGCATGTTTGTCTCGACTTCCATTACCAATGCCGCCGCGCTGGTGGTGCAGCCCGAGACCGGCCCTTCCGTCATCGCATATGCGCGCCTGTGGTATACGCTGCCCTATGCGCTGATCGCTGCCTCGCTTTCGACGGCACTCTATACCGAACTCTCACACGATGCGCAGGAGAAGGATTACGACAGCGTCCGCACGGGCATTTCGCGCGGTGTCGCCCAGATGCTCTTCTTCCTGATTCCGTTTGCCATGTATCTGATCGTCTTCGCCCGTCCACTCAACATGATCTACTGCGCCGGCAAGTTCGATGAATCCGGTGTGGCGCTGGTGTCGGAGTTCCTTATCTATCTGGCACTTTCCCTGCCGCTCTACGGCGTGGTCGTGCTGATGCAGAAGAGCTTCTCGGCCCTGCTCGATATGAAACCTTATAGCCGCTATTGCTTGTACTCCGCTATCGGTCAGGCCGGTTCGGTGCTGCTGTTTGGCGTGGTGCTGGGCTACGGTATGCCGGCAATTGCGCTTTCGTACGTCGTTGACTACGTGGTCTTGGTCGGATGCTCACTGTGGTGGCTGCGCCGTCGTCTGCATGGCCTTCAGGTCAAGTCTATCCTGCACGGCGGCTTCTTCGGCCTACTGTTCGGTGGCTTGGGCGCTGCCGCGGGCGCCGGCGTCATGTGGGCACTTGAGCACTTTGTCGGAGCGCTTGGCAGCTCGATCCTCATTACCCTGGGCTACGTTTGTGTTGCAGGCGTCATCTCGCTCGCTGTAACTTTTGGCCTCGCCTTCGTCTTTAAGATGCCCGAGGTCTCGGCGCTGCTTCGTCGCAAGTAGGTGCGCGTGGCAGGTCACGACAACATTCCAACACTTGCCGAGCAGGTTTCGCGCGTTCCCACGCAACCCGGCTGCTACCTTTGGAAAGATGCCAAGGGCGATGTCATCTATGTGGGCAAGGCAAAAAACTTGCGTGCCCGTATGCGTCAATACGTGACGCT
>CABUWA010000248.1 GCA_902495085.1 uncultured Collinsella sp. | reverse complement strand
GTCTCATCACTTGTGATAATCGACGATTTCGACATTCCAAGCCATCCCCTGTCTCCACTCAAAACAGACCCGATAGCGCTCATTAACACGGATGCTATATTGACCAGCGCGATCGCCCTTCAACGCTTCAAGACGATTGCCTGGCGGAACGCGAAGATCATCAAGCGAAGCGCAGATCTGCAGTTGGCGAATCTTCCTCAAGGCGACCCGCTCAAAAGGAATGAACTTCCTAATCCGCGTACCCATTGCAAAGCGTTCAGTGTCTCCATCTTTATATGATGCAATCATAGTATCGCCTTACGTTAATAACGTCAAACGTTTCTATAGGCTTACATCTCTATTATACCGTACATCTGTTCGTGTTTTCTAGACAGGTATCCTTCGACACTTAAGCAAGCAAAAGCAATCGTTTATAGACATCGAGGCCCTTGAGTAGGATTTCCTCGTCAAAGAGCATGGTATCAGTATGCAGGGCACTTGTGGCATAGGCAGGGCAGCCCTCGGCGTCGCTCGGATTATCCCGACTGACAGGAACGCCCGTACCCAGCAGGAAAAACACGCCCGGCAGATGGCGCTGATAGAACGCGAAATCCTCGGCAATCAGCAGCGGCTCGTCCACGAGTTGCAGCTCGGACAAGGCAGGCGCAATGTGGGCAAACAGCTCGGGGTCGTTATCGACTGGCGGATAGCCCTCGGCAAAGTCGAGGTCGTACGTGCAGCCCGTTGCGGCGCAGGCCTCGTCCAGCACGCGGCGCACGCCCTCGCGCGCACGGCCAAACATGTCATCCGTAAACACGCGCAGGCTGCCAGCGACATGCGCCTCCCCCGCAACCGCATTGCAGACGGTGCCGGCCTGCAGCAGGCCGAACTTGCCAATGCAGGGCTCGTCGGCACCCAACTCGTCCATCAGTTCGCGCTCGGCAACCAAAAACTTGGCTGCTGCCAGCGCCGCGTCGTGCGATTCCTCGACTGGAACGCCGTAAGTCTTGGCGATATGGATGCTTGTCCCGTGAATGTGCACGTGCGTTTCACTCGAGCGCGCCAGCAGCGGACCAGAACAGCTCACCAACGTGTTCGCAGGCAGGTCGGGCCATACGTGGAACCCGAAGATACGGTCTGCCCCGTAGCGCTCAAACACCCCACTCTCACAAACTGTCTTGGCGCCACCGGTCGTCTCCTCGGCCGGCTGGAACACAAAGAGCACGTTGCGCTTGATGGCACCCGGTTGCTCACGAATCGTGCGATCGACAAAGGTCGCCGCCGCAAGCGCCATGGCCATGTGTCCATCGTGTCCGCAAGCGTGCATCTTTCCGGGATGTGTCGAGGCAAAGGCCGCGCCCGTCGCCTCCGCGATTGGAAGCGCGTCCATATCGGCGCGAATCGCCGTGGCATGCGCGGCGCCCGTGCCAGCGTCGAAGAAGGCGCAGACGCAGCTCGGACAGGGATGGGTCACCTCGCAGGCAAGCGGGGCGAGCACGCCCTCGATATAGGCGATGGTTTGCGGAAGATCGAAGTCGAGCTCCGGAATGCGATGCAGGTCGCGACGATAGCGACGGAGTTCTTG
The DNA here is from genome assembly GCA_902495085.1 of uncultured Collinsella sp. Taxonomy (GTDB): domain Bacteria; phylum Actinomycetota; class Coriobacteriia; order Coriobacteriales; family Coriobacteriaceae; genus Collinsella. The sequence goes on along the minus strand of CABUWA010000248.1, from coordinate 138 downwards.
GAGCTCGGTCATAAAGGATCCTTTCATGGGGCATATCCATTCACACAATATTGTGATGCAGAATTGTGACGCCCTTGTTTCTAGCATATCCCTGCATTTTTTAAACGTTATATACGAATACTCTTGTTTGGTAAAGTG
>CABUWA010000247.1 GCA_902495085.1 uncultured Collinsella sp. | reverse complement strand
TTGGCTGCACCGTGCCGGCTATCATGTCGACCCGTACGCTCCCATCCGAGCACGACCGTAAGATGACGGTCATGCTCACGCCGTTCATGAGCTGCTCGGCCAAGTTGCCGGTTTACGGCTTGCTGTGCGGGGCGTTTTTCCCGCAGGCGACGGTTCCCGCCATGGTCTCGCTCTATCTGATCGGTATCGTGGTCGGCTGCATTGCGGCCTTGGTGCTCAACCGCACGGCATTTAAGGGCGATCCGGTGCCATTTATCATGGAGCTTCCCAATTACCGCCTGCCGAGCGTCAAGACGACAGTGATGCTGGCATGGGATAAAGCCAAGGATTTTATTACCAAGGCCTTTACCATTATCTTTGCCGCTACCGTGGTCATCTGGTTCCTTCAGACGTTCGATATCCGCTTTAATGTGGTCGCCGATCAGTCGCAAAGCCTGCTTGCGGGCCTCGGCAGCATCATTGCGCCGGCGCTGGCGCCGCTTGGGTTTGGCGACTGGCGTGCATCCACGGCGCTCGTCACCGGACTTATCGCCAAGGAGAGTGTCATCTCGACCCTCACGGTGCTTTTGGGCGCGACCTCGCCTGCGGTGTTGTCGACCATGTTCTCTCCGTTTACTGCCTACGTGTTCCTGGTCTTTACGCTGCTGTACCCGCCCTGCGTGGCAGCCATCGGTGCCGTCAAGAGCGAGTTGGGCGCGCGCTACGCCGTTGCCGTGTTCGCGTTTCAGGTGGCAGTCGCCTGGATCGTGGCGTTTGTCGTGCATTCGGCGGGCATATTGCTGGGGCTGGCTTAGTTATTTATTGACGGCGCAACCTTTGTGTATCGAATTGTTTCGGTCCCGTGTCCGTTACTGACGGATGCGGGACCGTTGCTATATAATCGCCTCCGCTCAAAATGATTGGAGATGTTATATATGAGTCAGGCAAGGCAAGACGGCATCACGCTCAGGCAGTGGCTCCCACTCGTCGGGCTCACCTGCTGTGCGTTCGTGTTCAACACGTCGGAGTTTATGCCCATCGGCCTTTTGACTGATATCGCCGCGTCGTTCTCGCTCACCGAGGCCCAGGCGGGCATCATGATCTCGGTCTATGCCTGGGGCGTCATGCTGCTGTCGTTGCCGCTCATGATGTTCGCTTCGCGTTTTGAGTTCAAGCGGATGCTGCTGGGCGTGCTGGCCGTGTTCTCGCTCGGTCAGTTCCTGTCCGCTGTGGCGCCGACCTATCCCATCCTGGTCTGCGCGCGCCTGGTGGTCGCTTGCGCACATGCCGTGTTCTGGTCAGTCGCCTCGATTATGGCCTCGCGCCTGGTTGACACTCGCCACGGCGCGCTCGCCATCAGCATGATCGCTACGGGCTCGTCCATCGCGCAGATCTTTGGCCTGCCTCTCGGTCGCGCCATTGGCTTGGCCGTGGGCTGGCGCATGACGTTTGCCGTGGTCGGGGGCCTCTCAGCCATCGCGGTCGTCTACCAGGCAGCGGTGTTCCCGGCCATGCCGGCGGGTGAGCGCTTTACAGTCAAACAGCTGCCCGAGCTGCTCAAGAACCCGCTCCTCATCGCGCTCTACGCAGTCACGGTCTTCATGGCGACCGGCTATTACGCAAGCTACAGCTATATCGAGCCTTTCCTGGCTCAGGTCGCCCATGTCGACGCAAGCGCTATCACCATGACGCTGACGGCGTTCGGCTGCTCCGGTCTGCTCGGAAGCTGGCTGTTCGGCCGCCT
>CABUWA010000246.1 GCA_902495085.1 uncultured Collinsella sp. | reverse complement strand
TCGTCATCGTTCGCCTTCCCTGTTGCAAATTCAAAACGATGCTATCATTACGACTCACGGAGAGATGGCAGAGCGGTTGAATGCGGCGGTCTTGAAAACCGTTGAGCGCGAGAGCGTTCCGGGGGTTCGAATCCCCCTCTCTCCGCCACTCCTAGTGATGCACCGGTGTCATGGTCCGCTCAAACAACGCATCGACCACGTCGGCTATCTCAGGTCGACGCTCAAGATCGTGGCCCGATTCCCACCATATCGTGAAAAGTCGAATAATACCGCCGGCGACAAACTCAGACGTCGTCTCGAGTGACACGGGGGCCAGGGCATCCTCGGCAAGCACGTTCATCACACGCTCGCGGATGGAGCGGGCAATGCGGTCGCAAATAACGTTGGTCAACATGCCCGACATGCTGCTTGCCAAAATGTTATCCATGAGCCGCTCGTGCGTCAGAATCAAATCCATGGCATCGTCCAAAATCGCGTGCCGAAGCGCGCGCACGTCCTCGGCTGATACCGCGCCGACCTCATTGGACTGTTTTTGCGGCAAGCCCGACATGAGCTCATCGATATAAAAGGCAAAGTAATCGTTCTTGTCGCGAAAGTGCTTGTAGAACGTCGTGCGGCGAATCATGGCGCGGTCGCACAGCATGGCAACCGTCAGGTCCTCAAAACGATGCTCCTCGAGAAGTTCGGTGAAAGCATCGAACAGGGCGCGGTAGGTTTTCTTAATGCGAAGGTCCACTGGTATCGCCATCCTCAGGGCAAAGACAACACTCGTCAATCTGTCGCATATCTTACACCTGTACCTCGCGCGCTTTGCCCCGGTGCCGGCCCCGCCGAAAACACAACGCTTACCGGAAAGTTCGGCACGGCAAAACGTTGCGGGTATACTAGTAGCGTTATACCAACGGCAGCTGGCGCATGCCGCCGCGGCCATTCGAAACGGAGACATCATGATTACCGTCATCATCGGCATCGTTGTTGTCATTGTGATTGTCTGCGCCATCGCCGGCATCTACAACAACATGGTCACCAAGCGTAACCGCATCGATAACGCCTGGCAGAACATCGATACGCAGCTGCAGCGCCGCAACGACCTGATCCCCAACCTGGTCGAGACCGTCAAGGGCTACGCCAAGCACGAGCAGGAGGCGCTCTCCGCCGTGATCAGCGCGCGTAACACCGCCGTCAAGGCCACCACGCCCGAGGCCAAGATGGAAGCCGACAACGTGCTGACCGGTGCGCTGCGCCAGCTCTTCGCCGTAGCCGAGGCCTATCCCGATCTAAAGGCAAACACCAACTTTACGCAGCTGCAGGCATCGCTCGAGGATACCGAGAACAAGATTAGCTATGCACGCCAGAGCTACAACGACTGCGTGCTCAGCTACAACAACGCCATTCAGACGTTCCCGGCTGTCATCTTTGCCGGCATCTTCCAGTTTAAGGAGCGCCAGGGCTTCGAGGCCGCCGAAGCAGCCCGCCAGGCCCCGACCGTCAAGTTCTAACAATCACGGCCGAGTCTTAAGCCAGTTCATCAACCCTTTAGGGTCCAAGGCACAAACCTTGGGCCCTTTTCTTATCCACGCACAACGCGCGGCCAATAGACCGCGCACCATCTTTTTTCAGATTAATCATTGCCCGTTGTGACATCGCCGAACCCGCAGGGCAGAGAGCAAGTTCCCCCCCCCGGCGCACTCCGCAGGACGCAAGAAGCCCTCGCCGCACGAAGTGCGCAGCGAGGGCTTCTTGCAT
>CABUWA010000245.1 GCA_902495085.1 uncultured Collinsella sp. | reverse complement strand
GTCGCGAGGAAGCGGCTCAGGGCGATATACGCCGTGATGCGCGACCGGGTGCCCTACCGGGAGTAGCCCCGACGGTTGACAAAACTATAGGAACACCCAACGACTACATAGCATGAGAGTGGACAATCTCCCGGTTTGAGCCTGCATTCAAGCTCAAAGTGGGAAATTATCCACTCTCGTTTCGTTTGTTGATTTCGATGCCTACATTTGTAGGAACAGTTCGTGGAGGCGGGTGTCTTCATCGAGTTCGGGGTGGAAGGTTACGCCGAGCTGGTTGCCCTGGCGCGCGGCGACGATACGGCCGTCGACTTTCGCTAAGGCCTTTGCGTCGCCGTGGACCTCGACGATGCGGGGCGCGCGGATAAACGTCAGCGGCACTTCACCGTCGATGCCGGCTACCTGTCCCTTGGTTCGAAAGCTGCCGAGCTGCCTGCCGTAGGCATTGCGCTCGACAAGCACATCCATGGTTGCCAAACGGGGCGTGCCCTTATCGTCATGGGCGGCAAGGTCGTGAGCCAGCAGAATCAGGCCGGCGCAGGTGCCCAGGACGGGCATGCCTTCAGCGATACGGGCACGAAGCTCCTCGAGCATGCCCAACTCATCAAGCAGCTTCCCTTGAACGGTAGACTCGCCGCCGGGAAGTACCAGACGGTCAAAGTCCTGCTTCAAATCAGCCGCCTGCCTCAGCTCAATACAGTGTGCGCCCAGCTCGGACAGCCTCGCCTCGTGCTCGGCAAAAGCACCTTGGACCGCCAGCACGGCGACCGTTTGGTCTGCATAATCGCTCATGTGCGATCCTTTCTGCCGGACTAGCGTCCGCGCTCCTCCATGATGATCTCGATCTCGTCGGCGTTGATGCCCACCATGGCCTCGCCCAGGTCCTCCGAAAGCTCGGCGATGAGCTTAGCGTCGGTGAAGTTGGCCACGGCCTTGACGATGGCGGCGGCGCGCTTGGCCGGGTCGCCGCTCTTAAAGATGCCCGAGCCGACAAAGACGCCTTCGGCGCCCAGCTGCATCATCAGCGCGGCGTCGGCGGGGGTCGCTACGCCGCCGGCGGCAAAGTTCACGACGGGAAGCTTACCCGTGGCATGGACCTCGCGCACCAGCTCGACCGGAACCTGCAGGTGCTTGGCTGCCTCAAAGAGCTCGTCGTCGCGCAGGGCAACAACGTCACGGATCTGCTTTTGGATCTTGCGCATGTGACGCACGGCCTGAACGACGTCGCCCGTGCCCGGCTCACCCTTGGTGCGAATCATCGTGGCGCCCTCGGCAACACGGCGCAGCGCCTCGCCCAGATCGCGGGCGCCGCAGACAAACGGCACGTCAAACTGGGTCTTGTCGATGTGATAGACGTCATCGGCAGGGGAGAGAACCTCGGACTCGTCGATGTAATCGATCTCGATGGCCTGCAGGACCTGCGCCTCGACGATGTGACCGATGCGGCACTTGGCCATGACGGGGATGGAGACGGCCTCTTGGATGCCCTTGATCATCTTGGGGTCGCTCATGCGCGAGACGCCGCCTGCGGCGCGGATGTCGGCCGGAATGCGCTCGAGTGCCATGACGGCGCAGGCCCCCGCCTCCTCGGCGATGCGTGCCTGCTCGGGCGTGGTGACGTCCATGATGACGCCGCCCTTGAGCATCTGCGCGAGCTCGCGATTGAGTTTGACGCGATCGGCCTTGCTGGTCTGTTCTGCCATGGTTGCTCCCTTGGTTGGCATGTGCATTGCTTGACGGAACATCCTATCGGGG
>CABUWA010000244.1 GCA_902495085.1 uncultured Collinsella sp. | reverse complement strand
GTCGAATGTTGTGACGGTTTTCGTGTCCGGCGCGGGTGAGCTTCGGTGTCGTCTGGGGGTATAAGACTAGCGAGTGTTTATTTGCGAGGCCTAAGGGGCGCCCCGTATGGATATCGATAACTTTGAATGGTGGTATAGCGAGGGTGAGGCTCCGGACGAGGAGTGGGACGAGCCCATGCCGCGTGACGTGTCGAGCGACGAGGGCGAGACCGGCAACGACGTCGCCGCCGACTCGGACGCCGCCCTCGACCCCGTCGAGCCCCTGACCTTCGAACAAGCTTGGGCCCAGGCCGAGGCAGACGAGGCCAAGGCCGACGCTACGGCCACGCTCGGCGAGCCAGCCGACATGTCGATCTCGCCGGCAAAGACCCCACAGCCGCGTCACACCATCGATCCCGACAGCACGGCATCCTTCAGTATTCTCGACGTGCCCTCGCAGGGTGCCCAGGCACCCGCGCCCACACGTCGTCTCGATCTGTCTCGCGAGGAAGATGCAGGACGTCGCTCGCCGCTCGGCCCCATCCTTATCGCCTTCATGGCCGGCGTTATCGCATGCTCGGTAATTGGAAACGTCTGGAGCCATGTCGAACAACAGCGAAAAGACGCCGCCAAGGTCGAGATGTCTGTCGAGCAATCGCTCGGCCGCACGCGCTCGGTACATGTGTCGGTCGAGGTCAAGGACGGCGCGACGTGGGACACCGCGCGCGGCGACAGCCAAATGCTCATCCACATCGTGGGGCGCACGCTCAAAGGGCAGACGATTGACGAGTATCAATACGTCAATTCCGCTGGTGACGGCATCGAACTTAAGCCCGGCGACTACGAGCTCACCGTCGATGAGCCGCCCGTCGCCACCGACGGCACGCGCTTCCGCGCCTCAAAGCGCATGGTCCCCGTGAGCTTTAACTCACAGGCGCCCGATACGGTTGACACCACACCGCAGGGCGGGTTCGACCTTTACGTGGATACCCAGTAGGCGCTCGCCGCTCATTCCGCTATGGCTACTCAATAATCGCCTGCCGTCCCGTCCCGCCGCCAAGAGTGGGACAATAGCCCTCGACACTATTGTTTACTTTTGGAGGAAGTAGCATGTCTACCGTCACTACCATCAAGCGCGGCGGCCTCACCGCGGCCATCGATTCCATGGGCGCCCAGCTCACGAGCCTTGCCCTCAACGGCAACGAGTATCTGTGGCAGGGCGACCCCGCCTTTTGGGGCAAGCACGCGCCCATCCTGTTCCCCATTGTGGGCTCGCTGCGCAACAACACGGCGACGTCTGCGGCTGGCACCTGCGAGATGCCGCGCCACGGCCTCGCGCGCATCGTCGAGCACAAGCTGGTCGAGGTTTCGGAGGACGGCTCCTCGGTAACGTACGAGATCACCGACACGTCCGAGTCGCTCAAGGCCTTTCCGTTCCACTTTAAGCTCAACATGACCTATGCCCTGACTGGTGACGCCACACTTACCCAGACCTTTGCCGTCACCAATACCGGCGACGTGGACCTGCCGTTCTCGGTGGGCGGCCACCCTGCGTTTAACGTACCGGCTCCCGGTGCCGAGGACGAGGCATTCGAGGATTACGAGCTGGCGTTTACCGAGGCTTGGACTAACGAGGCTCCCATCATCACGCCCGACGGTCTTATGACGTTCGAGGGCAGCTACAAGGCTCCCGATAACTCGGACGTGCTGCCCATCACGCACCGCAGCTTCGATAACGACGCCATCATGTTCACCGATACCCCGGGCTCCACGCTCACGCTGCGCGGCCGCAAGTC
>CABUWA010000243.1 GCA_902495085.1 uncultured Collinsella sp. | reverse complement strand
TTTTCGGCATATGTGCTGTATGAGGGCATGGGCGCCGGCGATGGTTTTATGTGGAGCGACCCTGAACCTGCAGGTGAGGAAACCCCTCTCATCTAAAATCGCTAAAATAAACGAGTTTTCGGTAAAAGGCTCAATATTCCCGCTGAGCGTTGTATCGCTGGGCGGGCCGCATACGCGTGCCGTTTGTATATGGATAGAAGATAGGGGAACTACATGCGCGTAGACAATCTGAGGAACATCGCCATCATCGCCCACGTCGACCACGGCAAGACGACGATGGTCGATAAGCTCCTGCGTGCCACGGACGCCTTCCGTGCCAACCAGCAGGTCGAGGACCGCGTCCTGGATTCCAACGACCAGGAGCGCGAGCGCGGCATTACGATTCTCGCCAAGAACATCTCTATCGAGTATAAGGACGTCAAGATCAACGTCATCGACACCCCGGGCCACGCCGACTTTGGCGGCGAGGTCGAGCGCGTGCTGCGTATGGCCGACGGCGCCCTGCTGCTGGTCGACGCCTTTGAGGGCCCCATGCCCCAGACCCGCTTCGTGCTGCGTCACGCTATCGACACCGGCCTCAAGATCATGATCGTCATCAACAAGATCGACCGTCCGGGCGCCAACCCCGAGAAGGCCTACAACGACTGCCTCGATCTTATGGCCGACCTGGGCGCCACCGACGACCAGCTCGAGTTCGCCATGGAGCACGTGGTCTACGCCAGCGCCATGAATGGCTTTGCCCGCCTTGACCCCAACGACGGCAACATGGACATGTATCCGCTGCTCGATATGATCATCGACGACATGCCCGCGCCCGAGGTTGACGAGAACGCCCCGCTGGCCATGCAGTGCGTGACCATCGACCACTCCAACTTCGTTGGCCGCATCGGCATCGGTCGCGTGTATTCCGGTACCATTCACCAGGGCGACCAGATTCTGGTTGTGAAGAACGACGGCTCCAGCGCTACCGCTACCGTCAAGCAGCTCTTTACCTTCGACTACCTGGGCCGCACCGAGTGCCAGGAAGTCGGTGCCGGCGATATCGCTGCTGTCGTGGGTATTGACCGCACCGATATCGGCGATGTCTACACCGACCCCGAGAACCCCGTCGAGCTTGAGCCCATCGAGATCGACCCGCCGACCCTGTCCATCGTCTTTGAGGCCTCGACCTCCCCGCTCGTCGGCCGTGACGGCGACATCGTGGGTGCCCGTCAGCTCAAGGAGCGCCTGTTCAACGAGGCTGAGAACAACGTGACCATGAAGATCGAGGAGCTCGAGGACAAGAGCGGCGTCGAGGTCTCTGGCCGCGGCATTCTGCACCTGTCCGTCCTGATGGAGTCCATGCGCCGCGAGGGCTTCGAGTTCCAGGTCGGTCGTCCCCGCGTTCTGTTTAAGAAGGACGAGAACGGTAACAAGCTGGAGCCTGTCGAGCAGGCCGTTGTTGAGTGCCCGGACGAGTACTCGGGCAAGGTCGTTGAGGTCTTCGGCACCTCTGGCGGCATCATGACGAGCATGGATACCTCGGGCATCGTGACGCACCTTGAGTTTAAGATCCCGACCCGCGGCATCATGGGTCTTAAGAACCGCATTATGAACGTCACCCACGGCGAGGGCGTGTTCTACCATACCTTCCTGGAGTACGGCCCCTACGCCGGCGAGATCGGTAACCGCCAGAACGGCGCCATGATTTCCATGACCACCGAGAAGGCCGTTGCCTACGCTCTGGGTACGCTGCAGGAGCGCGGCCAGCTGTTCGTTGAGCCGGGCACCGAGTGCTACGAGGGCATGATCGTGGGCGAGCGCAGCAAGGCCGGCGACATGGTCGT
>CABUWA010000242.1 GCA_902495085.1 uncultured Collinsella sp. | reverse complement strand
CGTCATGAGAGATGATGAGAGGAGGTCTTATGCCGGGAGAGGGTTTTAAGGCGCTTGCCGATCCAACGCGACGGCGCATTTTGGAGTTGCTGCGCGAGGGCAATTGCACGGCGGGGGAGCTTGCCGAGCATTTCGATATCAGTAAGCCGTCGCTGAGCCATCACTTGGCGATGCTCAAAAACGCCGGGTTGGTGACCGACGAGCGCCATGGCCAAAACATCGTATACAGCTTAAACACCACCGTCATGCAGGATTTAATTGGCTGGTTTATGGGCTTTACAAACACGGAAGGTGATAAGGATGAATAACGAAAACAAGGGCATTCACCCCACGGGGGTATCGTCGCGCGTGTGGATTGCGCTGGTCGCTCTGTGCGTCGCCAATGTCGTAGCGCACCTCATGGTGATGCCGAGCTTGCCTGGGCAGATTCCCACGCACTGGGGCGCGAACGGCGCCGTCGACGGTTGGGGTCCCAGCTGGATGGCCTCCGCGCTCGGTGTGCTGCCTCTGGTGCTTCTCGCAATGTTCCGCGTGGTGCCGCGCATCGATCCCAAAGGTGAGGCATATCGAACCTCGGGCAAGTTCTATCAGGGCTTCGTAATCGCCTTTACCTTGTTTATGTGCGCCGTAAGCTGGTTGGGTGAGCTTACGGTCTGGGGCGTGGTGCCGGCGGTCGGTTCGGTCAACGTGCTGATTTCCGGTGCTATCGGTTTGCTGTTCATCGGCGTAGGCAACTACTTGCCGCGTGTGAAGCAGAACTATACGCTCGGTATCAAGACGCCTTGGGCGCTTGCCGATCCCGAGAACTGGCGCCGTACGCAGCGCTTTGGCGGTGCCTGCTTTATGGTGCTGGGTGTTGGCCTGATTGCGATGGGCGTGGCAGGTGCGGTGCTTTCGAGTGAAGTCGTCGCCGCAGTGATTGCGGTTCTGGCGTTTGGTTCGGTCGGAGCCGTCTACGTCTACTCGTATCTGTTGTGGCGCAAATCGCAGCGAGCCGCTCGTTAAGGTTGCGGAAAACTAGCGTACGCAGTTCATAGTATGTTCCGGGGGACTTTTCCCAGGTAGTATTAGGGGGTGTGGGCAACCATGCCCCTTTTTCGTTACGTTTCAGAGCTGGTTCCCTCATTTCGTTTCCACTAAAGCGAATCAAGAATAGGGAAACAGCAGGTAGAAAGGATAGAACAGACATATGGCGGAGTTTATCTACCAGATGTATCAGGCTCGCAAGGCCCATGGCGACAAGGTAATCCTTGACGACGTGACCCTGAGCTTCTACCCCGGTGCCAAGATCGGCGTCGTGGGCCCCAACGGTATGGGCAAGTCGACCCTGCTCAAGATCATGGCCGGCATCGAGGAGGTCTCCAACGGCGATGCCAGGCTCACCCCCGGCTACACCGTGGGCATCCTGCAGCAGGAGCCGCCGCTCGACGACAACAAGACCGTCATCGAGAACGTGCGCATGGCGTTTGGCGACATGATCGCCAAGGTCGATCGCTTCAACAAGATTGGCGAGGAGATGTGCGACCCGGATTGCGACATGGACGCCCTTATGGCCGAGATGGGCAAGCTCCAGGACGAGATCGACGCCGCCGACGGCTGGGATATCGATTCCAAGCTCGGCCAGGCCATGGACGCCCTGCAGCTGCCCGATTCCGACATGCCGGTCAACGTACTTTCCGGCGGCGAGCGCCGCCGCGTGGCCCTGTGCAAGCTGCTGCTCGAGGCTCCCGACCTGCTGCTGCTCGACGAGCCCACGAACCACCTGGACGCCGAGTCGATCCTGTGGCTCGAGCACTTCCTGCACAACTACCAGGGCGCGGTGCTTGCCGT
>CABUWA010000241.1 GCA_902495085.1 uncultured Collinsella sp. | reverse complement strand
GTTCATGAGGTACTCGAGCTGCATGAGCTCGTCCCAGGTGCCGCCGACGCCCATCAGGAACACGGCGTCGTAGCCCTCGTCGGCGACCTTGTCGGCGAGCGCGGTCATCTTCTTGCCGGCCTCGTAGACGTTCTTGCCGTCCTCGACGTAGCCCTCCTGGCTAAAGTGCATGATCTCGATCTTCTCGGTTTCCTTCATGGCTTTTCCTTTCTGTCCTGCACGCGAATCTATACATCGCGTTTCTTTTCGATACCAATTATAGACATACACCCAACGTGTTTTTAATACCACTTTTCAATCTGTTCCAATCCTCGGTGAACGGTCGAAATTCTCTGGTGAGTGGTATTAAATTAGAATTTGATGTATAGCTAACGCTCCCGGCGTCTCCCTTGTGTGACAAAGAACAGCGTTCCTACCAGCGCAATAATGGTCGATGCTCCAAACAGTACCGTCTGGACGCCCAAAGCCTCCGCCAAAAACGGAGCCGCCAGCAGCGGCACCACGCCGGCGCTCATCAGGCCAAAGCGCACAAAGCCGGTAATGCGACCCAGGTATTTGATGTCGGCGCGCTCCTGAATCAAGATCATCTGCAGCGGTTCCAGGAATCCCCAGGCCAGACCGTTAATCGCCTGACCGACAATCGCGACCCCCAGCATATCGGTACCCACGTACACCATGGACCCAATGCCCACGGCCATGAGCGCGCCGAGCAGCAATCGTAGGTTGACATGGCGAGCAGAAAGCTTGGTCAGGATGAACGCGCCCACCGAGGAAGTGAGGCCCACGACCGAGGACAGCCAGCCCAGCCAGACGATATCCACGTTGAGCACATCGCGATAGAACAACGACTCAAGCGAATCAAACGCGCCAAACGCAAAGAATCCCAAAAAGCCCGAGATAAAGATGAGGCGCAGGTCGTGGTCGCGAAACGTAAGTCGCGCACCCTCGGCCATGCCGCCCAGAATACCGCCCTTCGGCTTTTCCCCTTTTGCGGGAACAACGCACTCGTGACAGCCCAAGGAGAGCACGGCCGCCACGCCCATCATGCCCGCCATGAGCAGATAGACCGATTGCGTGGCAAAACAGCTCACGATGGCACCGCCGAGCAGCGGGCCAGCGGTATAGGCGATATTGCTGTAGAACACCATGAGACCGTTCACGCGGGTACGGCCCTCGGTGGTCGACTCCAGGTATCCCGGAAACGCATGCGTGCAGGTGTTGATAAAGCCGCCCGCAAGCCCCAAGACGCACGCGGCAAACACAAGCCCGGGGACAGACAGCGGCGCCAACCCCACGCCAAGCGATAGCACAGCCGTAATCACGCACGTCACAAACGACGTCCGGCGCGGTCCAAAGCGATCGATGACCGAACCCGACACCATATTGCCCGCCGACGTCATAAGATTGCGCACGAGCGTAATGGCGGCAACCAAAAAGGCCGTGCCGGCCAGATCATACGTGGCCGCACCGATAAGCCCCAAAAAGTAGACCGCGTTGTTGGCGCACCACTGCAGGGACTCAATAAGAATCAGCCTGACCTCCGCCGGCGTCAGGCGCATTGCTTCGCGATCCTTCGCGAACATACGAACTCCTTCTATACAAAAAGGGGATGGAGGGCATAGGCCTGCTCCATCCCCTTTCCAGGTTGCAACGAAAATCTATGCAGCCGGGCCCTTACGCCAGCACGCCGAAGAACGCGCCGATGATGCCCACGACCATGGTGGCAACGATCAGCACCATGGGGTTGATCTTCTTGGACAGCAGCCAGTAGTACAGCCAGAAGGCGATCATGCCGAGCATGCCGGGCATGATGCCGTCCAGGATGTCCTGGAGGGTCTGGGCGTC
>CABUWA010000240.1 GCA_902495085.1 uncultured Collinsella sp. | reverse complement strand
TGCCGCGGCGTGCGCCTTGAGGCGCAATCGGTCGAGGACCACGGCAAGACCCTCTGCTTCCACGTGTACTGCTACAACCTGCAGCCGCACGTGCAGATCGACTACGCCACCGGCCGCAATCAGGCCTCGGGAGACTAGGCCGACCAAGCTGCCCCAAAACCTAAAATGATCCGTTTTCCTCCATCCCCCAGGGATCAAAAAGGGCCGCCCTGGATTGCCCAGAGCGGCCCTTGTATCGGCATGCATGTTGCAGACAAAGCCCCACGCTACTTGGCGCGACCCTCCTCATAGCGCTCGACCAGCTTGGCCTGAACGTCATAGGGAACCTGCTCGTAGCCAGCAGGCTTCATGGTAAAGTCGCCCGTGCCGCGCGTGATAGAGCGCAGGCGCGTCGAGTAATCCGTCAGCTCGGCGAGAGGTGCCTGGGCGATGACCACGGTGTCGCCGCGCTCATCGGTCTCCATGCCCGTCACGCGACCGCGCGATGCCGAGATGTCGCCCATCACGGCGCCGGCGTAGCTCTCGGGAATAGTCACCGTGATTTCCTCGATGGGCTCTAGCACCACCGGGTCGGCATCGGCACACGCCTTGCGCAGGCCGATGCGAGCCGCCGCGCGGAATGCCATCTCGTTGGAGTCGACGCTGTGATACGAGCCGTCATACACAGCCACGCGAATGCCCGTGAGCGGGTAGCCGGCAATGATGCCGTCCTTCATGGTCTCCTGGACGCCCTTGTCCACGGCGGGGATCAGCGAGCGCGGAATACGGCCGCCTACGACCTCGTCCACAAACTCATAGCCATCGCTCGTGCCGTCGGGCCCAATGAGTGGCTCAACGCGCAGCCAGCAGTCGCCATACTGACCGGCACCGCCAGTCTGCTTCTTGTGGCGGCCCTGGGCACTCGCCGTGCGGCGGATGGTCTCGCGATATGGAATGCGGATCGGCACGCTCTTGGCCACGACCTTGGTGCGATCCTCCAGACGGTTGAGCAGCACCGAAACCTGCGCCTCACCCACGGCGGAGATGATGGTCTGGCCGGTCTCCTCGTCGCGGTCGATGCTCATGGTCGGATCGGCCTTGCAGGCCTTCTCGATAAACGTGTAGAGCTTCTCTTCGTCGCCGCGGTTCTCGGCCTCGATGGCAATGCGGTACTGCGAGTTGGGAAACTTAAACGCCGCGGCCTCGACCTTACCGGTAATCGAGAGCGTGTCGCCCGTCTCGGCAGCCAGCTTGGGCGCCACGATGATGTCGCCGGCATAGGCGTGACCGACCTCGGTCATATCGCGGCCGCACATCACATACAGGTGAGCCAGACGGTCGCCCTTGCGGGTACGCGCGTTGATCAGCTCAAGACCCGGCTCAAGCGTACCCGTCAGCACCTTGATAAAGCTGATGCGACCCTGCTGCGGATCGGCCAACGTCTTAAACACAAACGCCACCGGACGGTCATCGTCGCTCGAGATTTTGAGCGAATCACCGTCGATGAGCGGCATCTCGCCGTAGTCGGTCGGCGCCGGGAAGTACGTCGCGATGTCGTCCATCAGCGAGTTGACGCCCTGCTCCTTAATGCAATCGCCCGCAAAGACCGGCACAAAGATGCGCTCGGCAATCGCCTTCGACAGCAAGCCCTCAAGCTCCTCCTGCGTCAGCGTCTCCTCGCCTTCCAGGTACTTCATCATCAGCTCATCGTCGGCCTCGGCCACCAGCTCGCACAGATGGTCATGGGCCTCCTCGGCCTGGGCACGATACTCCTCGGGAATCTCCGACTCAACGGCTTCGGTGCCGTTGCAATGGCGCGCCTTCATGCGCACCAGGTCGATGATGCCGTCAAAGTCCTCGCCCTCGCC
>CABUWA010000239.1 GCA_902495085.1 uncultured Collinsella sp. | reverse complement strand
GAGTTTTCGCTCCGAGCGTTTAATCCGCAGTGCCGCCCACTTTGGAAGCGCCGGCGTCGTGCGAGCGCGCAGGACGGCGCCATGGTGCCCTGGGCGGCCCCAAGCACGTGGGGTATCGCCGCGGCGATTGTGCTGCAGGCGGCAATCTTCGGCTTTATGCACATGAATTGGGTGCAAGGTTGCTACGCGGGTGCCGCCGGCCTGGTCTTTGGCTGGGTGCTCGTGACCACCGGAAAGCTCCGCTACACGATCCTGCTGCATTTTGCCTTTAACGCCGGGTCTTATCTCATGACGTTACTCTGGTTTGTGAACACGCCGTTCGACGTGGCAATTACGGTCGCTATCGCCGGTGTCATCCTCGTTGAGGCAATGCGCTCGCTGCACCACGCGTGTGGGATGGACGCAGCGAGCGCACCGCTGCCCTAGTTGCGGCGTCCGCCGCCGTTGGCGCCCTGACGCCCCTGGGCCGCACGGTTGCGGCCCGCGGTGTTCTGCGCGCGGGACATGCCGCCGTGGCCCTTGCTGCCTTTGGGTCCCTTGCCGGCGGCGCCACCGTGGGCCTTGCCGCCCTTCTTGCCGGTCCCATGTCCGCCGCTAGCAGGCGTCTCGCCCGGGCGCGGCGGTACGGGACGGATCAGGCAATGCTTGGTGTAGCCGATTAGATCTCGGCGGCCGGCCTTTTCCAGCGCCTCACGCACAAGCTTGTAGTTCTCGGGCTTGCGGTATTGGATGAGCGCACGCTGCATGGCCTTTTCGTGCGGGTCGCGTGCCACGTAGATCGGCTGCATAGTGCGCGGATCCACGCCGGTGTAGTACATGCAGGTCGACATAGTGGACGGTGTGGGGTAGAAGTCCTGCACCTGCTCGGGCATGTAGCCCATGTCGCGCACGGCCTCGGCAAGGTCCACGGCTTCCTTCATCGTCGAACCGGGGTGGCTCGAGATCAGATACGGCACCACGTACTGCTTGAGTCCGTATTCGCGGTTCAAGCGTTCAAATTTACGACAGAACGCATCGTAGACGGCGCGGCTCGGCTTGCCCATCACGGAGAGCACCGCGTCGCTCACATGCTCGGGCGCCACGCGTAGCTGGCCCGAGACATGGTGCTCCAGCAGCTCGCGCAAAAACTCGTCCGAGGCATCGGCCATAGTGTAGTCAAAACGGATGCCGCTGCGGACGAAGACCTTCTTGACGCCCGGCAGCTGGCGCAGGTCGCGTAGCAGCTGCGTGTAGCCGCTCTCGTCGACCACCATGTTCTTGCACACGTTCGGCCACAGGCAGCGCTTGTTCTTGCACACGCCGTGCTTGAGCTGCTTGTCGCAGGCCGGGCGGCTAAAGTTTGCCGTCGGTCCGCCCACGTCGTTGATGTAGCCCTTAAACTCGGGATCGCGCGTGAGCAGCTCGGCCTCGCGCATGATCGAGTCGTGGCTGCGCATCTGCAACACGCGGCCCTGGTGGAAGGTGAGCGCGCAAAACGAGCACTCGCCAAAACAGCCGCGGTTGGAGCTAATGGAAAACTTGATCTCGGCAAAGGCCGGCACGCCGCCTGCCGCGTCGTAGTCGGGATGCCAATCGCGTGCGTAGGGGAGTTCGGCAACCTCGTCCATCTCGTCGGTGGTGAGTGTTGCCGACGGCGGGTTCTGCACCACGTACACGCTGTTGGGATATGGCTCTACCAAGCGATGGCCGGTGATAGGGTCCATATTTTGCTGCTGCACGTTAAAGCTGCGGGCGTAGTTGAGCTTGTCGGCGGTAAGGTCGTCCCAGCTGGGCAGCAGGTCGTAGTCGTAGACCTCGTCGAGCGAACCCGTGCGGTAAACGGTGCCGTTGATATAGGTGATCTGATCGACGGGCAGCCCCGCGTCGAGCGCGT
>CABUWA010000238.1 GCA_902495085.1 uncultured Collinsella sp. | reverse complement strand
GCTGCAAACCCGCCAGAGCGGCAATCTGCCTTTCAACTTCGGCGGCATGATAGTCGTTGGGGACGTTCTTGTTTGCCTAGTCATTTAAGAACGTCCCCAACGACTAACTTAAAAACTATGCCGGATTACGGGGCTGAAAGACGGATTGCCGACCATGCCGAAATTGGTAAAAAGAAAACCGCAGGTAGAAGGCTCGCTATGATTTGAAAATAGGGGGTGTGGTTGGCTCATTCAGGTTCAGCCCCGTAATCCGGCATAGTTTTGAAATGGCACTGAATAAGTGGCGGCAAATGAGCCGCAATGAAGCAAGCTAGCCCCTCGTTTCCGAAACCTTTCCGCAACAATTTGCCCTTCGTGCCGCTCGACTCCGCTCGCAACGTCCCCTGCGCTACACTTAGTCGCACTGTGGCGCTGCTGCGCCGCGCCCGAACCAAGGGAGACCCTCATGAAGAACACTCAGCTGCTGCTGATCAACGATATGTGCGGCTACGGCAAGGTCGCACTTTCCGCCATGCTGCCGGTGCTGTCGCACATGGGCTACCGTATCCATAATCTGCCGACGGCGCTCGTTTCCGACACGCTCAACTACCCCAAGTTCTACATCCACGACACCACCGAGTACGTGCGCCAAAGCCTCGCCATCTGGGAGGAGCTCGGCTTTGAGTTCGACGCCATCTCGACCGGCTTTATCGTGACCGAGGAAGAGACGCGCATCATCTCGGACTTTTGCCACCGCCGTGCGCAAAAGGGCACCAAGGTGTTCGTCGACCCCATCATGGGCGACAACGGCAAGCTCTATGCGGGCGTGCCCGAGTCCACGATTGGCCTTATGCGGCATCTGCTGGAGTGCGCAGACTACGCGGTGCCCAACTATACCGAGGCGTGCCTGCTTGCCGATAGGCCTATCGCCGAGCAAATTACGCCCGATGAGGCCCGCGCCCTTGTGGACGCCGTGCGTGAGCTGGGTGCCAAGTCTGTGGTCATTACGAGCGCCGTAGTCAATGGCACGAACGCGGTTATCGGTTACGACCATGTGGCGGGGGAGTACTTTACGATTCCCTTTGAGCTCATTCCGGTCTACTTCCCGGGCACGGGCGACACGTTCTCGGCGGTGCTCGTCGGCCGCGTTATGGCAGGTTGGAGTCTGCAGCGCGCGACGTCCGATGCCATGCGTGTGGTGGCTGAGCTTATCGAGCGCAATGCCGGCCAAGAGGACAAGTCGGCTGGCCTTCCCATCGAGGCCTGCCTGGATGTGATTGACCATGAGTAACGCCGGCGAGGGCGGCATCAAGCCTGCGGGCGAGAACAAGCCGCTCGGCGCGCCGCGTGGCAAGCGTCCGCGCATCCGCGTGAGCTGCGTGGACCAGCTGGGTGCGTGCCGCTGCCACCACGGTCACAAGCCGGGCGACGTCTTTGACTTTGACCGAGATCGCGGCAAGATGTGCGCCATGGCCTGCCACGTGGGCTTTCCCTATATCGATATCCTGCGCTATGGCGGGACCGTGCCTGGAAACGAGCCCGGCACGGCAAAGTTCTGCTGCCCCGAAGTCGATACGCTGAACGTCTGGCTTGCCGAGATCGTCGACAAGTAGTCGAGCGTGGATTTTCTCCCACCGAGATAATGAGCGTGGATTTTCTCCCGTTTAGGGCGCACTTGAACGCTCAAAGTGGGAGATTTTCCACGCTCGTTTTTCATGTGGGAGATTATCCACGCTCGTTTCGCGCCGAAGGCGTGGCCCGCGGCCTCGCTTGCCTACAGCTGCTCGAGCATGGACGTGCAGCCGGCGAGTACGTCGCGGTACGTGGCATCGAAATTGCCGGTGTACCAGGGATCGGCCACGTCGCCGGGACACTCGGTCCAATCGAGCAAGCGCGTAATCTTTCCGTCGGGGCCTGCGTCGCCAAAG
>CABUWA010000237.1 GCA_902495085.1 uncultured Collinsella sp. | reverse complement strand
TATCCACCTTGAAAGGGTGGCGTCCTTGGCCGCTAGACGATGGGGACAGCGGGAAAGAGTATAGCAGACTTTTTTGCCGGCGCGTATATCGTTGGCAAACTGGAAAACCACCACAAAGGTGCCTGTCCCCTTTGTGGTGGTTAGGTGCTAGGGGAGGAGCTTCATGGCTGCGTCGTGGGCGGCGCGCTCGTAGGTGTCGTCGAGGGGCTTGAGCGGCAGCAGGGCTGTGGCCTGCGCGTCGCCACGGCGCTCGAGGGCGTGGGTAATGAGCCAGTCGGCGAGTTCGGGGTTCTTGGGCAGTGCCGGTCCGTGCAGGTACGTGCCGATGACGCCCTTGTAGATGAGACCCTCAAAGCCATCGTCGCCGTTGTTGCCGGTGCCCGTGACGACGGACGTTCCGAGCGGCGTGGCATCGGCGTCCAAAAGCGTGCGGCCGCCATGGTTCTCGAATCCCACAAAGGGCTCAGGTGCCAGGTCGGTTTTGACGGCTACGTTGCCGATCAGGCGGTCGGAGCCGCGTACGGTTTCGGCGGCAATGACCCCCAGACCCTCAATGCGATCCTCGCCCATATAGTACGAACGGCCGAGCAGCTGATAGCTGCCACAGATGGCGAGCAGCGAGCCGCCATCCTCAACATAGGATGCGACCTTGTCTTTTTGGGCGAGCAGCTCGTGTGCCACGGCTAGCTGGTCGCGGTCGGAGCCGCCACCCATCATGACGATATCGGCATCGGTGAGATCGAGTGACTCGCCCATACGGACCTCGTCCACGCGAACGGGGATGCCGCGCCAGGCGCAGCGACGCTCGAGGGCGATAACGTTGCCGCCGTCGCCGTAGAGGTTGAGGGCATCGGGGTACAGGTAGACGATGCGCAGCGGGCGCGAAAGCTCGACTGGCGCGATGCCGACGGGGACGGCACTGCCATCGGCACACGTTGCAGCGCGGGCAGCAACCGTGGCTGCATCGGCACCCTTCAGCCCATCGAGTTCTTTGACCAGCGGCGGGAAGGCCGTGTAGTTGGCGACGGCATAGAAAGTGTCGCCTGCGGCTTCATCCGCAACGGCGCCAATTGCCTGCGCGACGTCCGAGATAATCGCGGCATCGATGCCGGCGTACTTGAGGCGTACCTGCATGTCGTGCGCACGCGTGCCTCCGGCAAAGGCGACAAGACCCGGTGTGTCGGCGATGCGCTCGAAGTCGACGTCGTAGATCCACGAGACATCGTGGCCGTCGGCGTCGTTGTCGTTCAGGAAGAAGGCGCAGAGCCTGCCGCCTGCCGTTTTAATGGACTGGATCTGGCGATCGAAGCCCACGGGATTTTTGGCCAGGTTTGCCTCGACGGTACGGCCGGCGATCTCCCAGCGGCCCATACGTCCGCCGGCGGGGACGTAGGCATCGAGCGTAGGCTGTAGAAACGCCGTGTCCACGCCCAACTCGCGTGCGGCAAAGAAGGCGGCGGCAACGTTATAGACCATGTACAGACCGTTGTAGCGTGTGGCGATGTGTACGGCAGCCGCGTCGGGCGCAGATCCAAAGACCAGGTCGAAGCCGTAGCCGTCGCAGCCGAGCTTCACGCCCGTCACACGGCGGACCAGTGCGGGGCGTGCCCAACCGCACGAGGGGCAATGGTATGCGCCAAGCTGGCCGTATTGCACGTAGTCATACTCCAGCGGCGCGTTGCACTGTGAGCAAAAACGCGAGTCGCTAATGCGGTCGGATTCGGTGTCGGTGGCGCCGTCGATGCCAAAGGCGATGCTTGCATTGGGAACGCGCGCGGCGATTGCGGCACACAGAGGGTCGTCTGCGTTGTAGATGAGCGTCGTTGCCGGAGAGAGCTCCAACGCATGGGCGATGACGTCTTGGGTATGGTCGATCTCGCCGTAGCGGTCTAGCTGGTCGCGGAACAGGTTGAG
>CABUWA010000236.1 GCA_902495085.1 uncultured Collinsella sp. | reverse complement strand
ACCTATGTAGGCAGAGCCAACGGGTTTACAGCCCGTCCCCATTAACCACTCGGGCAAACTCCCAATCGTTCAAGTATCCGCAGGTCCTTTGGTCTTTTGGACCGCCGCCCCCGCGAACGTAAAAGATAATACGATGCAACCTTGGGGGCTGTCAACGAAAACCTCTAAATACACGGTGCCGGGCGTATCTATATAGCTGTGACCTGCGGTTTTGTTGAGTTTGGATATGAAGGACGGTGGATTCGGCTGCGCTGGTGACATTTCCCGAGGGAACACTTTGGCACGGTGGAGTACGCCGGCAGGAACGAACTTTGATAACGACCCTCTTGCACTATTACATAGGCTGCAATCGGGCTTCCCTGGCTCGACCGAGCGTGGATTTTCTCCCATTTGAAATCGAGCGTGGATAATCTCCCACTTTTGATGTGCCCCCAAGGCCAAAGTGGCAGATTATCCACGCTCATCCACTAGACGGGAGATTTTCCACGCTCGTATGTCCGGAAATCCACGCTCGACCAGGATGACTGAGACCGGTCCGCCCTTTGTCTCGATCTGTAACATTTAGAGACTATTTTCTCCCCTATCTGTTACAGGTCGAGATATTACGCAGAGACCTCCGCTTACGTCTCATTCTGTAACAGTAAGAACGGTTTTCAGCTTCTTCGTGTTACAGATCGAGACAGACCTGAAGCTTAGCCGGTGCCAAACCCGCTGACTTATCGACATAAATAGAAACGGGCCCTGTCCCACAAGGGAACAGAGCCCGAAACTCTCATGGAGCCAGTGACAGGAATCGAACCTGCAACCCACTGATTACAAATCAGTTGCGCTACCGTTGCGCCACACTGGCACACTTGGCGCTTTCACGCGAAGCCAGTTAAGAATAAAGGAATTGCGGACGAGGCGCAACAGACCGCACGACGTTATATAAATATGCAAAATCCAGCAACAACAGGTACCAGGCCCGTTCATTACTGCCGGTTTACCCTCAATTTTAAAACCATTCGCCGAAACGAATAGTTTTAATTACAATTGGCTATATAAAACTATTCGTTTCGACGAAGGGTTTCGCGATGCTTACTACCAAGGAAGCCGCCGAGCTGCTCGGCATCACTCCGCGCAGGGTGCAGGAGCTCATAAAAAACGGAGCACTTGAGGCCCGCAAGGCTTCTGGTGTATGGCTCATCGACAAAGACAGCGTCGACACGCGACTCCGCTCCGTGACCAAAACGGGGGGACGTCCCCGCCGCGGCCACGGTAAGAACGAGATCGCGTTCACTCTCATGAACCGCACGCACGAAGTCGCTCAGCTGGTCTACAGCACATCGCGAAAAGACTTTACCCACATCGGCGCCGACATCGATTACGCCCACGCCCCTATTGGGGTATTTGGCCCTAATAGCCCCATATCGCTCGACTCCTTCCGCATCTGGTGGCGCGGCCGCGGTATCCCGCTCGCACGCATTGGGTTAGCCTCCCTGCTTGCAGAAGCCGCAGTCGATGTTCCCGATGAACTCGTACAGCGAAATCTCGGCCTCTCCTTATCCGATCAGTATTGGATTAGGCCCCAAGGCTCCGGTCTCGCGTGGGAAGATATCAATTTCTTCAATAATGCTTTTGATGACGTTTCGCTAACCATTGCACCCTTCGCCCCGGAGGGTAAGGCAGCTGCTGCAAAGCCCGACAATACCTCGGACGGCAATCTTCAAAAGTACTGGACATGCGAGGGCGGGCGTCGAATTCTGCATAAGGCAGGAGCGCACCTGAACCAGGAACCTTATAACGAGCTGGTGGCGACCGCGCTCCACCGTCGCATCCTAAACGCCTGCGATTATGTGCCTTACTCGCTCGAGGGCACGGGCACTTCCGCCCTGAGCATATGCGATGTCTTCTTAACTGATGAAGAAGAGTATGTCCCTGCGTT
>CABUWA010000235.1 GCA_902495085.1 uncultured Collinsella sp. | reverse complement strand
CCGCTAAACTGCCCCATCATGTACAGGTCGGCCATGCCGTAGAGCATCTGCAAAAAGTACGAGAGCATATAAGGCAGGGCAAAGACCGCGATGGTCTTGAGGACATTGCCGCGTGTGAGGTCGTGTTTCATGGGTGGGGTACTTTCTGGATTGGTTCATTTAGCTACCAGTGTAGTGAAAACCCTACAACGATTGTAGAGTCAAGGTTTGTGTTGGCAGTGGGGCGAAAAAAGCCACGCTCCGAGCGTGGTCATTTCCAATTGAATACGGGCATGCGCCGTGTAGGCTTAGCGCCCCTCACCTCGCCTCAAACCATCACAACATTCGACGTTTTTTGCCAAAATCGGGAAAAGCATCGAATGTTGTGATGGTTTTTCTGCCACTCGACCGGGTGGAATCGCTTTCTTGCGCGCGAAGGTGTGCGGACCCGTGGGCAGGGGAATAAGGTTGGTTATCCGACTCCATTGGAGGGCTCATGGACCTGCCGATCGTCCTGTCCCATAAGACTGCCTGGCTGTACCACAACGTGGCGCGCCCGTCCGAGCCGCTCTCGCGAGCAAGCAGCCTATACGATGAGGACTCGCTTGCTAGCGAGGCGGAGCCGACCGCGGGCCTGCCCAAATTGGGACTCGATGCCAAGGGGCTGAGGGCTTCAACGACAGTTGGGATCGTTACCGACTATCTGGTTTCGCTTGGTATTCCACGGGAAGAGCTCGATCATATCGACACGCTCGTCAACTTCGATTTTGAGCGCTCGACGCCGGCTGGATTTAGGTGTCACGTGTTTGGAGCGCCGGTACCTCCAGGCCATCTTATCGAGGTGGCAGAGGGCCTTCTGGTGGTTGATGAGGCCATGTGCTTTGTCCAAGCGGGTTCGTGGATGAGCGAGCCCGAGCAGCTGGAATATGGCTACGAAATCTGCGCCCGATACCATTTGAATCATCTGTCGACAGGCGATTATATCGAGATGGGGCAGAGGTATACCGTTGCCGACTTGATTGCTTATTGCAATGAGAACCGATCTCGTCAGGGGGCTATACGCGCGGCCGCCGTGCTCAAGCGCGTGCACGATGGCGCGCGGTCGCCCATGGAGACGGCCACCGCAATCATGGTCGTAGCAAAACGTTCCCAGGGCGGGCTGGGATACGCCAAGATCGAGCTCAACCATCGGGTCGATGTTCCCAACGAGTTCAAGTATCTCGCAAAGGCCGGGTATTTCGAGATCGACGTATACGCGCCTGCGAGCGGTACGGGGATTGAATACAACGGCTCGGACCATCTTGATAAACAGCGCAGCGCGTCGGACGCGGAGCGTATGACCGTGCTGAGCGCGCTGGGCTTTAGGATGATCGTCCTCACCGGGACTCAGTTTGCCCACCAGCTGCAATTGCATCGGGCGATGAACGCCATCGCGCTCGCTATGGGCCTCAAGTGCGACCGAAGCGAAGCGTTCCAGAAACGTCAGAACGACCTGCGAGAATTCGTGATTCGGCACTGGGACGGCGGCCTTTAGGGGCGTTCTGGCCTTTCTACGGGGTGCTGTGGGCAGGCAAACCATCACAACATTCGACGTTTTTTGCCAAAATCGGGAAAAGCATCGAATGTTGTGACTGTTTGTATGTTGAGGGTGGGCTTGGAAAGTCCGTTTTGCTCGAAGCGACCTGTCCTGTCGTACGGGTGTCGGCATGATGCTCCCGTGCGGTATTATATCCCCTGAAGAATAAAGACCAGTGCGAGGGGAGGGCTGCGTGGACGGGCACGTGCAGCATGACGGCTTTGGCCGCGATATCAACTACCTGCGCATTGCCGTTACCGACAAGTGCAATTTCCGCTGCATTTACTGCATGCCGGCCGACGGCGTGGCGCCCCGCGCGCACGACGAGCTGCTCAGCGCCGAGGAAATCGCCCGCTTTGTGCGCCTAGTG
>CABUWA010000234.1 GCA_902495085.1 uncultured Collinsella sp. | reverse complement strand
TATGTTCGGCTCCATTTCAAACTCGGCTGCATGGACGAACGTGCGAAACAGATTCTTGGCAGGCGGGTCGAAGAGACACGCAGGGACCTTGGTATCTCCAAGGTTGATTTTTGTGTGGCGACAGGAATCAGCCGACCCTACCTCGACCGAATCGAAGATGGGACGGCAAATTTCACGCTCAAGGTTCTATTTAAGATCGCGCCCGCCCTTGGCATGACGGTGTCAGAGCTTCTCGAGGGTATCGAATAGGGCGTTCCCCGCTGCTATTTGACGCTCTTTGGGCGGGTCCCCCTGGTTGCGATGTGCAAAATCGCGAGTATTCAGCACCAGTTCGGCCGTAGATGGTAGCTCGAGCGGCTGGCTTTGCCTTTTTGACAGTAGATAATCCACACGCAAAATAAAAATGAGGAATAAATATTTATTAGACGGACCCTTCGTCCTAAAAGTTCGTCTAATAATCGGCCGATTCTATGCCTCCGGAGGAGAAATTGCAGAATACTCCGATTTTTGCACGGCCCGAGGGGGACCACCTGTCGTTTAAGGCTGCGATAAGTGGAGCTGCCTTAGGGATTACGCCATCGGGACGCGGTCGTGGTTGACTTGGCTGTAGAACAGGCGCTGGATTTCGGTGGCATCGCGTGACTGGCCGAGTGCCCACATGGTCTTGGCCACAAGCGTCTCGGTGGTCATGTCATCGCCGCGCAGAATGCCCGGATGATCGGCGTAAGCGCGGCCGACCTCATAAACGCCCAGATCGAGGCCCTCTTCGGGGACCTGCGTGGTCATAACGACGGTACGGCCCGAATCGACCCAGCGGAAAATCGCCTCCTGGAATGACTCGCCGGACTCGCCAAACTCGGGGATACCGCCAATGCCAAAGGTCTCCAGAATCACGGCGTCGTAGCTATCGGCTAGGGCGTCCAGGATACCCGGGTTCACACCGGGCGTAAGCTTGAGTACAAATACGCGCGGGTCGATGCTGTCGTAGAAACGCACCGGGTTTTCGCCCTGATGCGTGCCGTGGAGTCCGTTGCGCACGATGCGGTCGTTGCGGATATAGGCGATGGGCGGATAATTGACGCTAATGAACGCGTTAAAGCTCATGGTGCGTTGCTTGCGGGCGCGCGTGCCGGCAATGGCGACGCCACCAAACACAATCGACACATCGTGCGAATGCTCGTCGAGCGCATAGAGCAGGCTCTGGTACAGGTTGAGCTTGGCGTCGGTAAAGGGATTGCCCATGGGCTTTTGCGAGCCGGTGAGCACGATAGGCTTGGGGCTGTCCTGAATCAGATAGGAAAGCGCCGCCGCGGTGTAGCTCATGGTGTCGGTGCCGTGCAGAATCACGAAGCCGTCGTGGTCGGCATAGCCCTTGACGATGACGTCGCGGATACGCATCCAGTCACTGGGGCGCATATTGGTGCTGTCGATGTTCATGGGCTGCACGACGTCGAGCTCGCAGAGGCCCGAGATCTCGGGGACGCTCTGGGCGAGCTCCTCACCGGTCAGGGCGGGGGAGAGGCCGTTGCCGTCCTCGGTCGATGCGATGGTGCCGCCCGTGGCGATGAGAAGGATGCGTTTCATGCTGGTATTCCTATCGTATTTGCCGCCGCAGAGGCGGAATCGTTCGGCAGTATTGTGGCACAGGGCGTCCAATGTTCAAACGTATTACATCATCCGTAACGTTTGGTAACACTTCAATTGTCGTCAAACAGGGGCCCAGGTCGTGCGTTTGCCGTGCGCTGATGGCTGCGAGGGACGAGAAACCCCATATAACGTGTACACTATGGAAGTTATTTTCGTTCATTCGCGCGGGTGGGCACCGGCTCCCCGCCAACAAGAGGGGGAACCATGGATCAAAAGGCTTCCGCAAAGGTCCTCGTACTCGACTTTGGTGCGCAGTACGGTCAGCTCATTGCCCGTCGC
>CABUWA010000233.1 GCA_902495085.1 uncultured Collinsella sp. | reverse complement strand
TCGCAAACGAACTTTAAACGCACGAGGGTTGGCCATGCCGCTTTTCTCGCAACATACCGCCCGGTTCTCGCCGGACGTTCCCTTGGAGGGCACCAGCTCTCGCGAGCTGCTCAAGCGGTACCAGCCGCTCGAGACACTTGCGACTGGCGGTTTTGGCTCCATCGAGATCTGCCGCGACACGCACCTGCGCCGCCGCGTCGCCATTAAACGCATCCCCCTTATCAACGGCGCCGGCATGCCCGCCAGCGACATCATGGATGTCCTGCGCGAGGCGCACACTGCCGCCATGCTTCAACATCCCAACATCGTGCAGGTCATCGACTTTACACACGACACAGCCTATGCCTACCTGGTTATGGAATATGTCGATGGCATGTCGCTGGCCGAGTTTTTGCACCGCGTGGACGGCCACTCACTTACCTTTGACGAGGCCGCGGCCATTGCCGATGCCCTGGGCCAGGCACTCACCTTCGCCCATAGTAATGGCGTACTCCACCTGGACATTAAGCCCGCCAACGTGCTCATCGACCACTCGGGCAATGTAAAGCTCACCGACTTTGGCATGGCGCGACTGTCGTCCGCCGGTGGCTTTGGCGGCTCACGCGGCGGCACCATCGGCTACATGCCACCCGAGCAGCTCGATATCGAGACCGGCACGGTCGACGAGCGCGCCGATGTCTTTGCCCTCGCCTGTGTGATCTACGAGGGCCTGTGCGGCAGCGCTCCCTTTATGGCGGCCACGCCCGCCGACTCGCTCGACCGCATCATCGGCGGCGCCACCTATCCCAGCGAGCTGATACCACACTTTCCCCCGGGAGCCGAGGCCGCGCTCATGAGCGCGCTCTCCCCCATGCCGCAGGACCGCCCCAACAGCATCGAGGCATTTTGCGACCAACTCCTTGCCGGTCTGGGCAGCGTGCGCGAAGGCCGTCGCAGCCTGGAGCAAATGGTTGGCGAGCTTTCGGATGACGAGCAGGAACTCGACGATATCGAGCCGTCGCACTACGAGGACGACGCCATCGAGGTCGACCCCGCACTCGGCTGGGCGGGCACGCGCTGGAGCCATGCGCGCGACTACACCATGCGCACTATCTCGGCGCTAACGTGCGGCACCTTTAGCTTTTTGCTGATGCAAACGGCCGGGGTCGCGGCGCTTCCCGGCCTGGTCATTGCGGCCATCGCGATCGGAGCGGCGGCTGGCCTGGCCCCCCAGATTGGCTCGGCCATCTCGGCTGTGGGCTTTTTGGTGCTCATGGCCAACGCCACCATGCAGGCACAGGGCATCCTGTCGATGTTGCCCGTCGCGGTGATCTTTGCCGCCGCCATGTCCGGTTGGTGGATCGCCTGGGGTCGCACCGAGGCTGCCGCGAGCGCCGCGCTCACCTGTGCACTCGCGCTTGGCTGTCTGACCGGCAATACCTTCCTGGCAGCTGGGGTCACCGCCGGCGTCGCGTCATTTTGGCTCGGCCCGGCAAGCGCCGCAGCGGCAACGGGCATGGGCGCGCTTTTTGCCCGTCTGGCCACGGTCGCGCTTTCAGCCGGAGGCGTACTGGGGCTCGGTAACGTTGCCGCAGCGCTGGGAGACCCACTCCTTTGGGCTGCCTTTGTGCTGGTCGCGGCAACTGCCGCAGCGTCATCTGCGCTGCTCAATGACCATGCCAAGCGTGCCGATCAGGGCTCAAACCTTGCCGCAATCGCCGCCATCGCTGTCACCGGCATCGGCTGCGCAGCGGCGTCCTGTCTTGCACACCATATGGAAATTGCCGGCCTTGCAGCCGCGGTCGTCGCCAAGGCGGCGGTTGCGGGAATCCTATCCTCTATAATCGTTGGGATATGCCTATATTTGCTCGGATACCAAAGAACCTATACGGAGAGTGATCTTTCGTGAACTTCCTGAACATCTTCGAGGACCACGTGGCCGGCATCTT
>CABUWA010000232.1 GCA_902495085.1 uncultured Collinsella sp. | reverse complement strand
GGAGGTGCTTGCCAGCCAGATCGGCGTGATGATGGAGGTCCAGTTTAAGAGCGGCATCCATTCTGACCGCATCGCCGCCATCGGTATCTCCAACCAGCGCGAGACCACGGTGGTGTGGGACCGCATAAGCGGCCAACCCATCTATAACGCCATCGTGTGGCAATGCCGTCGCACCGCACCTCTGATCGACGAGCTGGTCGAGCAGGGCGCAGAAGAACTGGTGCGCTCCCGCACGGGACTCACACTCGATCCGTATTTCTCGGCTTCCAAGGTGCAGTGGATCCTCGACAACGTCGACGGTGCGCGTGAGAGCGCGGTGGCGGGCGACCTCATGTTCGGCACCATCGATACCTGGCTCATCTACAACCTCACCGGCAGTCAGGTCTTTGCCACCGACTACACCAATGCCAGCCGCACGGCGCTCTTTAATATCCATACGCTCGATTGGGACGACGACCTGCTGGCGCTCTTTGACGTTCCACGTTCCATGATGCCCGAGGTTCGTTGGAGCTCGGGCGACTACGGCCGCGTCGCGAGCGACATCATGACCAACATGCCGCCCATCATGGGCGTGGCGGGCGATCAGCAGGCGTCGCTGTTCGGCCACTGCTGCTTCCATCCCGGCCAGACCAAAAACACCTATGGCACGGGTTGCTTTATGCTCATGAACACCGGCGACGAGGTCGTCGAATCCAAGAACGGTCTGGTCTCCACGATCGGTATCGCCGCGGACGGCAAGATCAGCTATGCGCTCGAGGGTTCTATCTTTGCCGCTGGCTCAACCATGAACTGGCTGCGCAACAACATGGGCATCATCTCGAGTGTGAGCGAGTCCGCGCAACTCGCCGCTTCGATCAACGACAACGAGGGCTGCTACTTCGTCCCCGCCTTCGCTGGCCTGGGCGCTCCCTGGTGGGACCCGCGTGCCCGCGGTATCGTGTGCGGCCTGACCGGTGCCTCGAGTCGCGCGACCATTGTGCGTGCGGCCTGCGAGTCCATGGCCTACCAGAGTTATGACGTGCTGCGCGCCATGGAGCAGGACGTGGGACTTTCGATTGAGCGCCTGTCCGTCGATGGCGGCGCCTCACGCAACGAGTTCATCATGCAATTCCAGGCCGACCTGCTGGATATCCCCGTGCTGCAATGCGAGACGGTGGAGACCACGGCAATCGGTGCCGCGTACTTGGCGGGTCTTGCCGTCGGCTATTGGGAAGACCTGGAAGAACTGGAGCAAAATGCCCAGATTGTTAGGACCTTCCTTCCCCACATGTCCGCCGAGCGCCGCGAGCAAAACCTTGCGGGCTGGCGTGATGCAGTCAGGCGCTCGCTCAGCATCGCACAGTAGGGCTGTGATGGGCTGCTCGATATAACAAACCGCTAAACTAATGCATGGCGTGCGGCGGCAACATTGCTTCGCGCCTTGTCAGCAAGGTCGTTTTGCGGCCGCAACGAAAGGGGCAATCAACCCATGACCGTCACCTACGATACGTCCCGTGTGACCCTTGTCGATCACCCACTCGTCCAGCACAAGCTGTCGATCTTGCGCGACAAGAGCACTGGCACCAACCAGTTCCGCCAGCTCGTGCGCGAGCTTGCGCTCTTTGACGGCTACGAGGCCATGCGCGACCTGCCCATGGAAGACGTCGAGGTCGAGACTCCCATCACCACCGCCACGTTTAAGCAGCTTGCCGGCAAGAAGCTCGCCATCGTTCCCATCCTGCGCGCAGGCCTTGGCATGGTCGATGGCATCCTCGACTTGGTACCCTCCGCTCGCGTGGGCCACATCGGTATGGAGCGCGACGAGGTTACTCACGAGCCGCATGAGTATTACTGCAAGATGCCCAAGGATATCGATCAGCGCATCTGCCTGGTTGTCGACCCCATGCTCGCCACGGGCGGTTCGGCCGAGATGGCCATCAGCTACCTGCG
>CABUWA010000231.1 GCA_902495085.1 uncultured Collinsella sp. | reverse complement strand
GGCTCGACTCCGGTGAAGGGCCCGTTCCAGTCGTTCCCGTATTGGGCCGTGTGCTGGCTGCTGTTCTTTTTGCTGATGTTCCTGTTTGGTGCCGGCCCCTTTGCCGCGCTGATCTTCTTTACGATTCCCATCTATCACTGGGTGGCGCGTGCGCTCGATGGTGATTGGGCGCGCGGGGATATTCAGGTTGGTCCGGCGTCGGTGGCGATCAAGGCCCAGGGGAAGGATGCTTCTGCGGAACCCGATGCTGACGTGGCTACCACGACCACCGCTGAGCCATGTGCCAAAGAGGGTGACGAATGATGAAGCTTTCGCATGAATCCAAGGTACGCCTGGGTGTTGGCATCGGAGCGTTTGTGCTCATTGTTGGGCTTGTCTTTGGCGTTTCGCGGACATTGATTCATTTTGATGGTCCGTGGGATCTCGACGATGTTGTATCCGGCTTGTCTGGTATGGACGATGCGCTTGACGAGGACGATCTTTTGGATAGCGGTAACTATTCCGCTCGGCCTCAACAGCTTTCGAGCGAAACGTTTGATGCCGACGCGTTCACATCGCTTGATTTGGACGTGACGTCGGGCACGGTCGAGGTCAAACACGTCTCCGGCGGGCCAGTGCGCGTAATTGAAAGCGGTCGCGTGGCAACGGGGACCGTTGCCTTCGATGCGGCAACCCAGAACCTGGCCGAAATCAAGGGTTCTACGCTCAAGATTCGCCAGTTCGATTGCGATGACGAGCGCGCCATTGACCGCACGGTTACCGTCGAACTGCCGCGCGATGTTGCCGATAACATGGTGGGCATCACAGCGAATGTGGGATCGGGTGATCTGACGGTCGCGGGCATTGCGTGTCATGACCTCAACCTGACTTTGGACTCGGGAGACGTCGAGTTTACGGGTACCGTGACCGATACCCTGAATGCCGAGGTCGGTTCGGGCGATGTGACGTTCGAGCTCTACCAGGCCCCCGCGAAGTCGATGGACGTGAGCGTGGGCTCGGGCGATGTGGAGATGACGGTTCCGAACTCGACGGGCTTTAAGGCGAGCCTCACCTTGGGCAGCGGCGACTTCGAGAGCGATTTCCTTCCGCTTGGCTACGACGGCGAGACCGTTTTGAATCTTGAATTCGATAACGGCGATAAGTCTGCCACGTATCGTTTTGAGGTCGGTTCGGGCGACATGTCGTTTGATTCGGAGTAGTGAGGCAGACGAAAGCCTAGGCGAAGATATAGACGCGCTGTTTGGTGAAGGCGTCGAAGCCGAGATTGGCTTCGGCGCCTTTGCCTTTACAATGGGGGCATGGAACAGATTATCTTGAACATACTCGAGGCTCTGCGTCGCGGCGAGACCGTGGACGACAAAGCGCTCGTCAAACTGATACATGCCGAGGCGCGCCGCGAGGGTGCCGACAAGCGTGATCTGGCCAAGCGCCGTCTGCTGCCGTTTTACCAGCGGGTCAAACGTGAGAAGCCGGCTCGGTGGGCTGCGTGGAATGTCGATTCCGATTTGGAACGCCAACTGCTGCAGGTGCTACGCATGAAGCCGCGCCGCACGGCTTCGGGCGTAGCGACCATTACCGTCATTACCAAGCCCTGGCCGTGCTCGGGCGATTGCCTGTTTTGCCCCAACGATCTGCGCATGCCCAAAAGTTATCTGCACGCCGAGCCGGCGTGCGCCCGTGCAGAGCAAAATTGCTTTGACCCGTATCTGCAGGTGAGCGCTCGTCTGACCGCGCTTTCGCAGATGGGGCATGCGACCGACAAGATTGAGCTCATCGTGCTCGGTGGCACCTGGAGCGACTATCCGCAAGGGTATCAAACGTGGTTTATGTCGGAGCTTTTCCGTGCGCTCAATGACGATGCCGTCGCCGGCGTGGCGGCAAACCCCATGTTGGCGCGTCCGGGCATCAGCCGTGCCGAGGCAGGGCGCCT
>CABUWA010000230.1 GCA_902495085.1 uncultured Collinsella sp. | reverse complement strand
GGCGACCTCGGTGGCATCAATCGTGTAGCCGAGCTGCAGGAGACGAGACTGCACGTCCTCGACGGCTGCTCCCTGCATGCCCGTTGTAATAGGTTCCATGAACGAACCCCTTTCGGCGTGTCATTCGTACTATTTGAGCGCCTGTCGGATAGACGACGCAAAGAGATGCATAAACATACATTCAACAGTGTAGCAAGTTGTACCCAAATACGCTGCTGACAGGTTTTATAACCCCCGCTAGTTAAGGCGCTCCACAAAGAAATCTGCCATGGAGAGGAACAGCTCGCGCGCATGCGGGTCGAGCGAAACGTCCTCGATGGCGGCCTTGGCTTTGGCGGTCAGGTCCAGCGCGTAGGCGTGGGCGAAATCGATCGAGCCGGTCTGCTGGAAGATCTCCACGGCACGTGCGAGTTGCGCGGGGTCCTCGGTGCCCGAGGAAAGGATCGCCTCGACCTCGTCGTGATAACGCTCGTCTGACAGGGCGTGCACGGCGACGAGGGTGCGCTTGCCCTCGGTGATATCGGTGCGGAAGTCCTTGTTGGCGGCCTCCTTGGTGCCGATCAAGTTGAGCAGATCATCTTGGATCTGGAAGGCAAGGCCCGTGTGCAGGCCAAAGGCGCGCAGCGCCTCAATCTGCTCCTCGCTGCCTCCGCCAATGATGGCTCCGGCGGCAAGTGGCGTGGCTCCGCTGTAGTACGCGGTCTTGTGCGTCGCCATGTCCAGATAATCGTCGACCGAGATGTCAAAGCGCCCGTCGCGGACCCAGCCCAAGTCGAGCGCCTGGCCCTCGATGGTGCGAACGATCATCTCGGTGAGCTCGTGGAGCACGCGGAGTTTCACGTCTGCCTCGAGCGTGGGGTCGTCGAGAACCGTCTTGGTGACCATGGTGAGCGCTAGGTCGCCGCAGTTGATGGCAAGTCCCGTGCCCTCGGTAAGGTGCATGCAGGGCTTGCCGCGACGCAGCTGCCCGTTATCGGCGATGTCGTCGTGGATAAGTGCTCCCGACTGGAAATGCTCGATGGCCGCCGCGGCGCTGCGGGCGCTCTCAAAGCTGCCGCCTACCGCGGTGGCGGCGAGCATGCAGATGAGCGGGCGGTGGCGCTTGCCGGCATTGGCCGTAAATGCCGAGAGCGGGGTATACAGGTAACGCTCGATATCGGCGGAAGTTGCCTGTCCGTCAAAGAACGTGGCCAGATAGTCGTTAATCTGGTCAAAGTGTTGGGCTAAAAAGCTGGTAAACGGACTGGACACGGGTTCTCGCATTCTTTCTTAGGTTGCACCGTTGCATTATGCAGACAACATATTGCCACATTGGGGCGTCGAGCGCGGCGGTTGAAGACGATTGAGTCTTGCGGTCGCAAACGCGGCAAGGGGCTCGGCTAGATAAGCCCAAAGTGTTCGAGCGCGGTGACGACACCGTCGTGGTCGAAGCTGTCGGTTACGTAGTCGGCCTTTTCCTTGAGGAAGTCCGGCGCGTTGCCCATGGCGATGCCAACATCGACCGCCTCCATGAGGGCGATGTCGTTGCTCGCGTCGCCAATGCCATATACGGTGCCGTGGTCTGGTCCCAGGGCGTCAAGCACAGCCTTGATTCCGGCCCGTTTGGTGCACTCGCGCGGCGAGATTTCTGTGACCTCGAGCTCGAGCTCGTTGAGGC
Organism: uncultured Collinsella sp.; assembly: GCA_902495085.1. Classification (GTDB taxonomy): domain Bacteria; phylum Actinomycetota; class Coriobacteriia; order Coriobacteriales; family Coriobacteriaceae; genus Collinsella. The sequence continues at coordinate 331 of CABUWA010000230.1, read as the reverse complement.
AGAGCAGAGGTCCAAGCTCTTCATCTTGGGCGATGCGGTTGGCAAGTGGTGTGGACATAAGAATTTTATAGGCGTTGTAGTGCTCAAGTTGCGTGACGGCGTCGCCCACGGTGCGTGCGTAGCCGTACGTCTCGGGGGCATCTGCACTCATGCGCACGACGCGATCGATGCCCTCAAAGCGAATGACCTCGCCCGATTGCTCGAGATAGGGGGCGAGGCGCTGTAGCAGACCAGGGTTTATGGCTGCATTTCGCACGATACGCCCCTCGAGTTCGGCGTAACCGCCCGCGAGGCACACGACGCCTGCCCACGGCAGCTCGAGCAGCTTGGG
>CABUWA010000229.1 GCA_902495085.1 uncultured Collinsella sp. | reverse complement strand
TTGGGCATGAGGTCGATCTCGCCTGCCTCGAGCATGTCCATAAGCTCGGTGAAGGTGCCGGAGACGTATTCGTACCGCCAGCCGGGCGTGTAGTACGACAGGGTCTGGAGGTACTCGTAACCCCATCCCGAGAGACGCTCGCCGGGGGTGCCGTTCTGGAAGCCCTCGTTGTTGACGAGCCAGCCGACGCGGACCGTCTTGACTGGCTGACTAGAGTCATCGGCAAAAGCCTGGACAGGCGCGATGGAACTCAGTGCGGCAAGCGCGGCAAGCACAATGGCCAGGGCGCGACATATAACTGAACGAAGGACAGTGGCAGCTCTCACATGCAATCCTAACGAATCGAGACAATACCGCATAAGGATACCAGCTCAGCCTGCCCAGTCGGCAGCTGTACCGCTAAACGCTCCCGCCCGGCAGTCATCGGGGACGTTCTTAAACGACTAGTCATTGGGGACGTTCTTGTTTGACTAGTCATTTAAGAACGTCCCCAATGACTAGTTCCGTTTGCTGGGGAGGCGTGGGACAATACCGAGCGAACGTGATTGGTTGTCCGTGGAAAGGGTCGCGATGAAAAAGCTCAGGACGCTTGCTGACGTGTTGCGCCAGGCGGGCTTCGTGCGCATTACGGAGCTGTTCCTCGTCTTCTATCTGCTGTGTTCGACGGCCGTCTGGCTGTCCGAACCCACGACCCTCACGTTTGGCGATGGGCTCTGGTTTAGCTTTGAGACCGTATCGACGATCGGCTTTGGCGACATTCCGGCCGAAACGCCGGTCGCCCGTGTCATCACGGTCGTCCTGAGCGTTATCAGCATTTTTTACATTGCCATGCTCACGGGCGTTGCGGTGAGCTACTGCAATACGCTCATCAAGATGCGCCAAAAGGACACCATGGCGCGCTTTATGGATGATCTGGAGCATTTGGAAGAGCTCGATCGCGACCAGCTCGCCGATCTGTCGCGCCGCGTGCGCGAATATCGGCGCCGCCAACGCTAGAGCGGGCGCCACGCATCACGATGAGGGGGACTGAATATGAATATCACCGTGTATCTGGGTGCCAGCGCCGGCAATGACCCGGCGTTTCTGCCCGCGGTGCAGGAGCTGGGCAATTGGATTGGCGCCAACGGACACGCGCTCGTATACGGCGGGTCCAAATCGGGACTGATGGGCGCGCTCGCCGATAGCGTACTCGAGGCAGGCGGACATGTGACGGGTGTGGAGCCGAGCTTTTTTATCGAGGCAGAGTTTCAACACGACGGAATCGACGACCTTATCGTGACGAGTGATATGGCCGAGCGCAAAGCCAAGATGATCGAGCTCGGCGATGCGTTCATCGCCTTTCCCGGCGGGACGGGCACGCTTGAGGAGATTGCCGAGGTCATGTCCGCGGTGTCGTTGGGGCACCTGAGTGCTCCGTGCATCCTGTATAACCTGGACGGTTACTACAACGACCTCAAGGCGCTGCTCGGGCACATGATTGATAAAGGGCTTTCGAGCCCGAGGCGCCAGCACGGCATCTACTTTGCCGACGATTTGCGCGAGATTGCCTCGATTATCAACGGATAAGTCTTGAGCCTGCCCCACTATGGCTCCCAATGGTGCCGTTTGCAGCGCAGATGGTTGGCTCGTTCGGGCAACGCCCGCTCTACAATAAAACGTAACTATGTCGACTTTGACCGCGGGAGGACCCGATGGACAACCTTGCCAAACCCACAAACCGCGCGCTGTTTTTAGTTAGCGTTGCCGTGACCGGTGCGTTCGCAGGTGCCGCGGTCTGGCTGTTCTTTTTTGCGATGGAGCACGGTATCGACTATCTATGGACCGAGATTCCGCACGCGCTGGGCGTCGCTTCGCCCGAGCTTGCCAGCGGCCCGTTTGGCTTTCTGCCGTACCCGTTTTTTGTCTGCCTGCTGGGCGGCCTGTTAATCGGTCTGTACGAAAAGATGACAGGCACCAAGACCGATGACCTCAACCAGGTGATGGCTAAGGT
>CABUWA010000228.1 GCA_902495085.1 uncultured Collinsella sp. | reverse complement strand
CGCACCGCCTTCGCCAGCCTTTGCTCGACATAAAAAAGGCGCTGAGCCACACGGCCCAGCGCCAATAGTGCTTTGCGGCATCCGGCCAAGGCGGGGCGGAACCGAGTCCACCCCCTCCCCGCCAGGCTCATCTGTCTAGCGGATGTTGTAGAACGCAGACTTGCCGGCGTAGCGCGCGCTGCCCTCGAGCTCGTCCTCGATGCGGATGAGCTGGTTATACTTGGCGATGCGATCACTGCGGCACGGGGCGCCCGACTTAATCTGGCCGGCGTTGACGCCCACGACCAGGTCGGCGATCGTGGAGTCCTCGGTCTCGCCGGAACGGTGGCTCACGATGCAAGCATAGCCGGCCTCCTTGGCGGTTTCGATGGCCTCGAGCGACTCGGTGAGCGTGCCGATCTGGTTGACCTTGACTAGAATCGCGTTGGCAGCGCCCAGTTCGATGCCCTTCTTGAGGCGCTCGGTGTTGGTAACGAACAGGTCGTCGCCCACCAGCTGCACCTTGTTGCCAATGCGACGGGTGAGCTCAACCCAGCCGTCCCAGTCTTCCTCGGCCATGCCGTCCTCGATGGAGATGATGGGATAGGTGTCGACGAGCTTCTCCCAGTAATCAACCATCTGAGCGCTCGTGTACTCCACACCCTCGCCCTTGAGCTCGTACATACCGGTCTCGGCGTTGTAGAACTCGGTGGACGCCGGGTCCATGGCGTACATGAAGTCGACGCCGGGCTTAAAGCCAGCCTTCTCGACGGCCTTGGTAATGTACTCGAACGGCTCGGCATTGGTCTTGAGGTTGGGCGCAAAGCCGCCCTCGTCGCCCACGCCGCCGCCAAGGCCGGCCTCGTGCAGCACGCCCTTGAGGGTGTGATAGACCTCGGCGCACCAGCGCAGGCCCTCGGCAAAGCTCGGAGCACCCACGGGCATGATCATGAACTCCTGGAAGTCAACGTTGTTGTCGGCATGCACGCCGCCGTTGAGGATGTTCATCATGGGCGTGGGCAGCAGGTGAGCGTTGACGCCTCCCAGGTACTGGTACAGCGAAAGACCCGCCGACTCGGCAGCGGCGCGGGCGACGGCCAGCGACACGCCCAGAATGGCGTTAGCGCCGAGCTTGGTCTTGTTGGGTGTACCGTCCGCAGCGATCAACGCGGCATCGACGGCGCGCTGGTCGAAGGCATCGAGGCCCACGACGGCATCGGCGCACTCGTTGTTGACGTGCTCGACGGCCTGAGAGACGCCCTTGCCCAGATAACGGCCCTTGTCGCCATCGCGCAGCTCGCAAGCTTCGAAAGCGCCGGTCGAAGCGCCCGAAGGCACCATCGCGCGACCGAAGCTGCCGTCCTCGAGCGCGACCTCGACCTCGACGGTGGGGTTGCCGCGGCTGTCGAGTACCTCGCGACCGTAGACGTCCAAAATATCGCTCATGTTGTCTCCCTCTCACTTGGAAACGGGTTGAATGTTTGGCGACCGGCTGACCGTGCACCGTCGGTGTGCCTCCGTAAGTTAGCCATGTCGCACTTTTTGCATTATGCCCTAAGTTAGCCGAGGGATACACTTGTTTTTCGAAAAATTTAGCGGGAACGATGAGGCATGTCAGCCCGTCGTTCCCGCAGTCTTACTCCTCCGCCTTTGCGGCATCCCACAGGTCGTTGAGGCCGTGGGTCGAAAGCTCGGCCAGATCCACGTGGGCATCGGCCGCCATCTGCTCCATCGCAGCCCAGCGACGGCGAAACTTGGCCGTGCTCGCGCGCAGGGCGCTCTCGGCGTCGATACCCTCCTTGCGCGCGACGTTGACCAGGGCAAAGAGCAGATCGCCAAACTCCATTTCGCGCTCGGGCGTTCCGGGGGCCTCGGCCTCAAACTCGGCACGTTCCTCGGCAACCTCGTCCCACACGTCCTGGACCGTCTCCCACTCAAAGCCCACGGCAGCCGCCTTGCGCGACACCTTCTGAGCCTGCATCAGCGCCGGCAGATGCGTGGGCACGCCGTCGAGCAGG
>CABUWA010000227.1 GCA_902495085.1 uncultured Collinsella sp. | reverse complement strand
TCGGGCGGCAGGTTGAGGAGCTCGTCGCCGGGACGGTGCAGGCAGACCTTCCTGAGCTTGCCGATCTCGGAAGGCACGTGCAGACCTTTCGTCATGGCCTCCTACCTTTCTTTCGGGCCCTTGTCAGGGCCGATTCGTTAGCGCCCCTCCGTGTGAGGCGTTATTGCTGACGACATATTTATATCCAAAATCAGCCCATACTTCCACCTTGCCCCCGAACGGTTTTTTATAGGGGGTGAACGGCATACACATATACTTCACGCATAGCACACTTCATCTTAATAAAGCGTATTTACGTGCTTAAACGCGTTTTCAATCCTAAAATCAAATGGAACTTAACTTTATTAAACCATCCTCAAATTGCATATTTCCACTAAAGCTATGAATAGAATTAGCGGTTCATACCGCGTCTCAACCATTTTCATTTTTATTCAGAAAAAAGTTTGTCCTATTCATTTCTGGTAAATAAATTACCGTTTACCAGACGCTTGATACCGTTCACCGGAAACTCAGTATAAGGCCCAGCGGATACCGGCTCGCTTTACGGCCCCATTTGTAACAACTTGACTTCTCGGTATAGAAAAACGGACCCGCTTCACTAGGGAAACGGGTCCGTTTTCGATTATCTTCGGCCAATTTAGATAAGGCCCTCGAAGATCATCGGAATCCTAGCGATCGAACTCCGCCAGTGCCTCGCCCAAAAGCCTCAGGCCCTCGCGCAGAACGTCCTCGCTCGCGCAGTAGCCCAGGCGTGCGCCACAGGGAAGCTCAAAGCGGCTGCCGGGTACCAGCAGCACTCCCCTCTCGGACAGCAGGCGCTTGCAGAACTCCTCGTCGTCCTCGGGAATATCAAGCTGGATAAACGAGGTGGACACGCCCTGCGGCGCCGTCCAGGAAACGCGGTGCTGCGTATCGATCCAAGCCTGCGCGATATCGCGGTTGCCAAACACGATCTTGCGATTGCGCTCAAGGATCTTGTCCTTGTGCTCAAGCACATAGGTCGCCAGGGCATCGTTGAACACGCCGCCGCAGATCATGGTGTAATCGCGATAGGTACGGATGCGGTTGGACACCTCTTCATCGGCCACGACCCAGCCCACGCGGGCCGCAGGCGTCGAATAGGTCTTCGACAACGAGTTGGTGACAATGGCATTCTCGTACACGTCAGCCATCGACATAAAGGCCTCGGTGTTCTCAAGTGGCAGGTACACCTCGTCACACAGCACGTAGGCGCCCACCGAACGGGCGATCTCGGCAATCTGGCCGAGCATATCGGCATCGAGCACCGTACCGATGGGGTTCGATGCGTTGTTGATGCAGATGAGCTTGGTGGTGGGGCGAACCAGGCGCTTGAGCTGTTCGATATCGGGCTTCCAGCCGAGTTCCTCGCGAAGCCCCCAATACTCGACCTCGGCGCCCAGCGTGCGCGGAATCTCGTAGAGCGGCGCGTAGGTGGGCCACTCGGCGATAACATGGTCGCCGGGCTCAACCACAGCCATGATGGCGTTGAGGTTAGCGCCCGTGCAGCCATTGGTCTGCAGAATGTGATCGGGATTGACCTCGCGACGATACAGCTTGGCAACCACGGCCTTAAACTCCGGCGAGCCCTCGATCCAGCCGTAGTTCATCTTCTCGCGGTCCAAGCGCTCGTAGAACGTGGCGCCGTCCTGCTCATCGAGCGCGCGCAGCTCGCCCATGGTGAGCGACGAGATCGTCGACTGGGCGATGTCCCACGTGGCACTTTTCTCCCAAACGTTGAGCCATTCCTCAACGCCAATCGTCTTGATGTCCATGGCCAAGCTCCTTACAAAAGCAGTCATCCAATCGAGTTGACGTTCCTCATACAAGAATGGGGCGGTGCGAATATCCGCACCGCCCCAATGGGAGACATCTAATGGCAGCTAGATGTATGTATTAAGACCTGTACGGGTCCTTGAAGACCTTAGAGGTCCTCGCGCCAGAAGGGCATGCTCATGCAGCGCGGGCCGCCGCGGCCGCGGGAGAGCTCGGCGGAGGGCACGACGAGAAGGTCCAGGCCCTCCTTGTACAGCACGTCGTTG
>CABUWA010000226.1 GCA_902495085.1 uncultured Collinsella sp. | reverse complement strand
GAGCGCATCTACCAGATTGGTCGCCGCGATGCGGAGGCGACCTTGCCGGCACTGGAGGCATATCTGGCAGGGTAGAGGCTGCTGCCGCCATCTCGGCGGAAAGCGCATCCCGGAATGGAGGCTCAAACTGGGATGTGCTTTCCATTGCTGAAGATATGAAGCTGCGAATCAGCTGCTCGGCCTAGACTTACGCCTGCTGCCAGGTGTCGACGAGCTCCTTGGCCGCGGCGTAGGGGTCATCGGCGCTGCAGACGGCGCTCACCACGAAAAAGCCGTCGACGCCGGTGGCCTTGAGCTGTGGCAGGTCGGCCGTCTTGACGCCGCCGCCCACCACGATGGGCACGGGGCTTGCCGCGTGGAGGGCGGCCAGGTCCTCAAAGCTCTTGGTGATGATAGAGCCGTCGGCCGCGCGTCCGCAGTCGCGCTTGGTCTCGGTCTCGTGGAGTGGGCCGATGCCCAGGTAGTCGACTAGGCTCATGTCGGCGGTCTTGACGTACTCGAGCATCTCCTCGCAACGGGCGGAAAGGCCCACGATGGCGTTGGGCCCCAGCAGCTTGCGACAGACCTCGACGGGAATGTCGCTCTGACCCACGTGCACGCCGTCGACAGCAATGCCCTGCTCGCGCGCGGCGAGTACGCAGTCCAGGCGGTCGTCAATCAGCAAAGCGACCTGACCGGTCTTGCCGGCCTGTGCGATTGCCTGCGCGGCGTCGCCGGTCAGCGCAATGATCTCGCGGGCGCTTGCCACCTTGGAGCGCACCTGGATGCAGGTAAAGCCGGCGTCGAGTGCCTGGGCCACCACATCGCCCACGGGGCGCCCGAGCGTGTTTTCGGGGCCGAGCACCAGATAGGCCGAGATATCAAGGTTGTCGCGGATACTCATCGTGTTTCCTCCTGCTTTTTGATCTGAGCTTCCATGCGCTCGAGCTTGCCGGTCATGGTGTCGGTAAATCCGGGTCGAATATCGGCTTTGAGCACGACTTCGGTGCGGATGCCCTTGCTCGCCAACACAAAGGTTGCGTCGCGCACGACCTGCATGACCTCGTCCCAGTCGCCCTCGATCTCGGTGAACATCGAGGTGGTGCGGTTGGGAAGGCCGCTCTCGCGAATGACGCGCACGACCTCGGCGACCTCGGCGGACAGCTCATCGCCGGTGCCGCACGGGGCGATGGCCACGGCGACGAGCGTATTCATGCCGGCATCGGTTGCGGGCTCGGACATGGCCTATGCCTCCTCGAGGTCGAGCTGGTTGTTGGCGATGTCCTGGGCGGTTGCGCGGTAGAGCTCGTCGATAAAGGCGACCTTAAAGCTTGCCGGGGCGTCGGCGACGGCGGCGGCACGCGTGCCGGCAACGTTGTAGACGGCGGTGCCGCAGACGGCGGCCGTAAACGGGTCGGCAGCGCAGGCGTACACAGCCAGCACACCGCCTTGCGAGCAGCCGCAACCGGTGATCTTGGACATGAGCGGGCTGCCGCCGTGGGACTTGGCCACGGTCATGCCGTCGGTGATCAGGTCGACTTCGCCCGAGACCACAACGGCGCCGCCGGTGTAGCGGGCGAGCGCCACGGCGGCATCGCGGGCGGCGTCGACCGTGTCGGTGGTATCGACACCGCGCACGCGGCTCAGATCGGCCGCCTCGCCCTCAAGACCCCACAGGCCGGCGAGCGCGATGATCTCGGAGGCGTTGCCGCGCACGATGGCGGGCTTGTACTGCTTAAGCTCGTTTACCAACTGGGTGCGCAGACTGCCGATGCCCAGACCCACCGGATCGAGCACCCAGGGCTTGCCGGCGTCGTGTGCCGCCTTGGCCGCGCGGGGAATCGTCTGCTCGTAGATGGGGAAGAGCGTGCCCATGTTGAGATAGATGGCGCCGCCGCCGGCAACGAGCGCCTCGCCCTCGTCGGGAAGATAGACCATGGCGGCCGATCCACCCACAGCGAGCTGCGCGTTGGCGACAAAGTCGATCGTCACCGTGTTGGTGATGGAGCCGGCCATCGGATTGGTGGTGCGAATCTCCTCCACGGCCTTGACCATATGTTGCTTAAGCTGTTCCGAATCAATCACTGCACATGCCTCCTTGGCATAGAAAAGGGGCGCTGTGCATAGACAGCGCCCCTGTAAAGGCG
>CABUWA010000225.1 GCA_902495085.1 uncultured Collinsella sp. | reverse complement strand
GGTGGCGTCGGCGCCTTCAAGACCGCTATGAACCTCATGGGTATCTTCGACAGCCCGACCATGCCGCGCCCGGTGAAGGCCATGACCGGCGAGAACGTCGAGGCGATTAAGAAGGTCCTCCAGGACAACGGTCTCCTGTAAAGCTTCCCCAGTCACCCGATCTTGGGGCTCAAGTGGTCGGGCGTGACCCATTAGGTCAACGCCCGACCACTTTCACCCCAACCTCGGGCACCTGGGAAACCTTTACCGTGCGGCGGGGTTAATTCCGACCGCATTTCCTGTAGTTGTTTTTATCTCCTAAGGAGAACGACATGGAGAACAAGTACGTCTGCTCTGTCGATATCGGCGGAACTAAGATCGCGACCGCCATTATGGAGTACCCGGCTGACGGCAGCGTGCCCCATCCCGTTTTTGAGGCCGAGGTTCCTACCGAGGCCCAGGAGGGCGGCGAGGCCGTCTTCCAGCGTATCGAGGCGTCCATCAAGGCCGCTCTTGAGGCGAATCCCGATGTCGAGGTCCTCGGTGTCGGTATCGGTGCCGCAGGCGTCGTCGATCCCAAGACGGGCGCCATCGCGTATGCCAACGAGATCATGCCCGGCTGGTCCGGCGTTCAGTTGGGGCCGCGCCTGCGCGAGGACCTTGGTCTTCCCGTTGCCGTTGTGGGCGACGTGCAGGCTCATGCTCTGGGCGAGGCCCACTGGGGCGTCGGCAAGGGCAAGTTCTCCGTCTTGTGTCTGGGCATCGGTACGGGCATCGGCGGCGCATATGTCGAGAACGGCCGCGTGATGCAGGGCTTCCATGGTGCTGCCGGCCATATGGGCCACATCGAGTGTTCGGCTGCCGCCGGCATTCCCTGCGCCTGCGGGCGTTCTGGCCATCTTGAGTCGGTAGCCTCGGGCACCTCGATTGGCCGTATGTACGACGAGCGCTTCGGTCGCGTCGACCCCAGCCGTCCTTCGGTCGGTCGCGACGTGAACGACCTGTGCCGTGCGGGCGACGCAAAGGCGACCGAGGTCATCCATGACGCCGGCTTTGCGCTGGGTGCCAGCTTGGGCTCGCTCGCTAACATTCTGGACCCTGAGGTCATCGTGCTTTCGGGTGGCGTGATTCACCAAGGTCCCGATTGGCGTTCGCAGACGTGGAAGGATTCGGTGCACGAGGGCTATGCCAGCCAGGCGCTCGATCCGCTTCAGGACACGCCGATCCTTATCGGTTCTCTGGAGGGTGATGCTCCGCTCATCGGTGCCGCCGAACACCTTCTTGCATCGTTGAAGTAAACATAACTACTAAGTGCGCCTTCTGAGGTGCCGCAGATTGACGTGAAAGAGGAGCGAAGCGTACTTCGGTACGTGAGCGACGGTTTGAACGTCAAGGTGCGGTGTCTCAGAAGGCTGTTTTGAGAAAGGTTGAGTCGAACATGACCGTCGATCCTTTGATTCAATCCCTGAAGGGCAAGCTCGTCGTGAGCGTTCAGGCGTATATGGCCGAGCCGCTTCGTACGCCCGAGACCATGGCTCAAATGTCTCGCGCTTGCGAGCTCGGCGGCGCCGCCGCCATTCGCTGCCAGGGCCTTGCCGACATTGCCGCCATTAAGGGTCGCTGTGAGGTTCCTGTTATCGGCCTGTGGAAGGATGGGCACGAGGGCGTTTACATCACGCCGACGCTGCGCCACGCTCGCGCCTGTGTTGCTGCGGGTGCCGATATCGTGGCGATTGACGCCACCGATCGCCCACGTCCCGATGGCAAGTCGGTCGAGGATACCTTCCGCCCGCTGCACGAGGAGGGAGTGCTCCTGATGGCTGACTGTGCCACCATCGAGGATATTCGTCGTGCTGTCGACATGGGCTTCGACCTGGTGTCCACCACGCTTTCTCATGGTGTTGCCGCTATCGACTGCACCATGGCCGATGGCCCCGATCTGCCGCTTCTGCGTCAGGCGACCGAGGAATTCCCCGGTCTTCCCATCATCTGCGAGGGCCGCGTGCACACGCCCGAGGAGGCCCGCGCCGCGATTGATGCGGGCGCCTGGGCCGTTGTCGTCGGCACCGCCATCACGCACCCCACGAGTATTACAAGTTGGTTCAAGGCTGCGCTTGAGGCGTAAGACAGGCCTCGTATCCGCTTGGGGCGGTATACTCAATAAAGGCAATTGATCGCGCGGGATCCGCTGGC
>CABUWA010000224.1 GCA_902495085.1 uncultured Collinsella sp. | reverse complement strand
CCACAAAGGGGACAGGCACCTTTGTGGCGGTTTGGGGTCTGGTCGGCGAACCGATTCCGATGTTTGTCTCGATCTGTAACAGTTAGGCCCTGTTGAGCCTTGTAGTTGTTACAGATCGAGATATTGCTCCAGCCGCCCCCGCTTTGTCTCAATCTGTAACAGTTAGAGGTCAAATTCCCCGCTACGTGTTACAGAGACGTTAGGTTGGCGACCATTCGGTTCATCTCAATCTGTAACATCTAGAGCCGTTTTGGGCAGTTTGGTGTTACAGATTGAGATTTTGCTGAGGCCGAGAACGAGAGCCGTCACCCAGCTCTAATGCTTGCGGCGCTTGGTCGCGGCGAGGCCGGCGGCGGCTACGGTTGCGCCGGCGATGCCTAGGGCGGCGACCGTCATCGCGGTGGTATCCCCCGTGGTAGCCAGGACAGCATCGCCCTTCTTGGCCTGCGTGGTTTTCTCAACCGTCTTGGTCGTGGTAGTTGTCGCGACCGGCTTGGCCGCAGGCTTCACCCCAGGCTGCGGCGTCGGCTTGGGATCCGGCGTAGGCTGCGGATCGGGAGTCGGCGTGGCTTCAGGCGTAAAGGTCAGATCGGTGTTGAGCCACAGGGTGTAGATCCAGCCGCTGTCCTCATCGGATACGCTATCCGCGACCTGGTAGCCGCACTCCTGGCCGTTGATCACCAGCTTGGTGTCGGGCGTAAAGTAGAAGCCGCGCGCGGACTTGAGGTAGATGCCGTAGCGATAGGTCACGCCAGGCTTAAAGACGTCGATGTGATTCGTGATGTTCTGATCCCAGAAATCCACGGAGTTCACTTCGCTGCCGTCGCTACCCGTCCAGAACTCACACTGAGGAAGGGAGTTGGAGCCCGTCGGAACATTCGCCGTAAAGACCGGCCTGTCGCCTGCCTTAAAGGTGGTCATGGCACCGTTAATCTCGATAAGGTCGATGGCCCGCCATTCGTCGATCGGCTGCTCGCACAGCATATTGTCAGCGTTTGGCGCGAAGACGCCGTTGACGGTCTTGATGTGGTGCACCCAATGGCCGTTGACGTTCATATTGCAGTCATCGGCCACGGTATTGTCGCCCTTGAGCCTCAGCTCAACGGAGTACATGTAGAACTTTCCCTCTTCGAAGTGGTCAATCTTCTTCATGCCCGGCGTGTACTTTGCGGGGTCGGAATACCAGAAGGCAACGGGTACCGACTCCCCGGATTCCATAGTGAGCTCCATTTCCTCCCAGCACTCATACGCAATCTCGTACTTGTCAGCATCGGCGGCGGGGATCGTCGCGGTCGCGCGCGGCGCCTCGCCGGGCGCGTAGTCGGTCTTCACGTCGTTGACGTCCAGGTTATGGAGGGCTTCGTTTTCCGATGCAACAAGCGTAATTTCGCTATTGATGGCGTAGCGGAGGTAATAATCGTACCTGGTTTCGTTGAGGATAGTCGAGCTGCCTTCATAGTCAGTTCCGGTATACTCCAGTGCCGTGCCAATATAGAGAGCCTCATTGCGCGTGAGTCGATACGAGCCGCCTGCCGCGCCACCCGTAAAGGTCAGCGTCAGCCTCATGTGATTGCCAACGGGTTCGAAGCGAGCCGTCACGTCGGACATGGACGCATCCTGAACTTCGACCAGAGTGCCCGAAGCTGCATCGGCCCTGTAGTACTCAACCTCGACGACTTCGCTCGCAAGCGTTTCTGGAATGCCACCCTCTACATCGAGAAAATCGTGGGTATACGGCTGGCCCTTTTCGAGTGTGACATTGCACGGAAGCACGCAGTCCGTGTAGCAGGGAACCACGGTCGTATTGACCCTAACGTCGCTGCCGCCAACAACATCGGTCACACCGCAGGGCATGATGGCGTCGTTTGCCGACGAGCTGTCGGTGCCACCAAGAGAGCCATCTTGGTTGACAGCAACCGTATCGTTCACCGTTGCCGCCGGTGCGTCCTGCTGATCTTGCTGAGCTTCTGCCGTGGACGGTGCCGCCGGAGCCGCGTCAGTCATCGGCGCAGCCGGAGCCACCGGTACCGGCGCCGGAGCCGCCGCATCCTCCGCAACCGTCGGCGTCACCGGAGCCGCGGCAACCTCATCCGTCCCAGCGGCGGGATCGGCGCATTCCGTCGCCAGCGCCACGCTCGGCAGCAGCAACTGACCGACCATAAGCGCACACGCGCCGGCGCAAGCTATTTTGG
>CABUWA010000223.1 GCA_902495085.1 uncultured Collinsella sp. | reverse complement strand
TCCGGCGTTTTCTGCCGATGAGGTTTCCGCGGCGCTGGGAACGCTTGGTATCACCGCCATGCAGAACCGTTTCTTGGCGCTGATCGGCGGCGAGGGCGGGGCTGCTGCTGCCTCCAGTGCGTTTGAGATACCTGCGATGGTTCGCGCAGCCGCCGGCGATGCTGACGCGCTTGGTGCCGTTGCGGCTGAGGTCTCCCGCGCGATTGATGCCGGCGAGTGGGTCGCCGCCGTGGTGGACGACGACAAGGAAGAGGGCGCGCTCTTTGGACTGACGCGCACGCTGTGGTTGGCGACGTCCAAGGGCCTGTTCGCGCTCGAGGAGGGCGACGGCGCCTCCACTGCCGTAGTCGATGGCTTCAACTTCGCTCACGGTGTGATCGCCGGCGTGCTTGCGCGCCTGTTTATGGAGGGCCGCGTGGCGAGCCCGGATACGAAGGCGCTGCTGCACGAGCTTTCGCCCATCGATTCTTCTGAGCCCGAGCTCATGGATCCGCTAGCAGTCGATTCCACGTGCATCTTCGACACCGTGGTCGCCGCTTACCTGTTGGATTCCGACCGCTCCGAGTTTGACGAGGCACATCTGGCCGATACGTATCTGCAGATGGCGCTGCCTGCGGCGCGCGGCGCAGAGGGTGCTGGTGAGGACGCTCCGGCGCCTGCCGCCCGTACTGCGGCTCTGACGCTGGCGCTCGTGGCGCCGTTGCGCGAGTGCATGGCCCGTGAGAATGCCGCCAACGTGTTCGATGGCATCGAGATGCCGCTCGTTCCGGTACTTGCCAAGATGGAGCGCGCGGGCATGCTCGTGGACCCCGACCGTCTGCACAGTCTGTCCGAGGGTCTGGCGACCCAGATTACCGAGGTTGAGCGCAGTATTCGCGACCTGGCGGGTGACGAGACCTTTAATATTGGCAGTCCTATGCAGCTGTCGCATGTGCTCTTTGATGTGATGGGGCTTCCGACCAAGGGCCTCAAGAAGACTAAGCGCGGCTATTATTCGACCAACGCCAAGGTACTGAGCGACCTTGCGCGTGACCACGAAATCGTGCGTCTGATCTTGGACTGGCGTGAGAAGTCTAAGATCAAGTCCACCTATCTGGACACGCTGGGCCCGCTACGCCGAGGCGACGGCCGCGTACACACTACGTACAACCAGACCATCACGGCAACGGGGCGTCTGTCCTCGAGCGACCCGAACCTGCAGAACATCCCGACGCGCTCTGAGCTGGGCCGTACCGTCAAGACGGCGTTTTCGGCAGGCGAGGGAAGCGTCTTTTTGGCGGTGGACTACTCGCAGATCGAGCTGCGTCTGCTGGCACATCTCTCAGGTGACGAGCACTTGGTGCGCGCCTTTAACGAGGGCGAGGACTTCCATGCCGAGACGGCGGCGCGCGTGTTCGGTGTGCCGGTGTCCGAGGTAACGCCCGACCTGCGCAGTCGCGCCAAGGCCGTGAACTTTGGCATCGTGTACGGTCAGCAGGCCTACGGCCTGTCGCAGTCGCTGCATATCTCGATGGCCGAGGCGCGCGACATGATCGACCGCTACTACGAGGCCTACCCGGGCGTGCGTACGTTCCTCGACAACGTGGTGGCGCGCGCCAAGCAGACGGGCTACGCCGAGACCATGTACGGTCGCCGTCGCCATATTCCGGAGCTCAAGGCCAAAAATCCGCAACTCCGCGGCTTTGGCGAGCGCACGGCCATGAACCACCCCATGCAGGGCACCGCAGCAGACATCATCAAGATCGCGATGGCCCGCGTTAGCCGTCGCCTGGAAGAAGAGGGCTTTGCCGCCCACATGATCCTGCAAGTACACGACGAACTGGACTTTGAGTGCCCCATCGACGAAGTCGAGCGCCTAACCACCATGGTCCGCGACGTCATGGAACACGTAGTAGACCTCCACGTCCCCCTAATCGCCGAAGCCAGCACCGGCATAACCTGGGCAGACGCCAAGTAAAGGTACACCCACAACTCCAAAGTAACCAAAACCAGAAGGGGGCTCCTTGCCAACAAGGAGCCCCCTTCATTCAATTAAATTCAGCCAAAGTATCTAGGCGCCAAGACGCCATCCAGGCGGCAAGCAAGTCACCCAAGGACCTGGCCGGGCGAGGCGGGTAAGTTTTTCGTAGATTCCGCACGAGCCGGAAAGCACTTAATGTGCTTTCCGAGCGAGCCCAGGACCTGACCGAGCGAAAAACTTAC
>CABUWA010000222.1 GCA_902495085.1 uncultured Collinsella sp. | reverse complement strand
GGTACCGCTGCCGAGGTGACCATCAACTACGTCATCACAGACCCCGAGAAGGTCCGCAAGTTCGTGTGCGTCGACACCAACGACGCCCCCGAGGTCGCCGTCGTCGACCCCGATATGATGGCTTCCATGCCCGCCGGCCTGACCGCTTCCACCGGCATGGACGCTCTGACCCACGCCATCGAGGGCTATACCACCAAGGGCGCTTGGGAGCTCTCCGACATGTTCCACTTTGAGGCTATTAAGCTGATCAGCGAGAACCTGCGCGACTCCGTTGCCGAGGCCAAGTCCGGCCAGCCCGGCTCCGGCCGCGAGGGCATGGCTCTTGGTCAGTATGTCGCTGGCATGGGCTTCTCCAATGTCGGCCTGGGCATCGATCACGCCATGGCTCACACCCTGTCTGCTCACTACGACACCCCGCACGGCGTCGCTTGCGCCATGCTGCTGCCGATCGCCATGGAGTTCAACAAGCCGGTTTGCGCCGAGCGCCTGGCCAAGGTTGCCGTCGCCATGGGCGTTGACACCACGGGCATGAGCACCGACGAGGCCGCCGATGCCGCCATCGCCGCCGTTAAGCAGCTCTCTGCCGACGTGAACATCCCGCACGTCTGCGAGGCCATGAAGGCTGACGAGATCGAGGTCCTGGCCAAGGACGCCATGGCCGACGCCTGCTTCCCGGGCAACCCGCGCGAGGCGACGCTCGACGACGTCATCGAGCTCTTCAAGAAGATCTGCCCGGCTGCCTAACTTGGTTCGGCGGGCCCCTGCCCGTTAGCCCTAGAATCGTCCTCGGACATGTCGGAGGCCCCGCTGCGCACTACGTGCGGCGGGGCCTCCTTCTGTCCTGCGGAAAGATTCTGGGGCTAACGGGCAGGGGCCCGCCGGCTCGTTATCGTGGCGGGCGCAGTTCTAGGGACCTCGATGGGTCATCTCGCTAGGTAAAAAGATGGTTCGCGGTGGTATTGTTGCTGTGGGCTCAATTCGATATGAAAGGGTGATTTTGGTGTCCAGGATGGATTCTACGCTCTCCTATATTACTGACCAGTTGAAGGCGCTTACCTCGATTGCTTCGCCTACGGGCTATACCCGTGCGGCTACTGATTATCTGGTGGAGACCCTGCGCGATATGGGGTTTGGGCCTGAGCGTTCTAATAAGGGTAACGTGCTTGTTGAGCTTGGTGGCGAGGGCGAGCCGCTCGTATTGGCGAGCCATGTCGATACCCTGGGCGCCATGGTGCGCTCCATCAAGGACAATGGTCGCCTGCGTCCCACGACGCTTGGCGGGCATCAGTGGTCTACGGCCGATGGCGAGAACTGCACCGTTTACACGCGCGATGGCAAAGTCTTTACGGGTGTGGTCCTCAACACCGAGCCTTCGGCGCATGTGGCCGATGAGCCGGTCAAGACCATCGAGAAGAACATGGAAATCCTGCTCGATGAGAATGTCGACAGCAAGGACGATGTGCTTGAGCTGGGCATTCAGACGGGCGATATCATTGCCATGGACCCGCGTACCACGGTGACGGAGAGCGGCTATATCAAGAGTCGCTTCTTGGATGACAAGCTGTCGGCGTCGATTCTGCTGGGTCTGGCCCGTGCCGTCGCCGCTGGCGAGGTGACGCTTTCGCGCAAGGTGTCGTTGCTCTTTACCGTGTACGAGGAGGTCGGCCACGGCGGCGCCTTCGTGCCGGCCGACACGCGCGAGATGATCAGCGTTGACATGGGTTGCGTGGGTGATGACCTGGGCTGCACCGAGCGCATGGTGTCGATTTGCGCCAAGGATTCGGGTGGCCCCTACAACTACGACTTGGTGACCACGCTGTCCAATATCGCGCGCGAGCTCGAGCTCGATTACGCCATCGACGTGTACCCGCATTACGGCTCGGACGTCGAGGCCACGCTCTCTGCCGGCTACGATATCCGTCACGGCCTGATCGGCCCCGGTGTGTACGCGAGCCACAACTACGAGCGCAGCCACATGGACGGCGTGCGCAACACCTACGAGCTCGTCCGCGCCTACGTTCAGCGCTAGACGCATTTATAGCGCGTGGCAAGTTAAGAGCGTCCTAGCCGGTATAACGTTGCCGGCAGGGGCGCTCTTGTGCGTTGCGGTGAAATAGGGACTGTTTGGGGGTGCGGACGATTTCTTGGACCGCGCCTAGGCGTATCCAAGCTTCCTGCGGTACTCCATCGGGCTCAGCCACCCGAGGGACTTCTTGATCCG
>CABUWA010000221.1 GCA_902495085.1 uncultured Collinsella sp. | reverse complement strand
ATCGACATCAAGGTTCGCGGCGACCTCGGGGCTAAAGTCGCAGCAGGTATCGACGACGATGCGGCAACGGTCCGAATGACCGGCGGATGCGGCCTTGTCCATCAAAGCGACTCCTTACGTAAAAAGGCGGCCACCCGCATGGGATGGCCGCCAACCGTTAACTCATGCAAGTTAACGTATTTTACTCGTCAAGTGTTTCGATGCGGGGCTTGATGATGCCATATCCACCATTCTTACGGTGATACACCACATTGATGAGACCGGTCGTCGCGTTCTCGAACACGTAGAAGTCGTGGCCCAGCAGATCGGTCTGCACCAGCGCCTGCTCCTCGGTCATCGGGGTGACGTCGATAACCTTCTCGCGGACGAGCAGGTCGTCCTCTTCCTCGGGCAGCAGCAGGTCGGCCAGATCCTCGACGCGCTCGACCGGCGCAACATCCGCGGCGCTGGCACCGCCCTGGCGGTTGTCCACGACCTTGGTCTTGAACTTGCGCAGCTGGCGGGTGACCTTATCGGCGGAGAGATCGATGGCGGCATACATATCTGCGCCGTGCTCGGCAACGCGGATCACAGAGCCGCGGGCACGAACCGTGACCTCGACGATTGCCGGGTTGGGGTTCGAGGGGTTCTTCTCATAGCGAAGTACAACGTCGACTGTCATGGGCTCGATATCGAAAACCTTGAGCGCCTCACCGATCTTCTCATCCACATGCGCACGCAGAGCATCGGTTACCGTCGTCTTGCGTCCAGAAACCTTGATATCCATACGTGGCTCCAATCTGCCTCGGGGACTTACTGTACTGGCTATGTACCCATTGCCGTGCATTTAATCACCCGGATTCTCAAAGACCCGAATAACGATTGCTTGATACCGCATACCGAAGTCTCGCACTTTTCTGTAGCAAAGTGCGCTATAGGAAGGCGTCGGAAAAGCTAGTTTTTCTCCTGAAAATCAGCTTTTACCTGCTGTTTTTACCAAAATAGAAAAGCCGGGCTCCCCTATTGGGGAGACCCGACTATGCGTGTTGAAACCATGAAGAAGCGCCTCGTTCAATGTATGGCAGACGCCACCCCTACCAATAACTAGCTATTGAGCTTGTTGATGTCATCGTCGGTGATGGTGCCTTCCTGGCTAGACGACGGGCTGTCGCCGTTGTTATCGGAGGCGTCGTCATCGGATGGCTCAGTCTCGTTGGACGTGGAGTCGGATGTCTGCACATTGGCTCCCGAAACGGTCTTGGCGGTAAGGTCATAGGGCATCTGGCCGTACCAGACGCAGTGGACTGCCTCGAGCGTGCCATCGACCGTGATACCATCGAGGGCATCGCTCACGGCACGGCACAGCTCATCGTTAGAGCTAAGGCCTGCGACACCAAGCGTGGAGGGCGTCTCGAGCGTGCCGACATAGGAGATCTGGCTCATCAGGCGCGCGAGGTAACCACCGGCCGTGGAATCACAGATCACGTAATCGACTTCGCCCGACTCGAGCGCCTCAAAGCACTCATTGATGTTGGAGAAGGTCTTTTGGTTGGCCGTAATGCTCTGCTTGGCGAGCGCTTCCTGCGAGGCCGAAGAGGTCTGAACGCCCAGGGTAGCGGTGTTAAGCGTTTCGGTGGAAACGCTCAGCGACTCTCCGTCGCTGCTCTTGCCGAATACGGCGGGGGCGTCGTACAGACAGGTGCCAAGCAAGCTGATATCGCCGTCCGTAGACCTGACGTCACCAATGAAAATGTCGGCCTTTTTATCGCTGAGCACGGAATCGGCCGAGGACGCATCGACAAAGGCAACCTTGAGACCCATGCGGCATGCGAGGGCACGAGCGGCATCGACCGCATAGCCCGTGAGGTTTCCGTCGGCATCCTGCATGGCTTGCGGAGCATCGGACGTATCGAGGGCGACCGTCAGGGTTCCCGGCGTGACCAGGGCATCGTCCGATACCGTGGGGGTAACGGTCTCGCGCTCGATCTGGTCGATCGTGGGCGTCGTGAACGTGGACAGTGGATTGAACGCGCATCCACTCAGGCCCAAAACGGCAATGACCGCCGCGGTCCCAGCACCTAACCGAGCCGCATGCATCAAGCTGCCCCTCACCATGTCCGCTACCCTGCCTTCTGTGTCGCATACGATCCGTGCCCTGCACGGAATATCGGGTTGTTCCCACCAGCTGACCTGGTATTTGACCCCACACTTGCGCACCGGGGCGTTTGCTCAGGAGGCCGCAGCCACCTTCACGACTGGCCCGCTCGCCCGCGAGGCGGTATTGCCCCAAAGAAAGTAGAACGGACGGTGCGGCTTACATCTAGGACGCGCCATGATCGCGCCGCGCGCACGCGGTCGCT
>CABUWA010000220.1 GCA_902495085.1 uncultured Collinsella sp. | reverse complement strand
TTGCGTGGTGCTCGCGTGGTAGCCGAAACCGTCAGGCCCAGGTTCGAGCGGCGCTCGCGCACACGAGTGACGAGCGTACCCTTCCCTGCGCCTGACGGTCCAGAAATCACAAAGAGCTTGGAATCCTGAGCGCTCACTTATTTGGTCAGCTGCTCGAGGAGCTGCTCGCGCTGACGGACGCCGAGGCCCTGGACGCGACGGGTAGCGGAGATACCAAGCTCCTCCATGATCTTGGCGGCCTTGGCCTTGCCATAACCAGGAAGAGACTCGATGAGGGTGGAAACCTTCATGCGGGAAGCGATGGGGTCATCGGAGTTGAGCACGGACTCGAGGGGCTTCTCGCCCTTCTTGATCTGCTCGCGAAGCTCGGCGCGAGCGTGACGTGCGGCAGCAGCCTTCTCAAGAGCCTGCTTGCGCTGCTCATCGGTAAGCTGAGGGAGTGCCATTCGTACCTCCAAATAGTTGGGTTATATCTGATTCAATAATTGGCATTTTAGCACGTAGAACGTACAAAATACCCAATCGCGGCT
Organism: uncultured Collinsella sp.; assembly: GCA_902495085.1. Classification (GTDB taxonomy): domain Bacteria; phylum Actinomycetota; class Coriobacteriia; order Coriobacteriales; family Coriobacteriaceae; genus Collinsella. The sequence goes on along the minus strand of CABUWA010000220.1, from coordinate 1,821 downwards.
CCATAGGTTAGACGATACCCGCAAAAAGTGCAATATACTGCGCCCAAAGTTAAGCCCCTGACCTGCGATTCCACACAAAGGATGGGAAAGTTTACGCAGGCACAGGGGCTATTTTGTGCTAATGAGACCCAAAAGTGGTGACTTAGGGGAATCTTTTACGCGATGTTTTCGACCAGCTCGGCGACAATGGCGTCAAAGGCGGCAACCGGATCGTCGGCGCCGGTGATGGGACGGCCCACCACAATGTGGCTTGCGCCACGCTCGATAGCCTGGGAAGGCGTCGCCACGCGGGACTGGTCGCCTAAGGCGGCACCCACCGGACGCACACCCGGAGTCACGATCAGGGCATCAGGACCCAGCAGCTCACGCATGTCGTGAGCCTCCATCGGCGAGCACACGATGCCATCGATGCCGTTGGCCTGAGCGAGCTTTGCCAGGCGGGCGGCCTCCTCGGCCACCGGCGACTCGACGCCAATCTCGCTCAAGGCATCCTGATTCATGCTCGTGAGCACGGTGATGGCGACGAGCTTGGCGCGGTCCTCGCGCGCCTCCTCGGCACCCTCGCGGCAGGCAGCGAGCATGGCGCCCGAACCCAAGCCGTGAACCGAGAGCAGGTCGGCACCGGCAAGCGAGGCCGAACGGGCGGCACCGCGAACCTGATGCGGAATATCATGGAACTTAAGGTCAAGGAAGACCTTAAAGCCCAGGTCCTTAAAGGTCTTGACGATCTCGGGGCCCTCAGCGTAATAGAGCGTCATACCAACCTTAAGCCAGGCGGCATGGCCCGAAAGCTCGTGGGCAAGCTCGAGCGCACGCTCGCGGTCGCAGTCGAGAGCGACGATTACGCGGTCGCGGGCATCGGTCTCTAGCATTCGAAAGCACCTACCAGTTCGTTGATGTCCTTCACGCCTTGGGACTCAGCCCAGGCCTCGAGCTCGTGCGCGATCTTGAGCGAAGCGCACGGATCGACGAAGTTGGCCATGCCGACCGACACGCAGGTGGCGCCGGCCAGGATAAACTCGGCCGCATCCTCGCCGGTCATGACACCGCCGACGCCGTTGATGGGGATATCGACGGCCTGGGCAACCTCCCAGACCATGCGCACGGCGATGTGGTGGCACAGCGGGCCCGAAAGGCCGCCCTTGGGCTTGGCCACGCGGGACTTGCGGGTATGGACGTCGATGGCCATGCCCTGAATGGAGTTGATGACCGAAAGGCCGTCGGCGCCGGCAGCCTCGAGGGCCTTGGCAATCTCGGCGACGTTGACCGGCGCCATCTTCACGAACAGCGGCTTATCGGTCACCTTGCGGCAGGCAGCCATAACGGATGAGGCGCCCTCGGGCGTAGAGCCCATGGCGGCACCGCCGGCGGCGATATTAGGGCAGCTCACGTTGATCTCGTAGCCGGCAGCCCAGGGGCACAGCTCGACATACATCTCGAGCGCGCGGACAAACTCGTCAACGGAGTGGCCGGCAACCTGACAGATGACCTGGCAGCCGTCCTTGGACAGCTGTTCGAGCCACGGACCGGACTCGCGGGCAAAGGCAGCCACGCCGGGGTTCTGAAGGCCCACGGAGTTGATCATACCGCCGGGAATCTCAGCCATGCGGGGCGCGGGATTGCCGGGCCAGGGCTCGGCAGCGCAACCCTTGGTGGTGATGGCGCCCAGCTGGGAAACATCAAAGAAGTTCTGGAACTGCCAACCGTAGCCAAAGGTACCGGCTGCGGTGTTGATGGGGTTCTGCATCTTGACGCCGCCGAAATCGACGGCCATGTTCACGGTACCCACTAGAAGACCACCACCTTGGAAGCATCGAACAC
>CABUWA010000219.1 GCA_902495085.1 uncultured Collinsella sp. | reverse complement strand
GAGATTGACCGCCTGGCAATCTTTATGGGCACCGAAGGTGCTGGCTTGGGCGCCAAGACCATTGCAGGCTGCGATCGCGCCGTGCGTATTCCGATGGCGCATGGGGTCGATTCGCTCAATGTGGCCGCGGCAAGTGCTGTCGCCTTTTGGCAGCTGTGCCCGCATGTGAGCAACGAGTACCACTACCAGCCGGGGCTGTATCACTAGACAGATGTTTCGCACCGGGCTCTGGTTTGGGGTGTATCGGTCGACGCCGGTCGGTGCTAAGCTGCTATTGGCTTTGGTCTTAAATTGCCGTTTTGTTGTTTGACGTACGCTAGTGGGGAGGGCGTGTGGCTAAGAAATCTACGGCTATCGATGTAACGCAGGGTGTCATTTGGCAGCAGCTGCTGTCGCTGTGCGTCCCCATTTTCTTTAGTTCGTTCTTTCAGCAGGCATACACGCTTATCGGTACCTATATCGTCGGTCAGTTTGGCGGTAAGCTCGCGTTGGGTGGCATTCAGGCCACGATGGTGCTTACGGAGCTCTGCATTGGTTTTTGTGTCGGTGTGGGTGCTGGCTGTGCCGTTATTACTGGCCAGTTTTTTGGTCAGCACGATGACGAGCGCCTGAGCCGATCGGTCCATACGGCCATGACGCTCGCGCTGGTGGGCGGCATTGTCATTTCCATTCTGGGCATGGTGTTTGTCGAGCCGATGCTCGTGTTGATGAATACGCCGCATGAGCTGCTGGCCGAGGGTGTGGCGTATGCCCGTTGCTACTTTGCCGCCATGTTTGCGGCGCTGCTGCTCAATATGGGTACTGCGTTGTTGCGCGCCGTGGGCGACACGCGTGGTCCGGCGGTCATTATTGCCTCCGGCTGCTTCGTCAATGTGGCATTCGACATTCTTTTTGTCGCCGTGCTGCACATGGAAGCGCTGGGCTGCGGCATCGCGGTGGCGCTGACCATTTGCTCTAATGCCACAATGATTGTGATCCGCATGATGCGCGCTCCGGGTGCGTGGCGGTTGTCGCTATCCAAGCTCGGTATCGATCGCAGCATTTGCAAGAGCATGCTTTCGTGCGGTTTGCCGCTGGGCGTTCAGTCTGCGGCGTATTCGATCTCGAACGTGCTGATTCAGGTGTCAGTCAACTCGTTTGGAGCCGATGTCACGACCGCTTGGGGCCTTTCCGGCCGCCTGGACGGCATTATCTGGATGGTGACCGAGGCGCTCGGCGTGTCGATCACCACGTTCTCGGCGCAGAACTTTGGTGCGCGCAATTACGATCGCATGCGAAAGGGATACCACACGTCGCTCGTGCTTTCGTTTGTGCTTATCGGCGGCCTGTCTGCCGTGCTGCTGGTGTTCTCTGGCCCGCTTTCGCGTTTGTTTATCGACGATGCCGCGATTTCGGCCTATACCACGACGATCCTTCATTTTATTGCGCCGTTCTACGCGATTTTCTCGATTATCGAAAACGCGTCCGGTTCCATCCGCGGCGCCGGCGTGAGCTTCCAGCCTATGATGCTCACGATCTTCGGCACGGTCGTGCTCCGCGTGGCGTGGGTGTTCGCGATTATGCCGCTCGACCCCTCGCTCGAGCATCTGCTGCTGGTCTACCCTGTAACCTGGGTAATCACCGCCATGATGTTCACCGTCTACCACCACAGCGGCAACTGGCTAGGCCGCGCCACTGCCTAGTCATTGGGGACGTCCCCAATGGCTAGTATTCGATGCCTTGGCGGGCTAGGAGGCCTTCGTCGAAGTAGTGTTTGACGGGGCGCATTTCGGTTACTAGGTCGGCAAGGTCGGCGAGGGGCAGCAAGCCACGGCCGGTGAGCACGAGCTCAGTGGTGGTTGGTTTCATCGCGATCAACGCTTCGACATCTTCGCGCGTCACAAAGCCCCGTCGCATGGCTTCTCCTAGCTCATCCAAGATCAGCACGTCGACCTGGCTAATCTGCTCGCGCGCCAGCTCCATGATCTGTGCGGCGCAGGCTTCGGGCGTGTCGCGATCGGCTTGTACGATGCGTAGCCCCAATCGAGGTGCTGCGTCATGTTCGGCACAGTGCAGCTTCTTGGCAAACTGAAGCATGAGCACGTTAAGTCCATAGCCCGTGGCGCGCAGCGCGAGCCCCAGCGCAGCCGTCGTCTTGCCTTTGCCGTCGCCCGTATAGATTTGAACCTTGCCGACTTCCAGTGATGCCATCTCTGTCCTTTCGTGCCCGGCGTCGGTTTATCGCCGTCCGGGTTGGGTATTCTAGAAAACATTATCAACCCCAGTAGATGGAGTTCAAGCAGATGGAGATGGATGACAACAAACGTAGACGGAATATGATCCTCTACGTGCTCATCGCCTTCGTCGTCTACCTCGTGCTCTCGACCGTTCTGTT
>CABUWA010000218.1 GCA_902495085.1 uncultured Collinsella sp. | reverse complement strand
GGTATTGCTAACCTGATCGAGGACCATGCCGTGACGGCGCACATTCCGGTGCGCTTTGCGGCGACCAAGCTGGTCGAGGGCGATGAGCTGGTAACCGAGGCGCTTCACCTGGATCGCAATGAGCTCGACGCTATCGAGCACATCATTACCCAGATGGAGGGCGAGGCCGGCACCGACCGCCTGTCCGCGCTGGCCGATATGCGCTTTAGCTTTATCGGCGATGTGTGCGGACGCTGCGTTGTCAAGCCGCACGAGAGCCGCGAGCACGTGCGCTCCGTCAAGATCGACCGCATCCTGACGGGTCGCTACACGGCCATTCCGGCGTTCCTGGTGATCATGGGCCTTGTCTTTTGGCTGACGTTTGGTGTGATCGGCGCGGCGCTGCAGGGACTCATGGAGGATGGCATCGCTGCCATCATCGCCTCGGCCGATGCGGGTCTCAAGGCGTTCGGAACCAATGATGTGGTGCGCTCGCTGGCTGTCGACGGCGTGCTTACGGGCGTGGGCAGCGTGCTGACCTTCCTGCCGATTATCGTCGTGCTCTTTTTGTTCCTCTCCATTCTGGAGGACTCGGGCTACATGGCGCGTGTTGCCTTTGTCATGGATAAGGTGCTGCGTCGCTTTGGCCTGTCGGGCCGCAGCTTTGTGCCCATGCTCGTCGGTTTTGGCTGCACCGTGCCGGCTATCATGTCGACCCGTACGCTCCCATCCGAGCACGACCGCAAGATGACGGTCATGCTCACGCCGTTTATGAGCTGTTCGGCCAAACTGCCGGTCTACGGCCTGCTGTGCGGGGCGTTTTTCCCACAGGCGACAGTTCCCGCCATGGTCTCGCTCTATCTGATCGGTATCGTGGTCGGCTGCATTGCCGCCCTGGTGCTCAATCGCACGGCATTTAAGGGCGACCCAGTGCCGTTTATCATGGAACTCCCCAATTACCGCCTGCCGAGTGTCAAGACGACGGTGATGCTGGCATGGGATAAGGCCAAAGACTTTATTACCAAGGCCTTTACCATTATCTTTGCCGCTACCGTGGTCATCTGGTTCCTTCAGACGTTCGACATCCGCTTTAATGTGGTCGCCGATCAGTCGCAGAGTCTGCTTGCGGGTCTCGGCGGCATCATCGCGCCGGCGCTGACGCCGCTTGGGTTTGGCGACTGGCGTGCATCCACGGCGCTCGTCACCGGACTTATCGCCAAGGAGAGCGTCATCTCGACGCTCACGGTGCTTTTGGGCGCGACCTCGCCCGCGGCACTGTCGACCATGTTTTCGCCGTTCACTGCCTATGTGTTCCTGGTCTTTACGCTGCTGTACCCGCCCTGTGTGGCAGCCATAGGCGCCGTCAAGAGCGAGCTGGGCGCGCGCTACGCCGTTGCCGTGTTCGCGTTTCAAGTGACGGTCGCCTGGATCGTGGCGTTTGTCGTGCATTCGGCGGGCATATTGCTGGGGCTGGCTTAGTTATTTATTGACGGCGCAACCTTTGTGTATCGAATTGTTTTCGGCCCTGCATCTGTTGCTGACGGATGCGGGGCCGTTGCTATATAATCGCCTCCGCTCAAAATGATTGGAGACGTTATATATGAGTCAGGCAAGGCAAGACGGCATCACGCTCAGGCAGTGGCTCCCGCTCGTCGGGCTCACCTGCTGTGCGTTCGTGTTCAACACGTCGGAGTTCATGCCCATCGGCCTGCTGACCGACATCGCCGCATCGTTTTCGCTCACCGAGGCCCAAGCTGGCATCATGATCTCGGTCTATGCCTGGGGCGTCATGCTGCTGTCGTTGCCGCTCATGGTGTTCGCTTCGCGTTTCGAGTTCAAGCGGATGCTGCTGGGTGTGCTCGCCGTGTTCTCGCTGGGCCAGTTTCTGTCCGCTGTGGCGCCGACTTATCCCATCCTGGTCTGCGCGCGCCTGGTGGTCGCTTGCGCACATGCCGTGTTCTGGTCGGTCGCCTCGATCATGGCGTCGCGCCTGGTTGACACACGCCACGGGGCGCTCGCCATCAGCATGATCGCCACGGGCTCTTCCATCGCACAGATCTTCGGTCTGCCGCTCGGCCGCGCCATTGGCCTGGCCGTGGGCTGGCGCATGACGTTTGCCGTGGTCGGGGGCCTCTCAGCCATCGCGGTCGTCTACCAGGCAGCGGTGTTCCCGGCCATGCCGGCGGGTGAGCGCTTTACCGTCAAACAGCTGCCCGAGCTGCTCAAGAGCCCGCTCCTCATCGCGCTCTACGCAGTCACGGTCTTCATGGCGACCGGCTATTACGCAAGCTACAGCTATATCGAGCCCTTCCTGGCGCAGGTCGCGCACGTCGATGCGGGCGCCATTACCATGACGCTGACGGCGTTTGGCTGCTCTGGTTTGCTCGGAAGCTGGCTGTTTGGCCG
>CABUWA010000217.1 GCA_902495085.1 uncultured Collinsella sp. | reverse complement strand
TCATGGCGACGAGCACGCGCTTGTTGTGCATGGGGAGGTTCTCCTTGGTGGCATGTGGCCAAAAAAGAAAAGCGGCGCGGGAGGCTGGTTCCGCGCCGCAGACATTGTAGCAAGTTCGGACGTCTCGTGGGACACCCTGATTGGATGGGCTCAGGCTGCCGGGAGAGAGGAGACCGGCTCGTCCGTGGGCTCAACCTATGGGCGACAGGCCCTTAGTCCTGGAACAGTGCCGTGGACAGGTAACGCTCGCCGGTGTCGGCAAGCAGGGCCACGATGGTCTTCCCCTCGTTCTCGGGGCGCTTGGCCAGCTGCAGTGCGGCCCACACGGCGGCACCGGACGAAATGCCCACGAGCACGCCCTCCTTGTGGCCCACGGCACGGCCGGTGGCAAAGGCGTCGTCGTTCTCGACGGGGATGATCTCGTCATAGACCTGGGTGTCGAGGACGTCGGGCACAAAGCCGGCGCCGATGCCCTGGATCTTGTGCGGGCCGGCCTGGCCCTTGGAGAGCACCGGGGAGGTGGCGGGCTCGACGGCGACGACCTTAATCTCGGGGTTCTGCTCCTTGAGGAACTCGCCCACGCCGGTCACGGTGCCGCCGGTTCCAACGCCGGCGACGAAGATGTCGACCTCGCCGTCGGTGTCATCCCAGATCTCGGGGCCGGTCGTGGCCTTGTGGATGGCGGGGTTGGCGGGGTTCACAAACTGGCCGGCGATAATGCTGTTGGGGGTCTCCTTCTGCAGCTCCTCGGCCTTGGCGATGGCGCCCTTCATGCCCTTGGAGCCGTCGGTGAGCACGAGTTGTGCGCCGTATGCCTGCATAAGCTTGCGGCGCTCGACGGACATGGTCTCGGGCATGGTGATGATCACCTTGTAGCCGCGGGCAGCCGCCACCGAGGCGATGCCGACGCCGGTGTTGCCGCTCGTGGGCTCGATGATGGTGTAGTCGCCGCCGCGTACGAGCTTGCCTGCCTTCTCGGCCTCGTCGATCATGTTCTTGGCGACGCGGTCTTTGACGGATCCGGCGGGGTTGAAGTATTCCAGCTTGACGAGCACGCGGGCCTTGAGGTCCTCATCGGCCTCAAAGTGAGTGAGCTCCAGAAGCGGAGTGTGGCCGATAAGCTGATCGATGGACGTGTAAACATTGCTCATGGTGAACCTCCAAAGTGTTCAAATGACTGGATACCGTGTGGTTTTACGGTGTGTATAGCAGCGAAACCCACAAACCTTATGGGTTGTTCGTTTTGCTGTTGGCAAGCATAGTAGACAGTAAAGCCTAGTAACGCAATAGGAAATAGAAGATTATTACGAGTCGATTAACCATCTTGACCGGAACGGGTATTTTCAAAACCAATTTTTCGGCTAGAATTTCTACGGACTAAATGACCGAAAGGCAGCACTATATATGTTGGTTTCTACTAAGGGCAGATATGCCCTGCGCGTTATGGTCGATCTGGCCGAGCACCAGGCGGCCGGTCGCATCCCGCTCAAAGAGATCGCGGCGCGACAGGGGATTTCCGAGAAATATCTCGAGAACATCTTGGCTACGCTCGTACGTGCCAACATGCTCTCGGGTATGCGTGGCAAGGGCGGCGGCTACGTGCTCACGCGCCCGCCCGAGCAGTACACGGTGGGCGAGATCTTGCGTCTGACCGAGGGCAGCCTAGCACCGGTCGCATGCCTGGACGGCGACTGCAAGGGCTGTTCGCGTTCGGACGAGTGCCCCACGCTCGACGTGTGGAAGAACCTGGACAAGCTCATCAACGACTACCTCGACGGTGTGACGCTCGATCAACTTGTCGCTCCCAACCATGGCTACGACTATGTCATCTAACCCACACCTGCATTTGGGGACGGGGTAGAAATGGTAGATTCTCTCGTCCTTTGAGACTTGACAAATAAGAAGGCCGCCCATTTTTTGCGATGGGCGGCCTTCGTTTTGGGTCGATATGACGGTTCGTATTGAACAGTTCTAGCCCTCGGCGATGCTGTCGAGAATGCTGCGCATGATGGATACCAGGATGCTGCCCATAAAGGCCGATCCAAAGCCGGCAATGGAGATACCCGCGCCCAGCAGATTGACCGACAGGTAGCTGGCCAGCTCGAGCATAAAGCTGTTGACTACGAGCTGAAAAATACCAAGCGTGATAATAGTGAGCGGCAGCGAGATGACCGTCAGGAACGGCTTGACGAGCGAGTCGACGATGTTGAGGAACAGTCCCACGAAGGCAAAGCAGACCCAAGCCTCGGCAAAGCCGAAGGGTTGGATACCGGGGACGAGGAACGTGGCGATCGCGATGGCGATCGAGGTGAAGAGCCAGTTAAGCATAAAGCGCATGGCGTGAATCCTTTCTTGCGCCGGGGTTGCTGGCGTCGCGTGAAGCGGCTT
>CABUWA010000216.1 GCA_902495085.1 uncultured Collinsella sp. | reverse complement strand
CTGGTAGATCGACAGATCCGAGAAGGTCTCGTTCATGATGGCGATGACCGTGGGCTTCTCGCTGTCGAACTGCTCCTTTGCGGCGGTGCGCTCGTCACTCTTGGCGGCGTCGGACTTGTCGTAGGCCTTGGCGTACTTTTTGAGCGTGGCCTTGGCGTCATCGACAGAATAGTCGGCGGGTTTGGGCGGCTTGATGGACTGCGCTGCACTAATAAAAGCGGGCAGGTAGCCCTCGCGCCAGTAGCTCTCGAGCGGGCGCCAGGTGTAGACGGTGATGCCGAGGGTGTTGTAGTAGTCGATGAGCGTGACGTGTGCGGTCACACCGCCCAGGCACAGCACGGCCACGAGCAGGTTGGTGAGCAGCATGCGCTTGGCGTTGGCGGCGCCCTTCTGACGGTGCGGTGCCACCAGGCCGGCGTACTCGCATAGCAGCATGGCGATGGCGGTAAAGCCCATGGACAGCACGCAGAACAGCGAGATGGAGAAGGTGTAGCCGGTGCCGGCGACCGCGGCGGCGGTGGAGATGGCCGAAAGGTCGCCCGGCTGGATGGGCATGGACTTAAACGTGATAACGAAGAACTCGGCAATGCCCAGGATAAAGAGGGCAAAGGCCAGGACCGCGGGGGCTGCGCCGTGGCGCTGGAATAGGAAGAACAAGCCGACCATGAGCGTGGTGATGATGGCCCACTCGAGCAGGATGCACAGGGGGTAGACCCAGGTAAAGTCGTGGTTGGACGATACCTCCATGCCCAGCAGCGCAAAGACGCCGGCGAGCAGCAGGCACAGGACGGCGGCGACGAGCGGTTTGCCCACAAAGGCGCCGCGCAGGCGGGCGAGCTTGCCGGTGGGGGCGGGGGCGTCGGGCGCGGCGAACGCAAAGACGCGCGGGGCGATGCGGTCGCGTGCGATGCTGGCCCAAGCGCAGCCGGTGAGGATGGCGTTGGTCAGGATGAGCATCACAAAGGCGAGCGGCTCGTTTTGAGCGACGAGGCCCACGGCGCCCCAAATAGTCAAAAAGACCTGGAACAGGCCGAAGGCGACACTCCACCCAAGAGCGCTTTTGGCAACGGTGCCCGACTGAGCGCGAATGGCCTTGGCCTCGCGCAAGACAAGGTAGACGGTCGCCGCAAGACCGACGAGCGAGATGGCGGCAGCGAACATGCTGAGACTCCTCACAAACTTAGAACCTACGAAAGCGGGGGTTTACCCGATTGTTACCAAGATATGCGCAGCATTTGAGGGTTGCGCACAACAACCAGCCATAATAACGCGCACGTGTGGCGGTGTGGCGTAATGTAGTGGCGACCTGCGCGATAATGGACGGGAATTACACGGAAACGTAAAGGCTTCTTAAAGAATTAGCGAGGATGAGGCGATGAACGAGCAGGTTTGCACCAAGGCTGTGGATACGTGTGGCTATCCGGTCGAGACGACGGGCAATGCGGTGCTGGACACGTTGGAGCACCGTTCCTCCACGCGTGCCTTCGCGCGTGATGACGACGACCGTCCCGTGGCGGTGACCGACGAGCAGCGGGCGGCAATTTTGCATGCGGCGAGTCGCGCGCCGTCGGCGGGCGCCATGATGATGTATTCCATCGTGAGCATTCGCGAGCAGGCTACGCTGGACCGCCTGGCCGACCTGTGCGACCACCAGCCCATGATCGCCAAGGCGCCCTGGGCACTAATATTTGTGGTCGACTATGCCAAGTGGATCGATCTGTTTGAGCACGTGGGCTGCTTTGAGCCCGAGTTTGTCGAGCGTACGGGCAAGGCGCCCCGCCGCGCGCCGGGTCTGGGCGACTTTGCCATCGCGGCCCAGGACGCCGTGATCGCTGCGCAAAACGCCGTGGTTGCCGCCGAGGCCCTGGGGCTGGGGAGCTGCTACATCGGCGATATCGTCGAGAATGCCGAGGAAGTTGCCGAGCTGCTGGACTTGCCGCCCTATACCATGCCGCTATCGATGCTCATCATCGGCACGCCCCGCAAGGAGCGCCCGGCCATTGCGCATCCCGTGGTGAACCTGGTGCACGAGGAGCGCTACTGCCGCGCCGATGCCGCGACCATGGACGCGCAGGTGGCCGAGATGGACGCGATGTTCCGTCCGCATGCCCGCGAGGTGGGGGAGCGCGTCGTGGACATCTATACCCGTAAGCACACGAGTCCCTTTATGGCCGAGATGAGCCGCTCCATGGAGTGGTGGTTCAAAAATTGGCTTGGAAAATGACGAATGTGACAAAGGGAAAGTCCCTTTGTCACATTCCATATCGCCGAGGTGGCTTAAAGGCTGTATAAATGTTTATCTAGCTGGGAAAACAGTGCCATTCAAACATGGGCCGATTACCTATAATTCCTTCGAACATTAAAGTTGGGAGGAAACCGGCTTATGGAACAAAAGGCCAAGGAGG
>CABUWA010000215.1 GCA_902495085.1 uncultured Collinsella sp. | reverse complement strand
GGCTACACCGCTTGGGACCCCACTAGCCCCGCCTTTATCAAGGACGATGTCCTGTGCATCCCCACGGCTTTCTGCTCCTACACGGGCGAGGCCCTGGACAAGAAGACCCCGCTGCTGCGTTCCATGACCGCGCTCTCGCGTGAGTCTAAGCGCGTTTTGGCGCTGTTCGGTAAGACCCCCAAGAAGGTCGTTCCTTCCGTGGGCGACGAGCAGGAGTACTTCCTGATCAAGAAGGACGCCTACCGCAAGCGCAAGGACCTGGTCATTACCGGCCGCACCCTCTTTGGTGCTGCTCCATGCAAGGGTCAGGAGCTCGAGGAGCACTACTTTGGCGCTATCCGCCCCACCGTCTCGGCCTACATGAAGGACTTGGACGATGAGCTGTGGGCGCTCGGCATTCCCGCCAAGACCAAGCACAACGAGGTCGCTCCCTGCCAGCATGAGCTCGCACCGGTCTATGGCGAGGTCAACGAGGCCATCGACCAGAATCTGGTCATGATGGAGAAGATGAAGCTCATCGCCTCCCGCCACGACTTGGTCTGCCTGCTGCACGAGAAGCCCTTTGAGGGCATCAATGGTTCGGGCAAGCACAACAACTGGTCGCTTGGCACCGAGTCCGAGAATCTGCTCGATCCGGGCGACACTCCGCTCGACAACCTGCAGTTCATCGTCTTCCTCACCGCGGTGATCGAGGCCGTCGATAACTATCAGGAGCTCCTGCGTGCCTCCGTTGCCTCGGCCGGTAACGACCATCGTCTGGGCGCCAACGAGGCTCCTCCGGCGATTATGTCCATCTTCCTGGGCGACCAGCTTACCGAGGTCGTCGAGAAGATCATCGATGGCAAGGCTTCCGTCCATGCCACGCGCGGCGTGCTCGACTTGGGCGCCGATACTCTGCCCAAGCTGATGCAGGACAACACCGACCGCAACCGCACCTCCCCGTTCGCCTTCACCGGCAACAAGTTCGAGTTCCGTGCCTGCGGCTCCGAGCAGAACGTCTCCGACTCCAACCTGGTGCTCGATGCCGCCGTGGCCAAGTCGCTCAAGTCCTTCGCCGACGCGCTTGAGGGTACGCCCGAGGATGAGTTCCAGGATGCCGCGCTCGAGTACTGCAAGAAGGTGTTGACCGATCACCAGCGCATCCTGTTCTCCGGCGACGGTTACTCCGACGAGTGGCCCATTGAGGCCGAGAAGCGCGGCCTTGCCAACAACAAGACCACGGCCGATGCCCTGCCCGCCTTTGTTTCCGATAAGGCTATCGCGCTCTTCGAGGAGACGGGTGTCCTGACCAAGGCCGAGGCTCAGTGCCGCTACGACTGCAAGCTCGAGAAGTACAACAAGCTCATGAACATCGAGGCTACCACGATGGTTCGCGAGGCGCGTCGTACCTATCGCCCGGTCATTACCGCCTATGCCACCAAGGTCGCTAAGGGCCTTGAGACTATTCGCGCCGCCGGCGCCGAGGCCGCCATGCAGTGCGAGCAGAATACGCTCAACAAGCTCTGCAACGGTATCACTGCCATCAACGACTCCATTAAGGCGCTCGACGCCGTGCATCAGAAGGCCGAGGCCCTCGATGGCCAGGAGCAGGCCAATGTGTATGCACACGAGGTCGTTCCCGCTATGGATACGCTGCGCGCCGCCGTGGATGCCATGGAGGAGATCGTGGCCGCCGACTACTGGCCGGTTCCGACCTACGACGACATTCTGTTCTATGTGTAGAACGTAACTGACATATCGTCACGGTATTGAGCCGGGGTCCGCATCGCGCGGGCCCCGGCTTTTTGTTTGCGAAGGACGCTTTGAAGCCCGTTTTGCCGCCGATGTGCCTAGGTATAAAGGGCTATGGGCAAAAACGTCAAATATGAGTACTGTCACAAGTCCTGTAACATTATTTATTTGCAAAATATGTAGTGTTACGCAACATATGTCCAAGTACTTAGCCGATAAACGTCTGCAATTATTCCGCCGTAGGACGCCCGACGGCTAAATCGCCTTCTGAAGGCATGAAATCGCTGTAACTAAAATGGTAACAGTACTCATATTTGCCATTTTTTGACCACAGGCCTTGCGATGATGCCGGGATTCGCACCCTGTCGGGTTCGAATCCCGGCATATCGGTAGCAAAAAGCCCGTCACCGCGGGGGTAACGGGCTTCTAGTTTCAAATGGTGCCCCCAGCGGGATGTCCGCGTGCGGCTGGCGCCGCCCGCTTCCGCCGCGTCGCTCCGCTCCTTGCGTGCTGCGCTGGAAAACGCTTGCGCGTTTCCTCAGCTTCGCACCCTGTCGGGTTCGAATCCCGGCGTTGGAGAAGAAAAAAGCCCGTCACGGGGGTGCGGACGATTTCTTGGACCGCGCCTAGGCGTATCCAAGCTTCCTGCGGTACTCCATCGGGCTCAGCCACCCGAGGGACTTCTTGATCCGCTCCTCACGATAGTACACGAGGT
>CABUWA010000214.1 GCA_902495085.1 uncultured Collinsella sp. | reverse complement strand
GCATCCATTCCAAGTCGCTTAAGCGCCGCGCCGAGCAGATCCTCGACACGCATATTCTGCCCATCATACCCGCTCAGGGCAACATCGGTCTCCTGCGGGCTAAAGCCCATGGAAAGGAGCGCCGCACGGGCATCATCGATGGCCGAGGGAGCAGCAGCGGGCACGGGCATCGCAACCTGGCCGGGAATCACGTCGACCGGGACAAAGCCCTTGTCCTTGGCAAAGGTGCTCTTGAGCTCCAGGATCAAACGTTGAGCTGTCTTTTTGCCCACACCGGGCACCTTGGCCATGCCCTTGTCGTCCTCGGCCATCACCAGCGAATACAGCTGCCCCACGGTATAGGTGGAAAGAACGGCGAGCGCCAAACGCGGGCCAACGCCCGAGACGGACACGAGCCGATCGAACATCGTGCGCTCATCCTTTGAGGAAAAACCGAAAAGTGTCATGGCGTCCTCGCGCACCTGCATACGCGTGTAGAGGCGGACCTCGCCGCCGGGCGTCGGCAACGTGGCCGCAGTGCTGCCCGAGATGCCGAGCTCAAAGCCAACGCCCGACACATCGACGACAGCAGAACTCATCGTGGACTCGACAAGCGTTCCGTGGAGCTGGGAAATCATCAGTATCCGGTTCCTCTCTGTTGATAGAACTCGCCACCGGTGAGGGCGCGGGTGCGGCTGAGGTTTACGTGGCATATGGCGCAAGCCAGGGCATCGGCGGCATGGTCGGGATGCGGGTCGTGGTCGAGCTGCGTGAGCGTGCGTACCATGTAGGCGACCTGCCGCTTGTCCGCGGCGCCGGTGCCCACCACAGCCTGTTTGATCTGCATGGGCGTGTACTCGCCAATCTCGAGCGCGCACTCCGAAAGCGCCACGAGCGCAGCACCGCGGGCATGCGCCGTGGGGATGGCCGAACGAACGTTGGCGCCAAAGTAGATGCTCTCGACAGCAGCCGTGTCGGGTCGATAACGCTCGACGACATCCTTAAGGTCATGGGCGATATGCGACAGGCGCACCGCGAGCGGACTTCCGGCACTGGTCTCGATGCAGCCATAGGCACGGCAGCGAACCTCGCCACGCCGCTCCTCGATAATCCCCCAACCCGTATGAGCCAAACCGGGGTCAATGCCCAAGATAACCAAGCCGACCTCCCCTCGCCACAAGCACAGCGCAAGACAAGGCCCCGCGCATCATTCACGAACGTCTGTTCTAGAATAACACAACGCTAGCCCTATAAGTCAGCCGAGATCGAATTGTAGGTTGAGTATACGCAAGCGAGCGCCCGCCAGAGCGAGCAAGGTGCCTTGAAAGAGGAGGGCATTGACCTGGCGGTCATGTCCGACGATTGAAAGGCAGATTGCCGCTCTGGCGGGCGCGCAGCGACCTAGTTCTGAGAGAAGAACGGAAATTGTCGGGGATCAACCGGCGGATGCGGCATCGGGCCACCCTGGGGCCCACCCTGCGGGCCACCCTGGCCGCCCATCATCTTATCGATGGCGTCCTGAACCTCGCCCTCGAACTTTTTCATTCCCTCGTGTAAACGACGCTGACCGTCCTCAGAGCGCAGCTCCTCCATTTGCTCGGGCGAAATACCCAGTAGCTCGCCCAGCACGCCCATCATCTCGTTTCGCACGCGCTCGCTCGTATCCTCGTCAGCAAAACGGCGCACCTCGGCGCGCGCCAGCGCATCGACCGTCATGCGTTCCTTGCCGCTCAGTCCCAAGTCGGACCACGCGAGCATATACGGCCAGGCGCGCTCAACAAACGAACGGGCCGAGACGATCGGCGCCGTCGGCAGCATGCGGCGGGCGGCCTCGCCCTGACGCACAAGCATCAGCAGCAGCGAGCAAGCCTCGGGCTTGCCAGCGGCCATGGGGATGTCGTCAAAGGGTCGGTTACGGTCCACGTGCGCCTCGAGCGTGCCATCGACCTCGCCAGGCTCGAGCCCACCGAGCAGCTGCGCCGCGCGATCGAGCATGTCGACCGGGCCGTCGAGCGTCGAGAGTGCCCGCGCCAGCACGCGCTCCATGCAATCTTCCACCGCGTTGAGCGTCACGAGCTCTTGGGGCACCACAGCAGACGTACGGTTGCGCACACGCGCCACAAACTCAAGCGTCGACAGATACACATCGCCAAAGGGCGCGTAATCGCCCTGGTAGCCACCGCAAAGCGCCGGTGCCGCCAATGCGTACTCGGTCTTGGAAAGCGGGCTCAGCGCCATCGCGCCCAGCTCGAGCGCCGTGTCCTCCAACATGAGGCCCAACGTACGCGAGCGCAGGCGCTCGGCGTCGCCCGCCGACACATCGCGGTCGAGCACACGCGCGGCATCCGGCGCATCACGCTCAACCGTGCGAATATGCAGGCGCTCGGCAATGGCGCGAACGGCGGCACAGCGAGCAGCCTCGGCCTCCTCCTGCGCCGGCGTAAAGATGCGGTTGCGTCCCAGCACCAGGCCGACCACATTGCGCGG
>CABUWA010000213.1 GCA_902495085.1 uncultured Collinsella sp. | reverse complement strand
TTAGGCGCGCTCGATGAAGGCCTTGTAGCCGCGATAGGCCTCGTAGATATCGGCCTTGTTGGCGACCTCCCACAGGGCATGCATGGACAGGACGGCAACACCGGAGTCGATGACGTTCATGCCGTACTTGGCCATGATGTAGGCGATGGTGCCGCCGCCGCCCGCGTTGACGCGACCGAGCTCGCAGGTCTGGAAGTCCACGCCGGCCTCGTCCATGATGTCGCGGACGAGGGCCACGTACTCGGCGTCGGCGTCGTTGGAGCCACCCTTGCCGCGGCTGCCCGTGTACTTGTTAAAGCACAGGCCGCGACCCATGAAGGCGGCGTTCTTGGTCTCGAACTTGCCGGCATAGCCCGGGTCGAAACCGGCGGACACGTCGGAGGAAAGCATGCGGCTGTGGGCGAGCGCGCGGCGCAGGGCCAGCGGACTATCCTCGCCGGCGAGCGTCATGATCTCGGCGACGGTGTTCTCGAAGAAGTGGCTCGTCATGCCGGTGGCACCTACGGAGCCGATCTCCTCCTTGTCGACGATGAGCGTGATGCTCGTGCGCTCGACATTGGCCACATTGATCTGGGCGAGCATGGAGGGGTAAGCGCAGACGCGGTCGTCGTGGCCATAGCCCAAAATCATGGAGCGGTCGAGGCCCATGTCGCGGGCGGGACCGGCGGGCACGACCTCGATCTCGGCGGAGAGGAAGTCCTCCTCCTCGACGTCATACTGCTCCTTAAGGATGTCCAGGAACATCTGCTTGACGGGCTCCTTGGGGGCGTCCTTGTCGTTCTCGTCAAACTTGACGGGACGGCCGCCCACGATCACGTCGAGGATCTCGGCATCGACGGCGTCCTTGGCGGGCTTGGCCATCTGCTCGCTCGAGAGGTGGATCAGCAGGTCGGAGATGGTGAAGACTGGGTCATCTGCCTTGTCGCCGATGTTGATGTCGACGGTGGTGCCGTCCTTTTTGCAGATGACGCCTACGAGTGCGAGCGGGGAAGCGACCCAGTGGTAGCTCTTGACGCCGCCATAGTAGTGCGTGTCGAGGTAGGCCATGTCGCCGGCCTCGAAGGCGGGGTTCTGCTTAAGGTCTAGGCGCGGCGAGTCCACGTGGGCGCCCAGGATGTTAAAGCCCTGCTCGAGCGGGGCGGTGCCCAGGTTGACGAGCATGAGGTCCTTGCCGTGATTGGCGGCGTACACCTTGTCGCCTGCCTTGAGCTCGCGGCCTTCGGCGATCACGGTCTCCAGGTCGACGTATCCCGCCTCCTCGGCCATCTTGATGCCGGTCTTGACGCACAGGCGCTCGGTCTTGTTCTCGCTCAAAAACTGCTTATAGCCGCGGCAAAGCTCCTCGAGCTCCTCGACTTGCTGTGGCGTGTACTTTTTCCATGCGCAGGGACGCTCCATGACGCAGGCTCCTTTCGGATCGATCGTGCTGGTTGATGTACCGTGAGCCATCGTATCACGCGCGGGCTCACGGTGGCGGGGGAGCTTGATGTGAGGTGGCCGCGGGGCGGGGAGCGTGTAAACTGGAGTGAGCAAACCGTGCCCAGCCCAAAGCGAGGTATTTAATATGTCTGACAAGCGCCGCACTTTTGCCGTTATCGACGGCAACTCGCTCATGCACCGCGCCTTTCACGCCGTGCCGCCGACCATGAACGCGCCGGACGGTCGCCCCACCAACGCGATCTTTGGCTTTCTGAACATGTTTCTTAAGATGATTGATGCCTTTAACCCCGACGGTGTGGTCGTGGCGTTTGACAAGGGTAAGCCGCGCGTGCGCATGGAGATGCTGCCGCAGTATAAGGCGCAACGCCCGCCCATGGACCCCGATCTGCACGCGCAGTTTCCTATGATTAAGGAGCTGCTCACCGCGCTCAACGTGCCGATTTTGCAGTCCGAGGGCTGGGAAGGCGATGACATCCTGGGTACCATGGCGCGCCTGGGCGAGCAGGCCGGCTGCGACATGCTACTGGTGACCGGCGACCGCGACATGTATCAACTCGTGACCGAGCACGTCAACGTGGTCTCGACCCGCAAGGGCCTGTCCGACGTGGCGATCATGACGCCCGAGAGCGTGGATGACCTGTATCACGGCATTACGCCGGCGCTCGTGCCCGATTTTTACGGTCTAAAGGGCGATACGTCGGACAACATTCCCGGCGTACCGGGCATCGGCCCCAAAAAGGCGAGCACGCTCATCGCGCAGTACGGCAGTTTGGACGAGGTCGTTGCACACGCCGACGAGGTCAAGGGCAAGATGGGCGAAAACCTGCGTGCACACATCGACGACGCGCTGCTGAGCCGCAAGGTGGCGACCATCCGCACCGATGCGCCCGTTGAGCTCGATTTTGAGGCGACGTCCTTTCCGGCGTTTTCTGCCGATGAGGTTTCCGCGGCGCTGGGAACGCTTGGTATCACCGCCATGCAGAACCGTTTCTTGGCGCTGATCGGCGGCGAGGGCGGGGCTGCTGCTGCCTCCAGTG
>CABUWA010000212.1 GCA_902495085.1 uncultured Collinsella sp. | reverse complement strand
CTGCTGGTTCATGTCGCTCCCCTTTCTTTCGGGCGGGTTTCGACTGGTCTATATCGCAGATACTATCGCAGAAAAATGTTTCCGCAGGGTTAAAGCGTATCAAGCGCTCAAAAAACGTGTGTGAACAGGCAGTTGCGAACGAGCGGCTAGCACGAGGTCGAGGCGCGGTGTTCGATGTGGCCGGGGACCTCGATACGCTTGGGGGCGAGCTTTGCGGCCTCGCCCACCGTGGTGGTGACGACGTCGATGCGCTCGGACAGGCGCTCGACCACGCGCTCGGCAATGGTGAGGGTATCCTGCGCGGCCGTGGTGACGCCGCCAAAGAGCACATGGTTCCAAGGGTAGTCGTCAAACGTCGCGATCTTGAGCCCCGCCGGCAGCGAGGGACCAAGCTGCGCCAGTGCCTCGGTCAGACGCAGGAAAACCAGGCCGTTGACGGCAATGAGGCCGAGCTTTTTGCCTGCATAGCCGCGGATGGTCTCGTCCAAGCGACCAACGCCCGTGGCACCGCCATCGGCCAAGGTGACAACCTCGCCGGCAAGGCCGCGTCGCGACAACTCGTCGGTAAAGGCCTCGGCGCGCTCGCGACGCACGGGGCTGTCGTCGCTCGCCTCGGTGAGCAGGCACAGGCGCTCGCTACCAGCGGCGGCCAAGGCGTCTACCAAGCCGGCGACCAGCTCGCGGTTGTTAGATGTCACCAGGTCAACACCGCCGTCAACAACATCGCGGTCGAGCAGCACGACGGGTAGACGTCCCGCTGCCGCGGCGATCGCCTCGTCGTTGCCTCCGCAGGTGTTGACGACCAGGCCGTCCACGCCAGCATCGATAAGTCTGGTGAGCGACTCGGCCTCCTTTGCGGGGTCGTTGCCGCTAATGGCAGTCATGAGCGAGCAGCCGCGCGCGGCGGCGCTGGCGGAAAGTCCTTCGAGCATGGCGCTAGAGAACGGGTTGGCGATGTCGGCCAGAATCACGCCGATGAGGTTGGTGCGTGAGCTGCGCAGATTGCGCGCGGCGGCACGTGGGCGATAGCCGGTGCGCTCGATAACCGCCGCGATGCGAGCACGGGTTTCCTCGGTCATTTGCCCGGGGCGGTTGTTGAGATAGCGCGAGACCGTGGCCGGGCTCACACCCGCCTCGGCGGCAATGTCCTTGATTCTCATCTGCGCCATAGCGCACCCCGTTTCCCAATGTCGGCAGTCTGAGCCATTTTAGACATTTTTTTAAAAATCTCGGTTGCAAAACGCTGTAGGTGAGCAGCGTCGTTTTTGCGTCTCGAGCAGATGCGATGATGGTCTAGATAGACGAGTCTTTAGGCAGCTCAAAGTAGTCGGGATGTAAGGCGATGACCGGGCCCTGCTCCTCGGGCATCAGATGCAAGTGCGTCTCTGCCAGATAGCTCGCCGCGTCGGTATCGCCCCTCTTAATGGCTTCAAGAATCCGGCGATGCTGCCGACGAATCGGCTCCCAATCCAGATCCTGCGACACCATACGCAACCAGTTATATCGCTCAAAATGCGTGTTGATGCTCTTCATCCAATCCCACAACATGTGACGACCGGCAATCTCAAAACATGTCTCATGGAACAGGTTGTCCAGGTCGAAAAAGCGACGCGTTTCGCTATGGTCGAGCGATTCGGACTCGGCAAGAATCTGCTCGAGCCGATGCTTTTGCTCGGGCGTGGCGGCCGAACAGCATTTAATAAGCACGCTTCTCTCGAGCTTCTCGCGCAAAAAGCAGGCGTTTTCGGCGCGTTCCATGCTGATCTTAGAGACGTAGGTGCCGCTTTTGGGACGCGTTTCCACCAGCTCCTGCTCACGCAGGCGCACAAAGGACTCGCGAATGGGCGTACGCCCGATCCCCGTCTCCTTTTCCAGACCAATCGCCGAAAGGCGCGTGCCGGGCCTGAGTTCGGCATAGATGATCTTGGAGCGCAGTGCGTTGTATGCCTGATCTTGCAAGCTCTGATAATGCTGGTGCTGTTCCATAAAGCCCTCGGATAAACCCTCGGTTAATCGAATACCACCATGCAATACTATCGCATCCCCCGCCCCCTCATAAGTTGCGGTGGAATAGTTCCTGCTCAAAGCCTTCAGCAGCAAAAACAGGAACTATTCCACCGCAACTTCCAACAGTCTTTTTGGGACGGGGCTTTTTGGCCACCCTGACCCGCAGATCGGCCCCCTTGCCACAAAAGTGGCCTATCTACTACGTTAACACGGATAGCCTCGACCATACCGAAAACCGTGAAAACAAAACCGCAGGTAGACAGCTTGTCGATTTTCGAAAAAGCCGACTATGGTTGACCCCTGCGGCTTAAACGTAGTAGATAGGCCCTATTCGTGGCACAGCACTACTCCATCCCAAATTGGCACCCCGAGCCCTCGTGAGTTGCCAACAAGCTGTTCGCCCAGCGCTTTATCCGCGCGGCATTTGGAAAATAGCACCACCGCAAAACCCGCGAGTAGCGCTTACTTTGCT
>CABUWA010000211.1 GCA_902495085.1 uncultured Collinsella sp. | reverse complement strand
CTCACCGCCTCCGAGTCCGGCACCACCCCCGAGGTCCTCGAGGCCGTCAAGAAGATGAAGGAAAAGGGCATTCGTGTCTACGCCATGACCAAGCCCGAGGGCCCCATCGGCCAGGCTGTGGGTGCCGAGAACTGCGTCGCCATGGCTTCTGACCATGGTTCGGGCGGCTGCGAGAAGGGCTACTACCTCGCCGACTGCTTCGGCCTGCGCCTGCTCAACCGCCGTGGCTGCTTCCCCAAGTTTGATCTGTTTATCGAGCAGACCAAGGACATCTGGAAGGACATGCTCGACATCCGCAAGCGCTTCGAGCCGCGCGCCGAGGAGCTCGCCAAGAAGTACGCCCTGGCCCCCTACACCATGTTCATCGGCTCCGGCGCCCTGTGGGGCGAGACGATCCTGTTCTCGATGTGCATCCTGGAGGAGATGCAGTGGAAGCGCACCCGCTACATCACCTCGGCCGACTTCTTCCACGGCACGCTCGAGCTCGTGGAGCCCGGCGTCCCCGTGTTCCTGTTCATGGGCGAGGACGAGAACCGCAAGCTCGACGAGCGCGTCCGCGCCTTCCTGACCCGCGGCGTGACCGGCGACACCGACATCAACATCATCGACACCGCCGAGTTCGCGATCCCCGGCCTTGACGACGAGTTCCGCGTCATCGTCTCCCCGTGGATTCTGACGGTGCTTGTGACCGACCGCCTGGCTCGCTACTACGAGACGGTCACCAAGCACAACCTCAAGTATCGTCGCTACTATCACCAGTTCGACTACTAAAGAAAACGGGTGCGGGAACGTGCCGGGCTATTGAGAGGAACACAGAATGAGACAGTACATCATCGCCAGCCATGCGCACTTCGCCACCGGCATCAAGGAGAGCGTCGAGCTGCTCTCGGGCGCTCGCGACAACGTCCACGATCTTTCGATGTTCGTCGATGGCCGCATGGACGTGGCCGAGGAGGCCCAAAAACTGCTGGCAGGCATGTCTGCTGACGATGATGTCGTTGTCTGCACCGACCTCTTTGGCGGCAGCGTCAACAACGAGTTCACCAAGATCGTCCAGACGCGTCCCCGCACGTACCTCGTTACCAACATGAACCTTCCTCTCCTCATCCAGCTGCTGTTCTCTGACGAGTCGGCGCCGGTTGAGGAGACGATTCGCGCCATCGTCGCTGCGGACGATACGCGCGTGAAGTTTGTCAACGATCTTTTGGTCGATGACGACGAGGAAGAAGAGTTCTAATCCGCAGCACCTACTGACACGCCGTAAGACGGCACAAGACCTTTGGGGGGTCACATTATGATTCAGCTACTTCGCGTTGACCATCGCCTGCTTCATGGCCAGGTCGCAGTTTCCTGGGTTCAGGGCCTTGGCTCCAACTGCATCTTCTGCGTGGGCGATAAGGTCGCTAACGACCTGGTGTGGAAGACGACGCTTAAGATGGGCAAGCCTGCCGGCTGCAAGCTCGTCATCAAAGATATGGAGCATGCAATCGAAGCTATCAACTCGGGCGTGACCGACAAGTACAAGATGATCATCTGTGTCGCCACTATTGCTGAGGCAAAGCAGCTTGTTGAGGGCTGCCCGCAGATCAAGTCGGTCAACCTGGGCAACACCAAGCCCAAGGACGAGAAGCGTCCCGATGCTCGTCAGGTCTCTCGTCAGATCTTCCTGACCGCGGCCGAGGAAGCCGATGTGCGCGAGATGCTGGATCGTGGCGTTGAGGTCGAGATTCGACCCCTGGCCGATGACCCCAAGGTTGACTGCGCCAGCGTGCTCTAGGCGTTCAATTTCGAAGAGTCTGAGCTCTTCGTAGTGTCCTATTAGGAAAGGGGGATATATGCTTACCCAAGCAATCCTCATCGGACTTATCGCCGCATTTGGTAAGTTCGACTTCCAGCTCGGTACGCTCTATGCGTTCCGCCCCATTGTCCTGTGCCCGCTCGTGGGCCTGGTGCTGGGGGACCTGCAGTCCGGCCTCGCGATCGGCGCCAGCTTGGAGCTTCTGTTCATGGGCTCGATCTCCATCGGCGCCTACGTGCCGCCTGATGAGACGATCGGCGGCGTGCTCGCCTGCGCCTTCGCTATCCAGCTGGGCCAGAGCACCGAGGCAGCCATCGCGCTCGCTATGCCCATCGCCACGCTGTGCCTTGCCATCAAGAACATCCTCAACGCCGCCCTGCCGATTCTGGTTGACCGCGCTGATGTCTTCTCCAGCCAGGGCAACCTTAAGGGTGTCTATGCGATGCACTTCCTGATCGGTTTGACCGGTATCATCATGGCGTTCCTGCTGTGCTCGCTGTCGTTCTATCTGGGTGCTGACGCCATCCAGGGCATGCTCGACTTCATCCCGCCCTTTGTCCTTGCTGGCTTTGGCGTGGCCGCCAACATCCTGCCGGCCATGGGCTTCGCCATGCTCGGCCGCCTGGTGCTCACCAAGCAGCTCGTGCCCTTCTACTTCCTGGGCTTCCTGCTGTGCTCCTACGCCAACGT
>CABUWA010000210.1 GCA_902495085.1 uncultured Collinsella sp. | reverse complement strand
TCGCACGCTGCGATTCCTGTGAGCATCTCGGCGATGCTCGTCACGCTGGGCGTGGTGTACGGCGATATCGGCACCAGCCCTATGTATGTAACCAAGGCGCTCGTTGCCGGCAACGGCGGTATCGGAAGCGTCACGGAGGAGTTCGTGCTCGGCGCGCTCTCCCTTGTCGTGTGGACGGTCACGCTGCTGACCACCATCAAGTATGTGCTCATCTCGCTGCGCGCCGATAACCATGGTGAGGGCGGCATCTTTGCCCTGTACAGCCTGGTCAAGCGCTGCGGCAAGTGGCTCATCATCCCCGCCATGCTGGGTGGCGCCGCGCTGCTCGCCGACGGCATCCTGACACCTGCCGTTACCGTTACCACGGCCATCGAGGGCCTGCGCACCATCCCGGCGGTCCATGCCGTGCTGGGCGATGACCAGGGTCGCGTCGTCGCCATTACGCTCGCCATCATCATCGTGCTCTTCTTGGTACAGCGCATCGGTACGGCCAAGATCGGTCACGCCTTTGGCCCCATCATGACGCTGTGGTTCCTGTTCCTGGGCGGCACGGGTCTGTTCTTTGTTTTCCAGCACCCCGCCGTGCTGCTGTGCCTCAACCCGGTGCGCGGCATCGCCTTTTTGCTGAGCCCCAACAACCATGCGGGCATCATGATTCTGGGCAGCTGCTTCCTCGCCACCACCGGTGCCGAGGCGCTCTACTCCGACATGGGCCACGTCGGCCGCGGCAACATCTACGCTACCTGGCCGTTCGTTAAGTGCTGCCTGCTGCTTTCCTATATGGGCCAGGGCGCTTGGCTTATGAACAACGCTGCCAACCCCGAGCTCATGGGCATTGCCGACCTCAACCCGTTCTACCAGATGCTCGCCCCGGGCCTGCGTCCCTTTGCCGTAGGCCTTTCCACCGTTGCGGCCATCATTGCCTCGCAGGCGCTCATCACCGGCGCATTCTCGCTGGTGTCCGAGGCCAGCCGTCTGGACCTCATGCCGCACATGCAGGTCTTCTACCCTGCCGAGACCAAGGGCCAGCTCTACATCCCCATGGTCAACAACGTCATGCTTGTCGGCTGCGTCATCGTGGTGCTGCTGTTCCAGAACTCGGCGCATATGGAAGCCGCGTACGGCCTTGCCATTACGCTGACTATGATGTGCACCACGCTGCTGCTCTTCTTCTACCTGCACGAGGAGCGCAAGCTCAAGGTTGCTCCGTGGATCTTCGCGGCCTTCTTCCTTTTGCTCGAAGGCTTCTTCTTCGTGAGCTCGCTCACCAAGTTCTTCCACGGCGGCTATTTCACCATCCTCATGGCTGCACTCATCATGGGCATTATGGTGTGCTGGTACAACGGCACGGCGGTCGAGCAGCGCCAGTTTACGCTGCTGCCGCTGCGCAGCTACCTGCCGCAGCTCAAGCGCCTGCGCGACGACGACCGTTACGAGCGCATGAGTGACAACGTCGTGTACCTGACCAAGGACACCCATACCGACTACATCGACCGCGATATCGTCTATTCGATCTTGGACAAGCATCCCAAGCGTGCCCGCGCCTGGTGGTTCGTGAATGTCGAGACCATGGACGAACCGCACACCTTTGCCTATTCGGTCGAGACGTTCGGCACCGACTACGTGTTCCGCGTGCATCTGTACCTGGGCTACAAGATCAACCAGCGCGTCAATGCCTACCTGCGTCAGGTTGTTCAGGACCTGGCTGCCACCGGCGAGCTGCCGCCGCAGACGCATGACTACTCGGTCTACAAGGATCCGGGTAACATCGGCACGTTCAAGTTCGTCCTGATCCGTAAGCTTCTGGCGCCCGAAAGCGATGTGGAGCCCAGCGAGCGTACGGCCATCACGCTCAAGTACATCATTCGCCGCGCCGCCGGCACGCCCGCGCGTTGGTACGGCCTGGAGAACTCCAACGTGAGCTTTGAGTACGTGCCGCTGTTCACCAAGTTCAAGGCCGTGAACAAGATGCAACGCCTGGCTCCCAACGAGCGGCCGTAGTCGACACTCGAGATTTGTCTACGAACGGGCGGGCTTGTAATGACGGGGATTGAGTCCTGGGAGGAAACCATGGATGCAAAGGTGCTTGACGGTTGCGATCTTGCTGCCGACCTGGTGCGTGAAGCGCGCGTCGACGCCGCCGAAGATCGGTTCTTTACGAATCGTGCCAACATGGACATGGCCGATCGTGTGATTTCGGTCGTGGTGACGGTGTTTGCCGTGGCGTGCGTTTGCGCGCTGCTCGCGCACGTGCTGTTTGTCTAACGATCGCAGGCTGCAAAGGCTATACACTTGGAACCACCACAAGGGAAACCACCACAAAGGTGCCTGTCCCTTTGTGGTGGTTTTTGTTTTTGAGAGAGGGGCGGGACGCTGATGGACGTCCGTACGGACGGCGATATTGCCGATAGCTTTTGGTGGCGGCGCACAACGCTGACGCGCCGCACTCCTCTGTATGACGCCTGCGTATCGGTGGGGCTGCTGGTCGCGGCGACGATTGTGGGCGCGCTGCTC
>CABUWA010000209.1 GCA_902495085.1 uncultured Collinsella sp. | reverse complement strand
GTGGTGTAAGAGACCACCAGCGTCGTGGCAACACGGCGGCTTGGCAAGCCCCATCCGGAGCAAGCGCGAATAGGAACGCTATGGGCCGGCCCGGTCCGCGTTCGGGTAGCGTGCGTGGAACTGCACGGTAACGTGCAGACAAGATAAATGACCGTTCACGACAGAACCCGGCTTATAGGCCCACTCAGCAACTATGTTGACGCTGCGAACCCGTCAGCGCGGCAATCTGCCTTTCAAGCCTTCGGGCATGACCATAAGGTCAATGCCCTTGTCTTTCAAGGCACCTTGCTCGCGCTGACGGGTTCTCGCTGTTGGTGACGGTATCATTGGCGTTTCCGTTCTTGTTGACGAGGGCAACGGTGCTGTCTTTGCCGTATTATTGAGGCTGTTTGTTGCTGCGCTTTATTTTGTTGAGGGGCTTTGTTGGACAGCTATTTTACTCTGCAATCGAATATTGAGGCTTCGGGCGAGTTTGTGGACCGCAAGAGCCGGTTTATTGCCCAGCTGGTCCATATTGAGTCCGAGGACGAGGCGAATGCCTTTATCGAGATGGTTCGCAAGCGTCATTACGACGCTCGGCACAATGTTCCCGCGTGGATTTTAGTCGATGGACGCGAGCGCCAGAGCGATGATGGTGAGCCGAGCCGCACGAGCGGTATGCCGACGCTCGAGGTGCTGCGCGGCGCGGGGCTCAAAAATGTTTGCTGCGTGGTGACGCGCTATTTTGGTGGCACGCTGTTAGGGCCCGGTGGCTTGGTGCGCGCCTATACCGCGGCGACGCAGACGGCGGTGGCCGCGGCTCAGGAGGCCGGGCAGATCGTCGAGATGACGAGTGTCGTGCCTGTTGACGTGCATGTGGCCTATCCGCAGTATGAGCAAGTGCTTCATTTGGCGCAGGATTCGGGTGCCAAGGTTTCGGATACCGATTTCGCGGATACCGTGACGATTCATTTGGTGTTCAAAGCGGGGGAGCAGGAGCCGTTTTGCGCTAAGATGCGCGAGCTTATGGCGGGGCGCGAGGAGATTGAGGTCGGCGCTCCCGAATTTGCCGAGTTTTAACGGCGACGGCCGGCGTGCTTTTGGATGGATCCCAAGCGCGCCGGCCGTCGTTTTTCTGTTGCTGCCGCTTACTCGGCGAGCTGCTTTAGCACATCGCAGGCGATTTCGACGGCATCGTCGATGCAACCGGGACAGCTGCGGAGCGGACCCTTGTCCGATCCGATGCCCTTGAGCGTGCCGCAGACGGTCGTCGTGTTCTTCTCGCCAAAACGCTTGGCGATTTCGCGCGACAGCTTGTAGGTCTGGCCCTTGGTCTTGGGGTTTTCCATGCCGTCGCTCATCACAAAGCCCATGATGGCCACGGCGCCCGAGATGGCACCGCAGGTTTCGGTCATGCCGCCCATGCCGGCGCCAAAGCCCTCGGTGAGGGTAAAGGCGGTCTGGGGGTCGAGCCCGACGGCAGGTGCGAGCGTGCAGGCGACGGCCTGTGCGCAGTTGAAGCCTTGGGCGTGGTATTCGGCAGCCTGAGCTTGGCAGGCGGCGGTGTCGAGCTGAGCAGTATCGATTTGCTTCATCGTTGTCTCCTTGGTCACGGTGTACTCGCCTATGGTACCCGTGACGGGGCATGTAATCATCGAGAGCTTCATGTATGTCTCGTTTTTATCTATCGAGCAAATGCCCAAGGCTTGAGATAAATACCCCTGATCAATTTGTCCCTTAACCTACCTTGGGGATGGGTTGAGAGGGGTGCAGGGTAGCGGTATCGTGAACCGAATAAAACTAAAACCCAGGCAAGGGAGCTAGATATGACCGAGCAGACCATCGGAACTACATGTGTCCAGGGCGGCTATCACCCGGGAGATGCCGAGCCGCGCCAGGTGCCCATCTACCAGTCCACCACGTGGAAGTACGACACGTCCGAGCACATGGGCAAGCTGTTTGACCTAGAGGAGTCGGGCTACTTCTACAGCCGTCTGCAGAACCCCACGTGCGATCTCGTTGCCGCCAAGATCTGCGAGATGGAGGGCGGCACCGCTGCGATGCTCACGAGCTCGGGCATGGCTGCGAATTTCCTCGCGATTTTTAACGTGGCCGGTGCCGGCGATCATGTGGTCGCGAGCTCTGCTATCTACGGCGGTACCTACAACCTGCTCGCCCATACTATGGAGCGCATGGGTTTGACCTGTACCTTCGTTGCCCCCGACTGCACCGACGAGGAGCTCGAGGCAGCCTTCCAGCCCAACACCAAACTCGTCTTTGGCGAGACCATCGCCAACCCCGCCCTTGCCGTGCTCGATATTGAGCGCTTTGCCAAGGCCGCGCACGACCACGGCGTGCCGCTGATGGTCGACAACACCTTCCCGACGCCCGTGATGTGCCGTCCCTTTGAGTGGGGCGCCGACATCGTCACGCACTCCACCACTAAGTACATGGATGGCCATGCGGCCTACCTGGGCGGCGTGATCGTCGATCACGGCCAGTTTGACTGGATGGCCCATGCTGATAAGTTCCCGGGTCTCAC
>CABUWA010000208.1 GCA_902495085.1 uncultured Collinsella sp. | reverse complement strand
TCGTTGGAGATCGGCTTTTCGACCAGCGGCACGATGTTGCGCTTCACAGCCTCGCGGGCAACGCCCAGGTGCAGGTCGTTGGGCGTGGCGATAATGACGGCCTCGGGCTTGACCTCGTCCATCATCTGGGCGGGATCGGTGTAAAACGGCACGCCGGCGGCCTCTGCCGTGGCGCGGGCGCCCTCAAAGGCGTCGGCGATGGCGACGAGCTCGGCCTCGGGCTCCTCGGTGACAAAGCGGATGTGGTTGCGGCCCATGGCGCCGGCGCCGATAACGGCAATGCGGACGGGGTTGAGCTCAGACATTTTCGACTCCTTAATACTGGTGGCGGTGAAATGCGACAAAGGGGCTGTCCCTTTGTCGCATCGGTAGAACTAGGCGGACTTCTTCTTGCTGTCGGAGACCATCATGTAGACGGTGAGCACGACGGCGATGGCGGCGATTACGATGGCGCCGTAGAAGGACTGCTGGTACGCGGCGCTGCCGGCCTCGGCGTGATACAGTACGGCGGTGATGGGCTGGCTGATCCAGGTGGAGGCGGCGTAACCCAAAAACATGATGCCGTAGTTGACGCCGATGTTGCTGGTGCCAAAGGCGCCGCCGGTGAGCGGCGGGTAGATGACGAGCAGGGCGCCAAAGCTAAAGCCGAGCAGGGCGAGCGCCACAAAGAACATGCCCTGCGTAAAGCTCATCGACATGATGACGAGTGCGACGATGGTGACGACAAGGCTGATGAGCAGTGACTTATAGGCGCCGAGCTTGTCGATGATCTGGCCAAAGGACAGGCGGCCAACCAAGTTGGCGCAGGTGTTGACGGAGACCACCACACCGCCGAGGGCGACGGCCGCGGCGCTCGTGGGGTCGGCGAAGAGCTGGACGGCGGCGATGGAGGCAACCTTGCCCACGAGCAGGGTGCCCGCGGTGGCGGCAAAGGCGAAGGTGACGATGAGGACCCAGAAACGCGGGGTCTTGACCATCTCGCCCGGGGTGAGGTCGCCGAAGGTGCCGGCATGCGCGCCGCCCTTGGGGGCCTCGAAGCCCTCGGGCAGCCAACCGGCCTCGGGGGCCTTCAGGAACAGGGCGGAGGCGGCAATCGTCACAAAGAAGATGACGCCGAGCGCCTTAAGGGCGCCAAAGATGCCCAGGCTCGGGATGAGCAGCGAGGCGAGCACTGGGGACAGCACGGCGGGGCCGGCGGTCGAAGCGGCCAGGGTGATGCCGGAGGCGAGGCCCTTCTTGTCGATGAACCACTTTTGACCGGTGGTGAGTGCCGGGTTGTAGCCCAGGCCGTTGCCGATGGCGGCGACGAGCGAGAACCACAGGTAGAACTGCCACGGCTCGGTGACGGTGCCGGACATGAACCAGCCCAGGCCGTAGCACACGGCGGCGGCGATAACGACGTTGCGCGGGCCGATCTTATCGGAGATGCGGCCGGCGAAGATGCCCGTCACGGCCATGATGGTCTGAAAGACCGGGAAGGCCCAGGTAAGAGCGCTGGACCACTCGGGGTAGACGGCGAGCAGGTTCTTGCTCACGACGGAATACAGCGCGATGGAGCTGATGAAGAACATGGTGACGCACGCGGCGGAAAGCACGACGGCGCGACCCTTGTTGGAGTTGGTGGAAGCCATTGGACTCTTTCTAATCGATACGGGGGAGGAGCGGTCGTATCCGCGGGTCTCCCTGTTAGGTTGGTTTACTGGTCAGTCGGCTTGGCGACGCCGGACTCATCGGACCAAAGCTCGACACCCTTGTTCTTGAGGTAGTTGTCGGCATAGGCGCGACGGCCGCCGGGCTTGGCGGTGAGGTCGCCCATCATATTGGAGAAGCCACCATCGACCTTGATGGCGTCGCCGGTGGTAAAGTCCGAGCGCGTGGACGCCAGGAACATGACGGCGTTGGCGATATCGCTGACCTCGCCGATGCGGCGCGTGGCGATCAGACGGCTGCGGCTCTTTTCGACCTCGGGGTCGGCGTAGAAGTTGGCCGACATCGGGGTCTTAACGAAGCAGGGCTCGACGCAGTTGGAGCGGACGCCGTAGGGGCCCCACTCGGCGGCGAGCATCTTGGACATCATGTTGACGCCGGCCTTGGTGGAGCTGTACACGCCCGAGAACGTCTCGGGGGAGTGGCTGGCGACGGTCGAGATGTGCACCAGGCGACCCTGGCCGGCCTTGATCATCTCGCGACCAAAGCGCTGCGAGGTGATGAAGTAACCGGTGAGGTTGACGTTGAGCACCTGCTCCCAGTCGCTCAACGGCAGGTCTTCCATGGCTGCGAAGCGCAGGATGCCGGCGGTGTTGACGAGAACGTCGACGCGGCCGAAGTCGGCGATGGTGGCATCGACGGCGGCCTGAACCTCGGCCTCGTCGGTGGCGTTCATCTTGTAGCCCTCGGCGTGGATGCCAAACTCGGCGGCGAGGTCGGCGGCTGCGGCCTTGACCTTTTCCTCGTCCAGGTCGAGCATGACGACGTTGGCGCCATTGCGGGCGAACTCGCGGCAGATCTCGGCGCCCATACCGCCGAGCGCGCCAGTCACGGCGCAGACATCGCCCTCGAGCTTAAG
>CABUWA010000207.1 GCA_902495085.1 uncultured Collinsella sp. | reverse complement strand
GATGGATGGAAGGTATGCGCCCTCCAAGTTTGCCCTTCACGCCCAGACGCCCTTCGGTCACAATGGAAAACGTGTCAATTAGAAAGGTGTTTGCAGATGCAGTTCGATCAGGTGACGGTTATCGGTGGCGGTCTGGCGGGTTCGGAATGCGCGATCCAGCTGGCAGACCGCGGGTTTGCCGTAAAGCTGTGCGAGATGCGCCCCCAGGTGAGCTCCCCGGCTCACCATACCGATCACCTGGCAGAGCTCGTCTGCTCCAATTCGTTTAAGTCGACCCGTCCAGATTCCGCTGCTGGCCTACTAAAAGCCGAGCTTGAGCGCATGGGTTCAGTCCTGCTCGATTGCGCCCATCGCGCGGCTGTTCCCGCCGGTGGCGCCCTGGCGGTCGACCGCGTCAAGTTTTCCGAGCTTGTCGAGGCCGAGGTTGCCGCCCGTCCCAATATCGAGGTCGTGCACGGCGAGGTCACGCAGATTCCCGAGGGTCACGTGGTCATTGCCGCGGGCCCGCTGTGTTCACCGGCGCTGAGTGAAGAGGTCATGAAGCTCGTCGGTGGCGATGCCCTGGCATTCTTTGATGCGGCGGCGCCGATCGTCGATGCCTCCACGCTCGATATGGACGTGCTGTTCTCGCAGTCGCGCTACGAGGAGCAGGGGAGCGGCGACTATCTCAACGCTCCGCTCAACAAGGAGGAGTACGAGGCCTTTATCGAGGCGCTTACCACGGCCGACCGCGTGGTGCTCAAAGACTTTGAGGGCGGCGATCTGTTCCAGGCCTGCCAGCCTGCCGAGGAAGTTGCGCGCACCGGCAAGGACGCCATTCGCTTTGGCGCCATGAAGCCCGTTGGCCTCACCGACCCGCGTACCGGACGTCGCCCCTGGGCAGCGATTCAGCTGCGTGCCGAGAACAAGGAGAAGACCGCCTATAACCTGGTGGGCTTCCAGACCAACTTGACCTTTGGCGAGCAGAAGCGCGTCTTCCATATGGTGCCGGGCCTGGAGAACGCTGAGTTCTTCCGCTACGGCGTCATGCACCGCAACACCTTTGTTGATGCGCCGCATGTGCTTGATAGCACCTTTGCCGTTCCCGGCACGACCGTGCGCCTGGCCGGTCAGATCACCGGCACCGAGGGGTACATGGAAGCCGTGGCGACCGGTCTGCTCGCCGCGCTCAACACCTATGCCGAGGCTATCGGTGCCGCGGACGTCGAGTTGCCCCGCGTGGGCGCCCTGGGTGCGCTCGTGGGCTATGCGACCGATCCTGCCACCGTGGGCTATCAGCCCATGCATGTCAACTTTGGCCTGGTGCCGCCACTCGAGGATGGTAAGCGCCGCAGCAAGCGCGACCGCTACCAGGCCTATGCGGACCGTGCGCTCGAGGCCCTTGACGCCTATCTGGCTACTCGCCCCGATCTGTTTGGAGGCGACCGGTCATAGCCTTTGACCTGTACGACACCGTCGACTCGTTTATCGCCTATATCGCACGCGTCGAGGGACTTTCTCCCAACGCGGTGACTGCCTATGGCTCGAGGCTGGAGCGCTTTGCTGCCTGGTGCGAGCGCGAGGATATCGATGCTTTCGCTGCCGACGTGCGCACCATTCGTCGCTATCTTGCCGAGCTTTCGCGTGAGCAGGTGGCTCCCCGAACGCTTGCGGCGCATCTGTCGGCTATCCGATCTCTCTATCGCTGGATGGCTGTCGAGGGGATTGTCGAGGGCGATGCGGTCTCGGCGATCGCATCGCCCAAGCTGCCGCGCGACCTGCCGGGCGTCCTTACGACTCAACAGGTGGAGGCACTCCTCAAAGCCCCCGATACCTCAACACCCGCGGGACTGCGCGATGCGGCGATGCTCGAGTTGCTCTATGCCTCGGGTGCCCGCATCTCAGAGCTTGCGGCGCTCAATGTGGAATCCATCTCATGGTCCGAGCGCACGCTGCGCCTGTGGGGCAAGGGGAGCAAAGAACGTATCGTCCCCCTGTATCGTCGTGCGCTCGAGGTGACGCGTCTCTATATTGAAGAGGGGAGGCCGGAGTTGCTCGCTCGGGCAAAGCGCCGCGACCTCGCTACCGGGCCGCATCCGCTGCTTATATCGGCGCGCGGCAATCGCATGAGCGCCGCCATGCTCCGGCGGCGGTTCCATACGCTGGCGACGCTCGCCGGCATTCCGGCCGACATCGCCCCGCATGCGATGCGCCATACCTTTGCGACCGACTTGCTCGAGGGCGGTGCGGACCTGCGCTCGGTTCAAGAGCTGCTGGGTCATGCGAGCCTGTCCACGACGCAAATCTACACGCATCTCACGCCCGATCGGCTCAAACGTGCCGTGGCTCAAGCCCATCCCCGCGGCGAATAGTGGCTGGGACGTCCCGCGCCGCACTCAGGTGTGTGGTTTTAATTGCGGGTTGGCAGGAAGAGGCATTCCTGCTATCATTCATCGGGTTGCTTCACGGCAACATGTTTTTATCACGCACGCGCGGCTACTTCATACCGTGGTGCCCGGGCTTTGGTAGCACATGTCCGGGTTGGTTTTGGAGGATGACCCCGCGCGGAGGCAAACCACAGGAGGTTTAACATG
>CABUWA010000206.1 GCA_902495085.1 uncultured Collinsella sp. | reverse complement strand
CTTCACGTCCTTCTCCTCAGAGTCAACGGGGGCGGCGCCAGCGGCAGCCGCCTCCGTGCGAGCTTTACGGGCGGACATGATTACTTGTCCTCGTCGTCCACAACCTCGTAGTCGGCGTCGACAACGTCATCGTCGGCAGGCTGGGCACCGGCGGCACCGTCGGTCTGCTGCTGAGCGTCGGCGTAGACAACCTGGGCCAGCTCGTAGGCCACAGACTGCAGGGACTCGCCGGCGGCCTTGATGGCCTCGACGTCAGAACCCTCGAGCGCCTTCTTGGCGTCGGCGATAGCGGCCTCGGCCTTAGACTTCACGTCGGCGGAAACCTTGTCGCCCAGCTCGTTGAGGGTCTGCTCGGTGGAGTAGCACAGACTGTCGGTCTGGTTGCGGACCTCGACCTCTTCCTTCTGCTTCTTGTCCTCCTCGGCATGAGCCTCGGCGTCCTTGACCATACGATCGACTTCGTCGTCGGACAGAGCGGTGGAGCCGGAGATAGTGATCTGCTGCTCCTTGCCGGTGCCCTTGTCCTTAGCGGAGACCTTGACGATGCCGTTGGCGTCGATGTCGAAGGTGACCTCGATCTGCGGCACGCCGCGGCGGGCAGCCGGGATACCGGTCAGCTGGAACTTACCGAGCGACTTGTTGTCGCGGGCAAGCTCGCGCTCGCCCTGGAGCACGTTGATCTCGACGCTGGTTTGGTTGTCGGCAGCGGTGGAGTAAACCTCGGTCTTGGAGGTCGGGATCGTGGTGTTGCGGTCGATCATCTTGGTCATGATGCCGCCCATGGTCTCGACGCCCAGCGACAGCGGGGTAACGTCGAGCAGCAGGATGCCCTCGACGTCGCCGGTGAGCACGCCGCCCTGGACGGCAGCGCCGTCGGCAACGACCTCATCGGGGTTCACGGACATGTTGGGCTGCTTGCCGGTCATGGTCTTGACCAGATCCTGGACAGCGGGCATACGGGTGGAGCCGCCGACGAGGATGACCTCGGTCAGATCAGAGAGCTTGAGCTTGGCGTCGCGCAGGGCGTTGGTGACAGGCTGCTTGCAGCGCTCGAGCAGGTCGCGGGTGATCTTCTCGAACTCGGCGCGGGTCAGCGTGTAGTTGAGGTGCAGCGGGCCGGACTGGTTCATGGTGATGAACGGCAGGTTAATGGTGGACTGCTGCGCCGCGGAGAGCTCCTTCTTGGCGTTCTCGGCGGCCTCCTTCAGACGCTGCAGGGCCATGGGGTCCTGACGCAGGTCGACACCGTTCTCCTGCTGGAACTTATCGGCCATCCAGTCGATGACGCGCTGATCCCAGTCGTCGCCGCCCAGGTGGTTGTCGCCCGAGGTGGACAGAACCTCAAACACGCCGTCTGCGAGGTCAAGGATGGAGACGTCGAAGGTGCCGCCGCCCAGGTCGAAGACCAGGATGCGCTGGTCGGTGCCCTGCTTGTCCAGGCCATAGGCCAGAGCAGCAGCGGTCGGTTCGTTGACGATACGCTTGACGTTGAGGCCGGCGATCTTACCGGCGTCCTTGGTGGCCTGACGCTGGGCGTCGTTGAAGTAGGCCGGAACGGTGATGACGGCGTCGGTGACGGTCTCGCCCAGATACTTCTCGGCGTCGGCCTTCATCTTTGCGAGCGTCATGGCGCTCACCTGCTCGGCGGTGTAATCCTTGCCCTCGATGTCGACGACGGCACGGCCACCCTGGCCCTCCTTGACCTCGTACGGCACGGTCTTGATCTCGGAGGTGCACTCGGAGTACTTGCGGCCCATGAAGCGCTTGATGGAGAACACGGTGTTCTTGGGGTTGGTGACAGCCTGGTTCTTAGCGGCCTTACCCACAACGCGGTCGCCGTCGGCACGGAAGCCCACGACAGACGGGGTGGTGCGGTCGCCCTCGGCGTTCACGATAATGGTCGGAGAACCGCCCTCGAGGACGGCCATTGCGGAGTTAGTAGTACCAAGGTCGATACCAAGAATCTTACTCATTAGAAATTCCCTCTCTCTTTTGCGTTCGCGCTGCCTCGACGGTCTGTCGCGCAGCGCTTCGGCTTGTCTTTCAGGATGTAGTGTATCCCCTTATGGGCCGGAATATACAAAATCTAAGTCAATTCATATAAGATTTCTTATTGCCGAGAGTTTAGGTTCGCAAATACGCAGGTAGACGCACTGTTTGAGTTCTCGGCAAATCTATTGAGATCTATGTAGAGATGGCTGAGGTTTGCGTCCGGGGGTGCCTGGGGGCCGTCTTGCGGAAAGCTCATCCCGGTTTGAGCGTGGATTCCGGGTCGCAGTTTCCGTCTGAAGGCTCAACCGGAAACCGTATCCCGTTTTGAGAGCTGATACCGGCTCGCATTTTCCGCTAGCGGGCCTAACCGGAAACTGCAACCCGTTTTTCGACAAAATAATGGGATGCGGTTTCCGCAAGCACGCTCAATCGCCCTATATTTCAAGTCACCTTTAGCTAACATTTACGCAGCTCAACGGCCCCACCTGCGTGTTTTTTAGTAAACCTTGGCATACTCGGCGAACGGTATGAAGATGCCGGTCAGAGGGTATTGCAAACGGTCGCTCCCGTGGTATGTTTTTGCCCGAATCAAACCGGCGCGCATCGCCTG
>CABUWA010000205.1 GCA_902495085.1 uncultured Collinsella sp. | reverse complement strand
GCGATATCCTGCTCGGCGCGGGCGAGGTTGTCTGCGAGGCTTGCCTCGGGGTCGATCTGACTGACGTAATCGACGTCCGTGAGCATGCCGTCTGCATCAAAAGAAAGGTAGACATAGGCAGCTTGAGCGCCAAGGTCATTGTCGCGCAGATAGCCGATAATGCGGTAGCCGTAGTCGTGATACGACTCGTATGGGTCGTCTGCCGCGACGCGTTCGCACACGGGCTCCAAGGCATCTTGCGCGATGGCGAGCTGCTCGGCGGCTGCAGCCTTTCCTGCCTGAAGCTCGTTATTTCCCTGGACAAACTGCGGGATGTAGACGCCAAGCAGCACAATGGCGGGCACTGCGATGAGCACGATAATCTGTTTCTTGGCGCTCGGAATCACAACGCCGTATGCGGCCGCCATGGCCTCGGCATTGCTCGAGGTTTCGGCCAGCACGTCTGCCGCCGTGGCGACTGCCCCTACGGCGCCGGCGACCTCCGCGGCGCCGCCCAGGTTGCGCGCGAGATCGTTATCACTGTTCTTGAGCAGGTGGCCGGCAGCTTGCGTGGCGAGCACACCGGCGACCTCCGCGGAGCGGTCTTTGTTGGTCTGGGCCACCGCAAGCCTGCCCTGCAGCTCCTTCCACTGTTTGCCCTGCATTCCAAAGCGCGGCGCAAGAGCGCAATAGCAAAAGATGGCGAATTCGATTGCGGTGAGTGCGATGGCGGTATATATGCCTACGGGTTGGAATTCCTTTTGGTGGAACGCGATATCGTTGATCATTTGGAGCGGCAACATCAACAGGCATGCTACGAACGACATGACGAGTGCAGTCGCTGCGATTTTGGGGTATGTGCAGTACCGCTGGATGCGTTTCTTTTCTTGTTCGGTGAGCTGCTGCATGGGGGCCTCGACTCTCATCGTTTTTCGGAGGCGATGTGCACACGCTCTTGAGTATAGATGAGTGGAGGGTGTCTGTTGTTCAAACGTAGTGTCACCGGCGTGGTGTTGGTGGTTGTCGTGATCATGAATGTCGTTTTTGGAGCACGGAGTCGCTGCCGTGGGGCGAATGACGCGCAGGGGGGGTTGCCGTGGGACAGTCTCTCACTGTTTGTGAGCGCCAGCAAATCGAAGGTGAATGGTTTTCCGAGAAGTGAGCGACCTATTCTGGACCCCTGAAGCATTCGCACTTTTGGATGCAAAACCGCAGGGTTTGAGCGACAAAACCGCAGGAAATGGCTCTCCAGAAGTGTCGATGCATCGGGGGTCCGATTTCACTTGTTCACTTCGCGGAAAAGTTTTCACCTTCGTTGCGTGAGGCGACGGATGGAAGGGTGATTATCGTCAAGTAGCTACCTCTGCCTTGTGAATCATCTGAAGCACAAGGCATAATGCATGTGACAAAGGGACGGCCCCTTTGCCGCATTGATCTGAGAGTAGATGTTGATGATTCTATCGCTGGCCCCTATGGAGGGGATTACCGGGCATGTGTTCCGTCGTGTGCATGCGGAGTGCTTCGGTGCGCTCGATTGTTATTACACGCCGTTTTTACCGCCGCCGCGGGTGGGAAACCGCTTTGGCGGCAAGGCGGTTAAGGAGATCGATCCTGCCAACAACCAGGGGCTCAACGTAGTGCCTCAGCTGATGTCCAAGAACGCGGACGAGTTTGTGTGGGCGGCACAGGTACTCGCCGACATGGGCTATCGCGAGGTCAATCTCAACTTGGGTTGCCCCTCGGGAACGGTTGTCGCCAAGGGCAAAGGATCGGGTTTTCTGCGCAATCTCGATGAGCTCGAGGTGTTCTTGAGCGATGTGTGCGAACGATCGCCATTGCCGGTATCGGTCAAGACCAGGCTGGGGCTGGAGAGTGACGACGAATACGAGCGCGTGCTCGATCTGTACTGCCGCATGCCGTTGGCAGAGCTGATCGTGCACCCGCGCGTGCAAAAGGACCGCTATACGGGATCGCCGCGCAAGGAGTTTTACGGCGAGACGCTGGAGCGCGCGCCGTTCCCCGTGGCCTATAACGGTGACATTTTCGATCTTGAGGATATGGACGCGTTGGTGGAGGCCTATCCCGGTACACGCCATGTGATGCTGGGACGCGGCCTGCTTGCGAACCCCGCGCTGGCTCGCATGGTCAACGGCGGTCCTGCTGCCACGGCAGCCGAGCTGCAGCGTTTCCATGATACGCTGTTTGCAGCCTATGCAGAAGAGATTGGCGGCAACGCGGTCTTTCGCATGAAGGAGTGGTGGTTCTACGCCAAATGCGCCTTCGCCGACCCCGCTACCGTTCACAAACTCGTACGTAAGACCAAAAAGGTCGACGAATACCGCGCCGCCGTCGAGCGCGTCTTTCGCGAGCAGCCACTTGCGCCCATAGCCCGCTTCTACGGCTAGTTAGCCATTGGGGACGTTCTTTAACGACTAGTCATTTTAGAACGTCCCCAATGGCTATGTTGCAAAAGCTGTACGTCAGCATCCAAAGATGTCGAAAAATGTCGACTTTGGATGCTGGTGTACATGTTTGGGTGTGGTGGGTAACTAGGCAATCATTGCATCAAGCGTGATGAGCTCCCTGAGTCGCTCCGTGCGTGTTTGCCCATGGCGCTTTGCTTTTGCGTCAAAGGCTTCAAGGACCGATTC
>CABUWA010000204.1 GCA_902495085.1 uncultured Collinsella sp. | reverse complement strand
GCCACACAAAAATCAACCTTGGAGATACCAAGGTCCCTGCGTGTCTCTTCGACCCGCCTGCCAAGAATCTGTTTCGCACGTTCGTCCATGCAGCCGAGTTTGAAATGGAGCCGAACATAAACGTAAACTATAGTTTACGTTTTGCCGAATACACAGGAGTTTTCTATGTCGGGTTCTTCGGTCCGCACGTACCGAGCCACGCTTCGCACAAACAGCGCACCGCCCAAGCTCGTCGTCGTTGAAGCAGAATGTCTCTCGCCCGATGAGCGCACAGCATTTGCATTGCTATCAAGTCGCGTCGCCGCCGTTCTGGTCCCCTGCCCGACGCAAGGTGAACTTGCCATCCAATGCCAAGCGCACAGCTGCTCGCTCAATCAGGCTGCCGTAATCGCAACCAGCCAGCGTGGCCTGCCCCTTCTCCTGGAAGCCGGTATCGCACTCGCCCTTCGCGGCGCCGGATACGAAAACGAGGCCGCCGCCGACATGGTCTTTAAACCACGATCGAGCGGCGGCCTCGCAGCAGCCATTGAATATGCGTGCAGGCTCGTTGCTTAAAAGGACAAGCTAGAAACCAAAGCCAAAGCCCGTTCCGGTAATCGCCGAGTACATAAAGTAAACGTTGATCACGTTGAGGAACACACCCGTGATGCAACCGTTGCGCAGGTAGCGCTCGCACACGATGCGTGCCATGGCGGCGGAGTCATCATTGTTTTTAGCCTGGCGTCCTGCCGTAAAGTACGTCGCCACGCTCAGCAATAGGTTGAGCACCGGCAGTGCCAGCAACTCGTAGCTCTTGCCCCAACGCGTTACCTCGCCGGCGGCATTAAACTTCGTTGCCACCTCGGAGCCGATGTTAGGAAGGACACACGCCGCTACCACCAACGGAATCACCGCAAGCACCAGCAGCGCGATGCCCATGTAGCCGGCTTTTTTGCCATATTTAAACATGCACGTCGTCCTTACACGTTAAAGCGGAAGTGCACGACGTCGCCATCGGCCATGACATAGTCCTTGCCCTCAATACGCAGCTTGCCGGCGGCCTTGGCGCCCTGCTCGCCGCCGAGCTCGATGTAGTCGTCATAGCCAATGACCTCGGCCTTAATAAAGCCGCGCTCAAAGTCGGTGTGGATGACACCGGCGGCCTGCGGGGCGGTCGCGCCCTGACGAACCGTCCAGGCCTTGACCTCCATCTCGCCGGCCGTAAAGAACGACTGCAGGCCGAGCAGCTTGTAGGCAGCCTGAGCGAGCACGTCCAGGCCAGGCTGTTCCAGGCCCAGGCTCTCCAGGTAGTCGGCAGCGTCCTCGGGATCGAGCTCGGAAAGCTCGGCTTCGATCTTGGCGCAGATGGGCAACGGCTTGACGCCATCGATGGGCGCCAGATCGTCGTTGAGCATATCCTCGTCCACGTTTGCCACATACAGGATGGGCTTCATTGTGAGCAGGAACAGACCCTTGGCGGCGGCACGCTCCTCGTCGGTCATCTCCATGGATGCGGCGCGCTTGCCCTCGTTGAGCCAGACAAGCAGGCGCTTAGCGACCTCGAACTTGGGCATGAACTCCTTGTCGCGCTTGGCCTCCTTCTCGAGCTTGGGCAGCTGCTTCTCGAGCGTGCCCATGTCGGCCAGGATGAGCTCGGTCATGATGGTGTCGGCATCGCCGGCGGGGTCGACGAACTCGCCCGTGCGGCCCACCTCGCGCATAACGTTGGGGTCCTTAAAGTAGCGCACGACCTCGCAGATGGCGTCGGTCTCGCGAATGTTGGCCAGGAACTGGTTGCCCAGGCCCTCGCCCTCGTTGGCGCCCTTCACCAGGCCTGCGATGTCGACGAACTCGACCGTCGCCGGCACAATGCGGCCCGGGTTGACAATGTCGGCGAGCTTTTGCAGGCGGCTATCGGGCACGTCAACGATACCCACGTTGGGGTCGATCGTGGCAAACGGGTAGTTAGCGGCAAGGCCGGTCTTTTTGGTAAGCGCGGTGAACAGCGTCGACTTGCCCACGTTGGGCAGGCCCACGATACCGATGGAAAGGGACACGACAGCTCCTTTTGGTACAGGTACTTCAAACTGCATAAGTATAGCGCCGCCGCAGCATCCGGGCGAATCCGGACACCGCGACGGCGCAAATGAAGCAGAGATGCGTGAGAGTTCGAGACAGCAGTCCTTACTTAAGCTCGGGCCAGAAATCCTTGTTGGCCTCGATGAGCTCGTCCAGAATCTGCTTGGCAACGCTCGCCGAAGGAATGGTCTTGGAGAGCGTGAGTGCCTGCCAGAGCTTCTGGTAGCTGCCCTCGACCCAAGCCTGGACAACGAGCTTCTCGACGGAAACCTGCTGCTCCATCAGGCCCTTCTGGAACTGCGGAATCGGGCCCTGGCAGATCTTCTCAAAGCCGTTGGAGCCGACGATGCAAGGCACCTCGACCATGGCCGTCGGGTCGAAGTTGGGCACAGCACCATCGTTGGGGACGATCAGCAGGAAGCGCTCGAGCGTGTTCTCGGCCAGCGCGCAGGCAAGGTCGACGATGTAGTTGGCGTGTACGTCGGGCTCAAAGCCGCCGTCCTTGGCAGTACCCTTGGCGATGATGTCGCGGCAAGCGCCAAAGACCTTCTTCTCGCGGCCGTCCATAACCTCATTGGCGCGAGTGTAGTTGGGGTCAGACGT
>CABUWA010000203.1 GCA_902495085.1 uncultured Collinsella sp. | reverse complement strand
TCGATACGTTCGGCGATGGCGCTTTTGCGCTCAGCCTCGGGTATGGGGAGGCTGTCGTTGGGAACAAGCCCGCCGGCCGTGCGAAGGCGACGGTCGAGTTCGCCTAAAACGGCGGTCGCTTGATGGGTTAAGTGCTCGTAAAAGGCCGGGACGACAAGGCAGACGGGAGTAATGGTGTCGCCTGCGATTCGAACAGGAGCGAAAACGGCCTCTTTAAGGTGGCGGGTCAGTTGCTCGAATGCCTCGTGGTCTAGTTCGTTGCTGAGCACGACGAACTGGACGCTTCGTGAACGGTAGACCCGGCTCCTGCCGCGGGTGATCGACAGCATGCGGCCAGCGTATTCGGCAAGCATGTTGTCGACAGCCTCGGCCCCGTAGAGCTCGTTGAGCTTTGTCGTGCCACGAACGCGCACTGCTATAAGCCCTGTCTCGCAACGATCGCGGCGGCAGGCGTCGATGGCGTTGGCCAGCATGCGCTGCGTTCCGAGGCCTGTGGCGGCGTCGACGGTTTCGGCAAGTGAGTGGTTGACGAGCTCACCGACATAGAGCGAGGGGACATTTCCGTCGCCGTCGATACGAAACCCGCGAGCACGGCAAAGGACGTAGTCGCCGACGGCGTTGCGCACACGATATTGCATGACGCGACGGTGCTTGGTGCCGTTGTAGACTTGGTCGATGTCGTTGATGCAGGCCTCAAGGTCGTCGGGATGGACGCGCGTTTTCCAGTAATCGCGACAGTTGTCTATGTGCTCCGAGGGAAGGCCAAGATCGCGCAAGGCACCTTGTGACCAAAGGGTGCGATGTTTGTCCAAGTTCTCGATAAAGAAATAACGGCCCTCGTTGAGCATCGAAAAGGCGTCAAAAATTCGATCGCTTATTTCGAAGTCGTCGGCGTGAACTTGCGTGATATTGCGTCGATCGAGGTGCATTGCATGACGTAGCTTGTAGTCGTACATGCGATGGTCGGCATCGAGCGTCATGCGATTGGAAGCTTCGCCCAGGGCGGGGTCGGCATGTGACACTCCGTAGCTAAACGAGCGGGGCATCTCGGAATCGTTGTTTTTGAGCAGAACCGTTCGGCAGTGTTTCAGACGTTCGGCGAGGTCGTCCTCGGTTGCAATCGTAGATAGGATGGCAAACTCGTCACCGCCTATGCGAAACGCCGCTTCGCCCACCTTCATATACAGCTTAAGATAGAGACTTACCTGCAAGATATAGCGGTTGCCCTCGTCATGCCCAAAGACGTCGTTGCAGTGCTTGAGATTGTCGATATCGATGAACGCCATGGTAACGGGGGCGTCCTGCTCCCAGAGCTCCTCGAGGGAACGGGCAAAACCGCCGCGGTTGCCAAGCCCAGTAAGCTGGTCGGTAAAGGCAGTCCTGATCAGATCCTCCTGCCGCTCGAGAAGGTCACGGACGGTCTTTTCGAGCGTTTCGGTGTAATTGCTGACAGTATCCATGTTCTAAGCGGCTTTCTGAGGTCGGGGCGGATTGCGTCGGGCGAGCTCGTTGTGTGCACGCGTCGTTGCTCAGCGCTTTGCATGTATCCAGGCCCCCGCCTTGCTGCGTTGTTGAGTTAATTTACCGGCTAATGTTCGCTGTTGATAACAGCTGAGTAGTGTAACCAACGGTGCACAATTATATATGGGTGTACATGCTGTGGGCGGCTATTATTCGACAAGCAGTAGCGCGACGATGCGATGTTCGATAAAAATGCGACTGGGACGGTATATGTTGACGGGTATACTTGTCCCGTTTTAAAACGCAGGAACGGAGATGGTCGCATGGCACAGTCAAATATGACGCGCACGGTGGGGCTTGCGCTCGAGGGAGGCGGCTACCGCGGTATGTATACAGCGGGCGTGCTCGATGTATGGATGGAGCGCGGTTTGACCTGCGACCATATGGTGGGCGTCTCGGCGGGCGCGGCGTTTGGCTACAACTTTAAATCGCGCCAGATCGGCCGCGCCATTCGCTATAACAAGGCCTATTGCGCCGACAAGCGCTATGCGAGCGTGACCAGCTGGCTGCGAACCGGCGATATGTACAATGCCGACTTTGCTTATCACGAGGTGCCTATCGAGCGCGATCCCATCGACTTGGAGGCGTATCGCACCTGTCCCATGCGATTTACGTGCGTGTGTACCGATATCGAGACGGGCAAGGCCGTCTATCACGATCTGCCGTATGGCGACGAGCGCGATATCGAGTGGATTCGGGCGTCGTCGGCAATTCCCGTGGCGACGCGTCCCGTTGCTATTGACGGGCATAAGTATCTGGATGGTGGCGTGGCTGATTCTATTCCCAGCGCGTGGCTGTTTGCGCAGGGGTATGACCGCAATATCGTGGTACTCACGCAGCCGGCGGGCTTTGTGAAGCAGCCCAACAGCGTGATGCCCATGCTGCGGCGCGTGTTCCGTCACTATCCGGAGTTTGTCGCAGCGCTTGAGCACCGGCATGAGGTCTACAATGCCACGCTCGATGACCTGGCACGTCGCGAGGCTGCCGGCGAGATCTTTGTGGTGCGTCCGAGCGAATCGGTGAAGGTGCCGTCGCTGTGTCGCGAGCCCGATGAACTTGAGCGCATCTACCAGATTGGTCGCCGCGATGCGGAGGCGACCTTGCCGGCACTGGAGGCATATCTGGCAGGGTAGAGGCTGCTGCCGCCATCTCGGCGGAAAGCGCATCCCGGAATGGA
>CABUWA010000202.1 GCA_902495085.1 uncultured Collinsella sp. | reverse complement strand
TGAACGTCATCGACTCCGGTGTTGCCGTCCTGTCCATGCATGCCCTGTGGGAGGTCGCCAACAAGGCCGATATCTACGAGGCCTATCGCGGCTACAAGGCCTTCATCGAGCGCGCCTAAATCAACCCTCGTAAAACGAGTCCAACCAGCCCTTTATAACTTGCGGTGAAATAGTTCCCAGACATGCCTTTTAACAGGCAAAACAGGAATTATTCCACCGCAACTTCTTTTTTGCAGAGGAGAGTCCATGCTGCAGGTCATCATTTCGCCCGCCAAGCAAATGCGCGCGGCCCAAGATGCTTTTGAAGTCCTGGGCATTCCACCCTTTGTGCGCGAGACAGCTCGCCTCCACCGCGCACT
This sequence comes from uncultured Collinsella sp., assembly GCA_902495085.1. Taxonomy (GTDB): domain Bacteria; phylum Actinomycetota; class Coriobacteriia; order Coriobacteriales; family Coriobacteriaceae; genus Collinsella. The sequence continues at coordinate 2,354 of CABUWA010000202.1, read as the reverse complement.
GCTAGATATCGAGCGGAATGAAGGCAGCGGCGGCCTGCAGGCGCTATGGAACGTGAGCGACAGGCTGCTTACAACGTGCCTGGATACGCTTCACGAATTTATGCCTGTCCTGAGCGATGCCGGCCTCGCCGATCCCGATATCGCGCGTCGAATCTCCCCTGCCGTCATGTCCTATCACGGCATTCAATACCAAAGCATGGCGCCCGAGGTCATGGATGCTGCACAGCTCGACTGGCTGCAAAACCATCTCTGGATCCTCTCGGGCCTTTACGGATGCGTACGCCCCTTTCATGCCGTTGAACCGTATCGGCTGGAGATGGGCGCGAAGCTTGCCGTCAACAATGCCCGAGACCTCTACGCGTTTTGGGGCGACAAGCTCGCACGGGCTATCGCTCCGGCAGGCTCCAACGCTACGATTGTCAACCTCGCCAGCGCGGAATACGCCAAAGCCGTTCTGACCCGCCTCACCACCGATGCCACGGTCGTCACATGCCTCTTTGGCGAAGGCGTCCGCAACGGCAGGCCCATCCAGCGCTCGACCGCCAGCAAAAAAGCGCGCGGCTCCATGGTGCGCTGGATGGCAGAAAACAAGCTCGAGGATGTAAGCGAACTTACCGCATTCAACATCGGCTATCGGCACATCCCCGAGCTTTCAGACAAAAACACCCTGGTTTTCATGAACGCGCAGGTACAATAGGCCCGCCGTTTCCAAACACCCCGTTACTCCGCCAAGCCATCGGCCTTTGCAATCTCGCTCGTCGAGCCATCTTGGTAGGTAACCTTGACATGCTCCACCTCGGATACCCTGACGCCCGACGGGGGCTCCAGGCGCCATTCCGTCAGCGCGATATCCATCGTCGTGGGCACGTCGCCCTGATTCTTGAGCTTAACCGTGAGTGTTTTGAGCGCCGCATCGAAGGTCACGCGCTCGGTCTCTTCACCAGGAATGGATCCGCCACTCAGCTGCAACTGCACAAACTCGTTGCGCGGATACCAATAGTCGCCCGGCGCGGCAACGGTATTGCCGCCCGCGACCTTCACTGTCATGATCGGCAGGGCATCGTCGGCCTCAAACTCCCAGGCAGCGCCGCCGCGACCACCAAACGTCCAGATACAAAAGGCAATCACCAGCACGGCAAGCACCGCAAAACCAATCGCGACAAGGCCATGGTGCGCGCGGCTTTCCTCGGCCGATACATCCCATTGCGTCTCACGATATAGATGCTTGTCTTCCATGTTCGCCTCCCCACAGGCACGCTCGTTGGCCCAATCGTACCCATTCAGGCTATACTTGAGCCCATTACATAAACGGGGAGCTTGCAGGACGGGACGGCAGGCTGAGATTGGGCGCGCCCGCCCTGACCCGCAAACCTGATATGGGTAATGCCAACGAAGGGAGCCGTGCCAATGAGCACACAGACCGAGCCCAAGCTCGTCACGCAAATCGACTTCGCCCGCGCCGGGCAGATCACACCGCAGATGAAAGAAGTCGCCGAGCGCGAACATCGCGACCCCGAGTACATCCGCGAGCGCGTGGCCGACGGCCGCATCGCCATCCCCGCCAACATCGTGCATATCAAAAAGGGCATGCGCGCCTTTGGCGTCGGCGAGGGCCTGTCCACCAAGGTCAACGTGAACTTGGGCATCTCGGGCGACAAGGCTGACGCCGCCGAGGAATGGAAGAAGGTCAAGATCGCCGAGGACTTTGGCGCCGACGCCATCATGGACCTCTCCAACTCGGGCAAGACACGTCAGTTCCGCCAGCAGCTCATCGACGAGACGCCGCTCATGGTAGGCACCGTCCCCATGTACGACGCCATCGGCTACATGGAAAAGCCGCTGGTCAAGCTCACCAAGGACGACCTGTTCGAAGTCGTGCGCGCGCATGCCGAGGACGGCGTGGACTTTATGACCATCCACTGCGGCATAAACAAGTCGGTCACCAAGACCTTTAAGGAGACCGGCCGCCTGATGAACATCGTGAGCCGTGGCGGCTCACTGCTGTTTGGCTGGATGGAGGTCACCGGTAACGAGAACCCATTCTATGAGTTCTACGACGAGTTGCTCGAGATTTGCCACGAGTACGACGTGACGATTTCGCTCGGCGACTCCTGCCGCCCGGGCTGCCTCTACGACTCCAACGACGCCACCGAGACCGCTGAGATGATCGAGCTGGGCAAGCTGTGCAAGCGCGCTTGGGCCGCCGGCGTCCAGGTCATGGTCGAGGGCCCGGGTCACATGGCGCTCGACGAGATCGCCGCCAACATGAAGCTGCAGAAGCGCCTGTGCCACAACGCCCCGTTCTATGTGCTGGGGCCGCTGGTGACCGATATCGGCGTGGGTTACGACCACAT
>CABUWA010000201.1 GCA_902495085.1 uncultured Collinsella sp. | reverse complement strand
TGGCGAGGCATAGCTTCGCCAGTTATCGCAACCTAATAGTTTATCAGGTACCGACCGTTGGGCAAGAAAAGCCTTGACGCGATTGAGTTTTTGGAGTAGCAAAGTTTTTCGACAGAAAACACGCAGGTAGATGTATGTGTATCGAACATCTGTTCATATATTTTCTGTGAACAGAGAGCCAGCAATCGCAGCTCTTATAAAAAACGGGCGCGAACCGAAGTCCGCGCCCGTAAATGTCGATGCCCGAAGGCTTACTTGCGCATCAATCCGCCGCGCTCGTCGATGGCGTCCCAGAAGGCGCTGGCAAAGCGGGGGTCGCTTGCAGCCATGAGGGCGTTGGTGGCCATCCAGCCAGAGGGAGTGCCGGTGTCGTAGCCCGACAGCGGGTCGATGACGACAGCATACATGGCCTCACGGTCAAGCGAACGGGCCATGGCGTCGGTGAGCTGGATCTCGCCGCCCTTGCCGGCCTGCTGATCTGCCAGCAGGTCCATGACCAGCGGGCTCAGCAGATAGCGGCCGACGATGTACAGGTTGGACGGAGCCGCCTCGGGAGCGGGCTTCTCGACCAGACCGCCGATGCGCCAGACAGCGCCCGGCTCGGCATCGGCAACGTCCTCGGCGCCCTCGAGCGAACCGACGCGCTCGCCGGCGATAACGCCGTAGCGGCTAACTTCCTCGGGCGAGCAAGCAGCGACGGCAATAACCGAAGCGCCACCGTGCTCCTTGGAAACGGCGAGCATCTTGTCGCAGATGTCGCGGTTAGGCACAACGTAGTCGCCCAGAAGAACCAGGAAGTTCTCCCCTGCCACGGCGTCGGCAGCAGAGCGGATAGCATGGCCGAGGCCCTTGGGCTCGTACTGATAGCGGAAGTCGACCGGCATACCGCCAGCGTGGGCGACGGCATCGGCATAGGCGTTCTTGCCGCGCTCGCGCAGCAGGTTCTCGAGCGAGCGATCGGGCTGGAAGTAGTTCAGTAGCTCGGGCTTACCGGGAGAAGTAACGATGATGGCGTCGTCGACTTCCTCGGGATCGAGCGCCTCCTCGACGACGTACTGAATGACGGGCTTGTCGAGCACCGGCAGCATCTCTTTGGGCGTGCACTTGGTGCCAGGTAGAAAACGCGTGCCAAGACCGGCGGCGGGGATGATTGCCTTCATGTTATTCAAAGATCCTTTCGCAGGCGCAAAAGCGCCCCATGCGTGCGGCACACAGCCGCAGACCAAATTGCGATACCCAAGCATCTTACCGCTGGAACTATATGTCGCTACAAGGCAGAGACAATTCTTCAGCAGGTCAACGCAAATTATTGCTCGAATGGTGCAATTTTATTGTCCAACGGCAGGGCACCCGATACGACGCAAATCACAGAACATGGCAGTTTGAGCTACCGATGTCGAGGGACCGAAAAACAAAAAAGACGGGGCTCGCAATGCGAACCCCGTCTGCAAAGAAATCTGGCGAGAAAGCCTGATTACTTGAGGGTGACAGCAGCGCCAGCAGCCTCGAGCTTCTCCTTGGCAGCCTCGGCGTCCTCCTTCTTGGCACCCTCGAGAACAGCCTTGGGAGCGCCCTCGACGACCTCCTTGGCCTCCTTCAGGCCAAGGTTGGTGAGCTCACGGACGGCCTTGATGACCTGGATCTTGTTGTCGCCGAAGCCCTCGAGCACGACGTCAAACTCGGTCTTCTCCTCGGCCTCGGCAGCGCCAGCAGCGGGAGCGGCGACAACAGCGGCAGGAGCAGCGGCGGAAACGCCGAAGGTGTCCTCGATAGCCTTAACGAGCTCGGAAGCCTCGAGAAGGGTCATTTCCTTAAGAGCATCGATGATCTCATCGGTGGTAAGCTTAGCCATTTCTAAGTCCTTTCGGTTTCCGTGCGGATGCACGGAGATCAGTTAAAACACGGCGCGAATGCGCCAGGGGTGCGGCGTTGCCGCCGCGGGTGAAAACAGCAACTAGGCTGCCTTCTGCTCGGAGACCTGCTGGATCGAACGAGCGAGACCAGAGGAAACGCCGTTGACGCAGACAGCGATGTCGCGAGCGAAACCGGAGATGAGACCGGCGATCTGGCCGAGAAGCTGATCCTTGGTGGGCAGCTCGGCGATAGCCTTAACATCATCAGCGGAAACGGCCTTGCCGTCGGAGATACCGCCCTTGATCTCAAGGACGCCCTTGGACTTAGCGGAGAAGTCCTTAAGGGCCTTAGCGGCCTCGACCGGCTCGGTCTCGTAGAACACATAAGCGACGGGGCCGGCGAGGATCTCGTCGATCTCGGGCTGCTCCTGGTTCTTGAGAGCGATCTTGACCAGGTTGTTCTTGTAGACCTTCATCTCGGCGCCGCACTCGCGAAGCTGATGACGCAGCTCCTGAGCCTGCTTAACCGTCAGACCGTTGTAGTTGACGACGAACAGACCGGCGTTCTCGGCGATACGGGACTCGATCTCTGCAACCTTGTCGATTTTGTACTGCTGGGGCATGAATTACACCTCCTCGAATTCTTTCCGGGCACGGTCCGCCACAAGGACGTGACGGGGGCATGTCCAAAAAGAAAGCCCCCGCGCTGCATGAGCGACGGGGGCGAGAAGACATATCTACTCGACCACCTCGGCTGGCGGGATATCCCATTAAGCTCGCGGGCGATGCCCGTTTGCACCGGCTGTCTCTGGCAGCGGATTCGTGCGTGAACCGAAAGTATTATGGCGGGGACCCCGGCGTCGGTCAACGG
>CABUWA010000200.1 GCA_902495085.1 uncultured Collinsella sp. | reverse complement strand
CTGCTGATCATTACCTCGCAGAGCCGCTGGCGCGACGCCAATCCCGACATCATCGAGTTCTCGCAGGTACTCGGCTGCGATATGGATATCGACGAGCATCGCACCGAGATTTATCGCGAGACCAAGGACGGCGAGCGCGAGAGCTACAACCCGCCGCGCTACGACCTGGATTACGACTTTAATCTGACCATCCACGTCAACACGCCGTACTTTACCGAGATCAACCTGCGCGTGAACGACTCCACCATCGATCAGCGCGGTTCCACCGAATACCGCGAGGCCAAGCGCCAGGCAACCGAGGTCCGCGACGCGCTGGTGCAGCTGCGTCAGGAAACGCGCGACAGCGTCGTGGCCGCTAAGGCCCCCAAGACCGCGGTCACCTGCCCCTTCTGCGGTGCAACCACCATTCCCGATGCCAGCGGGCGCTGCGAATACTGCGGCGGCGCCATCGGCGCATAGCCTCCGGCAGCGAAAGGACCGATCATGGCCTTCGAGAGCGTCAACTATCAGTGCCCCGCGTGTGGCGGCCCCCTGCATTTTGCCAGTGCCGAGCAAAAGCTCGTCTGCGACTACTGCGATTCGCGTTTTGAAGTCGAAGAGGTCGAGGCCCTCTATCGCGAGCGCCAGGACAAGGCAGACGCCAAAGCCGACGCCGCAGCGGCGGCGCCCAAGCCCGCGACCGACGCTGCGGTGCAGGAGCTCGCCCAAAACGCCGGCTATATCTGCTCGTCGTGCGGCGCCGAGCTAATCTCGGATGGCACCGTCGCCGTTACCACCTGCCCGTACTGCGGCAACCCCGCCGTGGCACCCGGTCAGCTCTCGGGCGACTTCTCACCCGACCTGGTGATTCCGTTTAAGCTCGGCCGCGACGACGTTATGGCCGCGCTCAAAGAGCACTACAAGGGCAAGATCCTGCTGCCCAAGAGCTTTGTCACCGGCAACCACATCGACGAAGTCCAAGGCGTTTACGTGCCGTTTTGGCTTTACGGCGCCCGCGTGGACGGCGAAGTGTACTTTGATGCGACCAACGAGACCGTGACCGAGGAATCCGACCGCACCGTCACGACCACCGACCACTACGACGCCTACCGCAAGGGAAACATCTCGTTTAAGCGCGTGCCCGTCGACGGATCGTCCAAGATGCCCGACGGCCACATGGACGCCATCGAGCCGTTTGACTACGATGCCCTGCGCCCGTTTTCGGTCGCGTATATGCCCGGCTACATCGCCAACCGCTACGACGAGGACTGCGAAACCTGCAAGGCACGCGCCGAACGCCGCATGGAGGAAAGCACGATCTCGGCCCTGCGTGAAACCGTCGTCGACGAATATGACGATGCCACGGTCGAAAGCAAGCAGCTCGACTACACCTGGGAAGACAGCGACTACGCCTGTTCCCCGTGTGGATGCTTTCCACCTCGTGGAACGGCAAGAGTTATCTGTTTGCCATGAACGGCCAGACCGGTCGCATGGTCGGCGAGCTCCCCTGCTCCAAGCCCAAGCTCGCCATCGCCTCGGTGCTGTTCTTTGTGATCGGGTTTGTCCTCTCCCAGATTCTCTTTATGGGTGGGAATGCCTTCGATCCGGACTACCTCACCTTTGATGTCGAGGGCATCCTCATCAACATCGTCGCGCCGTTGATCATCGTGGTCATCGCAGACGTGCTACTGGTAGGCCAGCTCAAGACGGCCAACGAGGCCACCCACGCCGATTGTTACTGTGGCGAGCTCGACCTGACCGAGAAGCACGACACCTTCAGCCACACCGAGACCACCGTCGTCATGAAGGACAACAAGGACGATTAGCCATTCTGACCAATACCACCCGGCCTTTGACGAGAAAGGAAGATCACCATGGGACTCTTGAAAGCTGGATTGGGCGCTGCCGGCGGCGTCATGGCCGACCAGTGGAAGGAATTTATCTATTGCGAATCGATGCCCGCTGACGTCTTGGCCTGCAAGGGCAGCAAGCGCACCGGCGGCCGCAGCTCCAACACGCGCGGCGAGGACAACGTTATCTCCAACGGCTCCGTCATCGCCGTCAACGACGGCCAGGGCATGCTCGTGGTGCAAAACGGCAAGATCATCGAGGTTGCGCTGGAGCCTGGCGAGTTTGTCTTTGACACCGGCAGCGAGCCGAGTGTCTTCAGCGGCAACCTGGGCGACTCCATCAAGGAGACCTTCGCCAATATCGGCAGCCGCTTTACCTTTGGCGGCGACGCGGGCAAGGACCAGCGCGTCTACTTCATCAACACCAAGGAGATCATCGGCAACAAGTACGGCACCGCCTCTCCCGTGCCCTTCCGCGTAGTCGACAACAATATCGGTCTGGATGTCGACATCTCCGTTCGCTGCAACGGCGAGTATTCGTACCGTATCACCAACCCGCTGCTGTTCTACACCAATGTGTGCGGCAACGTGACCGATAGCTATACGCGCGACAAGATCGACAGCCAGCTTAAGTCCGAGCTGCTCACCGCCCTGCAACCCGCCTTTGCCAAGATCTCGGAGATGGGCATTCGCTACAGCGCCATCCCCGGTCACACCACCGAGCTCGCCCGCGCGCTCAACGAGGTCCTCTCGGCCGACTGGCGCGACCTGCGTGGCGTCGAGATTGTGAGCTTTGGCGTCAACTCCATCGCCGCCTCGCAAGAAGACGAGCAGATGATCAAGGACCTGCAGAAGGCCGCGGTCATGCGCGATCCCACCATGGCAGCAGCCAACATCGCCAGCGCCCAGAGCGACGCGAT
>CABUWA010000199.1 GCA_902495085.1 uncultured Collinsella sp. | reverse complement strand
TGGTTTACTTTAGGTAAGTGTACCGCAGCGAGCGATGGCACTCAGCCTCGATGAGCTTTTATGCCAGTTTGCTTGCACGCTGCGTATAATACATCTAGTACGTGTTGTCATACCGCTCGCTTTATGAGCGACTAAGGACCCCAATATGCCCGATTCCCGCACACTCTGGACCGCCGTCGTTATCATCTGCATCGCCGTGTCGGTGTTCTTTAGCGTCAAAAAACGCACCACGTTTAAACGCCTGCAGCAGCTTATGGCTGCCAAGCAGTGGGACGAGTTCGATCGTTTGCTCGACGGCAAACTCACCAGCATGCTGTACCCGCGCTACAACCGCGACTACCTGCGTCTGAACTCCTATCTGCTGCGTGAGGACCACGAGCGTGCCAGCGAGATGTTCGACCTGCTGCTGGGGCTCAACCTCCCCAAGATGCAGCGCGTCGACCTGGTGATCAAAGCCTTTAACTACTATGTTGGCCAGGAGGACCGCAAAAAGTCCAAAGAGCTGTTGCACGAGATCAAGGGCTTTGAGGGCGGTCAGGCCGAGGCAGTTGCGCACGAGTGTCAGCTGATGTACGACACGATGATCCTCAAGCGCCACAACGACATTCCCGAGCTGGAGCGCATGCTCGAGGATGTCGGCGACGACCCGGTCAAGCGCTGCCGCTTGGAGTACCTGCTGGCCCTGCAGTACCAGAACAAGGGCGACGAAGCCAAGTTCCAGGAGTTCCTTGAGAAGTCGGGCCAACACTCGATGGCTGTCAACGCGTAACGGGCGGCTTGTGCTAGACTTCTAGTCTCACGGGGGCGTGGCGGAATTGGCATACGCAGGAGACTTAAAATCTCTCGCCGCAAGGATTGTGGGTTCGAGTCCCACCGCCCCTACCATATGGAGCTTTCGAGCCCGTGTCCCCAAGGGATGCGGGCTCGTTTCTTTTGGATGCCGGCAAGCCTCTAAGTTGCGGTGGGATAGTTCCTGTTTTGGCAGGCTACCAGCCCATTTAGGAACTATTCCACCGCAACTTATGGGGGAATGGTTAGAGGGTGCTGAGACTGGGGGTCCAGCCGATGGTGGGGGTGACGCCGTCGAGAACCTCGTTGATGGTGGCGGCCATGCCGGCGAGCAAGCTGTTCTCGCTTACGGTGAGCGTCTTGTAGCCGCCGGCTCGCATGAGCTCTCGAATCACCACGGCGCCTGCCAAGATCACGCCCGCGCGCTTGGGTTGCACACCCGGCAGCGCGGCGATACCCTCAACATCCAGCGCGGACATCCGCTCGATAGCGGCCGAAACCTGATCCAGCGAAAGCTCGCGCAAGTGCACAAAGCTCGAATCATACGGCTCCAGTTCGTGAACGAGTGCCACGAGCGTAGTGACGGTGCCGCCCACCGCGACCAGGCGCTCGGCGCGCTCAAAATTGCTCGGCAGGCCCTCAAAGTAAGCCCCGAACTGTTCGCCCGCCCATGCGCCAGCGGCGGCAAGCTCACAGTCCGCCGGCGGCAACGCCGAGAAAAACCGCTCGGTCACGCGGCGGCAACCGATGTCCAGCGAGCGCGTTCCCTCCAGCGCAAAGACGCCGCGCTCCGGCGCATAGACGCCCGTCGCGAGTTCCGTGGATCCGCCACCCGAATCGGCAACAATGATGCGCTCGCCGGCAAAGTCGTGCGCCACGCCAAAAAACGTCAGGCGTGCCTCGACCTCGCCCGGAATCACCTGCGGTTCGAGCCCCAGCTCGCGCAGGCCGTCCAGCAGCAGGGCAGCATTGGACGCATCGCGTGCAGCACTCGTGCACGTGGTGCAGATGCACACGGCCCCAAAGGCACGGGCCTCATCCACAAACATGCGGCATGCGGCAAGCACGCGCTCGACCGCCACCTCACAAAAGCGGCCCGTCGCGTCCACGCCCTCGCCCAAGTCGGTAATCTCGGTATGCTTGGACGATTCCACGATCGCCCCGCCCTCGACCTGGGCCAACACCAGTCGCGACGACACCGTTCCCAGATCGATCGCCGCCACCTTATATCGTTTGCAATCTGCCATTGCCGGCTCCCCTCCGGGCGCTATTTGCCGTTGGACACGACCGTCTGGCCCTCGACACCGTTAAACCCAAACAGCATGTCGAGCGCTTGGATGTACCACGGCGCGTCCTTACCGACTTCTTCGATTTCCTTGGCAACTTCGCTGGCCTTCTTGGCGTTCGACGACTTCTTGCTCGAAGACGAATCCGAATCGTCGTCCAGGCCCTGCACTTCAATCCTCTTCTCGCCGGGCATCACCAGGCCCAAGTCCTCGGATGCCGCGTCCTTGATACCCTCCTCCGAGAGCAGCTTGTCGACGCTTTTTTGCAGCTCATCATTGTATTGCTGACGAATCTCGACCTGCTTGGCCAAAATATCGCTCGAGCGCTTTGCCACGTACAGATCGCGCACGGGGAAATACAGGCTCACAAGCACCAGGGCAACGACAATGCCGATGAATAGCCCTCGCTGAGGACCGTGGGTAAAGTCGTAAATTGCCTTGATCACTGCATTGTCGTTGGCGTAGTGCATAAAGTCCGAGCCGGAAAGACGGCTTGAGGGACGGCGCGGTTTGTCGGACGCCTGGGTCGAAGGGCGCGACGCTTGCTTGGAACGCGATGGGCGCACCGGACTGTCCGAGGAACTATTTGGCTGAGCATTGGGATGCGAAGTCGCCGGCGAGCTATACCTGGAGCGATCAGCGCCAGCATAACCAGACCCGCCAAGCTGCACCGAATGCGCACGGCGAGGTGACGGTTCGCGCGAACCGGCGGAATAGTACCTGTTGTCGTAAATCTGA
>CABUWA010000198.1 GCA_902495085.1 uncultured Collinsella sp. | reverse complement strand
TTCCCTCAACGCGACCCTGCGAAGCCGTGAGCGAGGAGGGAAGGTAGTCCGGCCCTCCCGGCCCAGCTCACGCTAGCGCCAAGCGCTAGTAGTTCACCACCTGCTCCTCAAAGTACGCCTTCGGGTGGTTGCACACCGGGCACACCTCAGGCGCCTCGGCACCAACGTGTAGGTGCCCGCAGTTCAGGCACTTCCACACCTTCACGCCCTCACGCTCAAACACCTCGCCCGACTCGATGCGCTCGACGAGTTTGTTGTAGCGCTCCTCGTGGGCCTTCTCGACGGCGCCGACACCACGGAACTTTGCGGCGATCTCGGCAAAGCCCTCCTCCTCGGCGGTCTTGGCGAACTCGTCGTACATCGTGGTCCACTCGTAGTTCTCGCCCGCAGCGGCATCACGCAGATTGTCCAGGGTATCGGGGACGGCGCCGTCGTGCAGATACTTAAACCACAGCTTGGCGTGCTCGGACTCGTTGCCCGCCGTCTCGGCAAAGATATTCGAAATCTGAACGTAGCCGTCCTTTTTGGCCTTGGACGCATAGTAGCGATACTTGGTGTGTGCCTGGGACTCACCGGCAAAAGCAGTCTCGAGGTTCTTCTTGGTCTGAGAGTTCTCAAAATCCATAGGTGTACTTCCCTTCAACACGTGCCGCCCATAGGCTTTGAGCGACCTTGTCTTTAGGATGCCCTCAAGCCGTGAATTTAAACCTTACAATCCCGTTCTTCAGATTTGAGCGGGCTACACACTCAACCAACGATCGTCCTCGGCTCGGCAAAAGCCCTCGCGCTCCAGGTCAGCTAGAATGCCCGCGATCAAGTCGCACTCGACCGGTCCGCGACCGGCTGCCGCTTCCATCTCGTTAACGCCCACCACGGCATCAGCAAGCGTAATCCCCGCCGGCTGCCCATCGCGCGCCGCCAACAACATGCGCACGATATGCGCGCGCTTTTGGCGACGCGAGCCCTCAAACTTGGACTGACGACTATAGCCCGCCGACCGCCTGGACGGATTGGGCAGCGTCTTTTTAAGATACGCGCCGTAATCCAGCAACGCGTAATACCACGCGCGCGGCGTGTCGGCATCGTCTTGAGGCGCGGCAAAGGGCGCAATCTCATCCGCCGCCGCACCGGGGGCCGCCGGACAGGCGGCTTGGATCAGCGGCACCAGCTCGCGATCGGGAACGGCCGGCACATCGGGAAAGAAATGATGCAGAAAGACCGTGCGCACATTGGTCTCCAGATACACGCCTGGAAGATCAAACGCAAACGACCGGATACCCTGCGCCGTTGCCGGGCCAATACCGGGCAGCGCGACCAGATTGTGCGTCTCGCGCGGAAACTCCCCGCCCCAATCCTCTACGACCCGTTGAGCGGCCCCATGAAGCGCCAGAGCGCGTCGGTTGTAGCCCATGCCCTGCCAAGCGTCCAAAACATCGGAAGGCGCGGCCTGGGCAAGCGCCTGCACAGTCGGAAAACGATCGAGCCACACCGGCATGCGCGCCTCCACACGCGGCACCTGCGTTTGCTGCAGCATGACCTCAGAAAGCCAAATGATGTACGGATCGCGTGTGCGGCGCCACGGAAGGTCGCGATAGCGCAGGACCCCTTCCGAACGAATCATCGAACGAAAGGGGTCCTGAATCATGGCTATGCTCCTTATGCGGCGCTATTCCTCCCGGTAAGCGCACGCGCAGGTGGCGTACTCGGGAAACGCTTCGCGGTCGGCGAACTTGGGATCGACGGCCGGGAACTGGCGGTGAGCGACGATGTCGCCGAGCGAAACGGAATCGAGGTAGTCGCGCATCAACGCCTGGGCTCCGGCCCACAGGGGATGATAGCAGCACGCGCCCATGCGCGCACAGTCACCATCGGGCGCGGTGCAATCGTTCATAACCATAGGACCCTGAACGGCCTCGACGACCTGGCGGATAGTGACGTCGTCCGGACTGACCTTGAGACGCATGCCACCGTGGACGCCACGCAGGCTCTCCACAATACCGGCCTGGACCAAACCGTGCTGAATCGAGCGGGCAAACGAATACGGGACATTGACCTCTTCGGCAGCGGTGCGAACAGAAAGCAAGCACTCCGGATCCTCGGCAAGCATCGCCAGCATACGAAGGGCGTAATCAGTCTTCCTCGATATGTCCATTTTTCCCCTTTCAAGGAATACGAACAGCTCGAACGAGCTCCGGGGCCGAGCTTGTGTCGAGACGCTAAATGACTGCCAGGACATCCAAATGGTAAATCGGATATCCACTGAGTGCCGCGCTTGGAGCGAAATGCATCAGATGCGGCGCACAGTGCAATTTAGTATAACCTAACCCCCTGTCTCGTAGAACAGGTGTTGCGCAACAAAGCTGTTGTTCAGACAGATATATTTATTAGATTTTACTTGCGTTCCCGAAGGCGCGGGGATTCTGGGCGAAGATGTACCAGGGCGATCGTTCTATCGAAACAAAGTGCATCAAACGCAAAAAGCCACGTCCAAAGACGTGGCTTTAATTGCGTTGGCGGGAAGTACGGGGCTCGAACCCGCGACCTCCGACGTGACAGGCCGGCGCTCTAACCAAACTGAGCTAACTCCCCAGGCAGACGTTCGCGTTTGTTTCCGCTCGCGTGCGCTGCGGGGATTAGTATACACAGAAGTCTGTCTGGCGCGCAACAACTTTTTTGAAAAAATTTTTCGGGGCCATCCGGGAGGGTCTCCGGGGCTGAGGGCGGGGGTTAAGTTTGCTGCTCTACAGTCCTGCGCAAGACGGAAAGCACATTAAGTGCTTTCCTTTGCGTGCGGAACTCGCGACAAACTTAACCCCCGCCCTCAGCCC
>CABUWA010000197.1 GCA_902495085.1 uncultured Collinsella sp. | reverse complement strand
GCCCATGGCGACGGCGACCTTGGCCAGGCGCTCGGCGCAAACCGGCTTGTTGAACTCCATGGCGATCGGCAGCAGCATGGCGCAAGCGACGCCGTGCGGGGTGTCGTAGTGAGCGGACAGGGTGTGAGCCATGGCGTGGTCGATGCCCAGGCCGACATTGGAGAAGCCCATGCCAGCGACATACTGGCCAAGAGCCATGCCCTCGCGGCCGGAGCCGGGCTTGCCGGACTTGGCCTCGGCGACGGAGTCACGCAGGTTCTCGCTGATCAGCTTAATAGCCTCAAAGTGGAACATGTCGGAAAGCTCCCAAGCGCCCTTGGTGGTGTAGCCCTCGATGGCGTGGGTCAGAGCGTCCATGCCGGTGGAAGCGGTAAGGCCGGCAGGCATGGAAGCCATCATGTCGGGGTCGACGACGGCGACCTCGGGGGCGTCGTTGGTGTCGACGCACACGAACTTGCGGACCTTCTCGGGGTCGGTGATGACGTAGTTGATGGTCACCTCAGCGGCGGTACCGGCGGTCGTCGGCACGGCGATGGTGAACACGGCGTGGTTCTTAGTCGGAGCAACGCCCTCGAGGCTACGGACATCGGCGAACTCGGGGTTGTTGATGATGATGCCGATGGCCTTGGCGGTGTCCATGGAGGAGCCACCACCGATGGTCACGATAGCGTCAGCCTCGGCGGCCTTGAAGGCCTCGACGCCGTCCTTGACGTTCTGGATAGTGGGGTTGGGCTTAATCTCGGAGTAGAGGCTCCAAGCGATGCCGGCGGCGTCGAGCTCGTCGGTCACCTTAGCGGTAACGCCAAACTTAACCAAATCGGGGTCGGAGCAGACGAAGATCTTCTTGTAGCCGCGACGCTGGAGCTCGCCGGGGATCTCCTTGATGGCGCCGGAACCATGATAAGAGATGGTATTGAGAACGAAACGATTAGCCATTGATAGCCTCCCATCGTGTGCGGGGCATCCATTACGCCCCACGCTATGAGTCCCATCCTAACGCTTTTGAAACAAAAAACACGTGAGAACATCAAAAGTGTTAAAGCGTTTCAACAGATGATGAAAAATATTGCGGCAAAGGGACAGCCCCTTTGCCGCATTCGGTTACTTTCGGCAGCCCTCTTTCCAAGCCTCGGCCGCAACCTTCCAGCGTAAGCGCAAATCGCGCTCGCGGTCGATGAACATGATGGCAAACGCGACAAACAGCAGCAAGCTCGCCACGACGATGGCGTGCAGGCCCATGCGCTCAATACACCAGTTGCCCAACACGGCGCCAAACACAAAGGTAAAGATCACGCCAAAGTACAGCAGGCCGTTTTCCAAAAAGCCGCGCCTGTGGGTGATGATGTAATCGTCCACGTTTTGCAGCGCATTGCGCAGGTTACCGATGCACATGGTCGTAGCGATGCCGTGACCGTGGATCTTGCGGAAGCTCTCAACTTGCATACCGCAGGCAAACGAGGTGAGGCAGTTGGCGAGCAGGTTGAAATTGCCGCCGGGGATAAAGCTCACGCCCAGCAAGATAACGGCTTCAAAGAACACCGTCACTTGGCGCCAGTGAATCACGCTGCCAAACCGCTCGTGTACCAGATCGGCAAGCATAATGCCCACGGCAAACGACACCACGGGGAAGAAATAGCGTCCCGCAAGTGCCCAGTTGCCCTCCGAGATGCTCACGCCCACGAGCAGGATGTTGCCTGTCTGCGCGTTGGCGAAAACATGGTCGCGCCCAATGTACGAATACACGTCCATAAAGCCACCGGCGAGCGCCAAGATGATGCCCAGCTCAATAGACTCCGATATCTGTTTGGCACGCTGCATCGTCGTGCATCCTCCTTGTTGACGACTCTCTCGTGCGTTGGCGGAAACATAGCCGCCGTTCATACTGTAACCCATTGACAACATGGCGTGCGCGCGAGACGGGTTCTCCAACGCGCAGATACACAGTCTGGAAACAAACAGCGGGCGCGGCGCCGACACCCGACGCCTCGTGTACTCCACCAGTCTTTTTAGCGCCGTCCCAAAAAGACTGGTTACAATTACGTGCAGCATACAGACACCGGGAGGGATCGTGGCAAAAAAGCCTCAGCACGCTCAGAACAACCAGCGCAGTCAACAGGGCAAACAGGGCCAGCAGCAAAAGCGTGGCGGTAAGGCGCAGGCCACGGTCGCCCGCACCAAGCATTCCCAAGCGACGCCCGCCCGCCCCTGGCGACCGGGCCGCGATAAGTTCCTCCCCGTCAGCCGCGCCGACATGGATGCGCGCGGCTGGGACCAGTGCGACTTTGTCTACATCTGCGGCGACGCCTACGTGGACCATCCCAGCTTTGGTATGGCCATCGTCAGCCGCGTACTCGACGCACACGGCTACAAGGTGGGCATCATCTGCCAGCCCGATTGGACCGACCCCGCCAGCATCACCGTGCTCGGCGAGCCGCGCCTGGGCTTTCTCGTCAGTGCCGGCAACATGGACTCCATGGTCAACCACTATTCGGTGACCAAGCACCGCCGCCACACCGACGCCTACACTCCCGGTGGCGAGGAGGGGCACCGTCCCAACCGAGCTGTCACGGTCTACGGCAACCTCATCCGCCAGACGTTCAAGGACGCCCCCATCATCATCGGCGGCATCGAGGCAAGCCTGCGCCGCCTGGCCCACTACGACTACTGGCAGGACAAGCTCAAGCGCTCGGTGCTGCTCGACTCGGGCGCCGACATCCTCATCTACGGCATGGGCGAGCACGCAATCGTCGAGATCGCCGACGCGCTCGACGCGGGGCTGCCCGTCGATCAGATCACCTATATCAACGGCACCGTTTACCGCACGGGTTCGCTCGACGAGGTCTACGACTACGACCTGCTGCCCAGCTGGGACGACCTT
>CABUWA010000196.1 GCA_902495085.1 uncultured Collinsella sp. | reverse complement strand
GTGCATACAATCTTGGTGCGCTTGTACATTCAGACCTCCATCTGACATCGTCTTGCGCTGATAGATAAACCATAAGAAATAAAACTGAGATGATTATAACGAAATGCCGACCGAATACCTCAAAAAATCGACCGTATGCCGAATTAGAAGTTCATTTTTTGCGGTAAAAACGGTATATGAAAAATCTTTACCAACCGTTCTGACCGCTGCTATCTGGGCGATATTTCAGTTTGATGATGCACCGAAGAAAAAACGTTTTATCAATGTTGAGCATCACACGGTCTGCATCGTTGCACTCGAGCCGTGTTTCCAATTGGAATGTTTTGGCTAGACGCGCCGCTTTGGGGTACCATAGCCCCACTATCAACTGCCGCTCAGCACGGCAGCCTTGATGAGCCCTTGCCCTTCTCCTGGGAATTATGATCGGGCATCAATCTGCTGAGTGGCCCGAATCCCAGGAGGGGACTCTATATGCAAAAGGAATACCTGTCCGCCGCGGCGGAGGTACTCAGCGACCAAGGTGTCGATGAGAACCTCGGCCTGAGCAACGACGAGGCGTCGTCGCGCCTCGCCAAGACAGGCCCTAACAAGCTCGAGGAAGCCGAGAAGACCCCGTTGTGGAAGCGCTTCTTTGAGCAGATGGCCGACCCCATGGTCATCATGCTGATCGTTGCCGCCGTCATCAGCGCGCTCACGGGCATGGTCAAGGGCGAGGCGGACTTTGCCGATGTCGCCATCATCATGTTCGTCGTTATCGTCAACTCGGTGCTGGGCGTGGTTCAGGAGGCCAAGAGCGAGGAAGCTCTCGAGGCCCTGCAGGAGATGAGCGCCGCGCAGTCCAAGGTTCTGCGCGACGGCAAGCTCGTGCACCTGCCGAGCGCCGAGCTCGTGCCCGGCGATGTGATCATGCTCGAGGCAGGCGACTCCGTCCCGGCCGACTGCCGCGTGCTCGAGAGCGCCACGATGAAGATCGAGGAGGCCGCCCTTACCGGCGAGTCCGTACCCGTCGAGAAGCATGCCAACGTGATCGAGCTCGCCGCCGGCACCGACGACGTGCCGCTCGGCGACCGCAAGAACATGTGCTACATGGGTTCCACCGTGGTATACGGCCGTGGCCGCGCCGTCGTGGTCGGCACCGGCATGAACACCGAGATGGGTAAGATCGCCGGCGCCCTGGCCGAGGCCAAGGAAGAGCTCACGCCGCTGCAGGTGAAGCTTGCCGAGCTCAGCCGCATCCTCACCATCATGGTTATCGTCATCTGCGTCGTTATCTTTGGCGTCGATATCATCCGCCACGGCGTGGGCAACGTTCTTACCGACCCGACCGCCCTGCTCGATACCTTTATGGTCGCCGTCTCGCTCGCCGTCGCTGCCATCCCCGAGGGCCTGGTCGCCGTCGTGACCATCGTGCTGTCGCTTGGCGTGACCAAGATGGCCAAGCGCCAGGCAATCATCCGCAAGCTTTCCGCCGTCGAGACCCTTGGCTGCACACAGACCATCTGCTCGGACAAGACCGGTACCCTTACCCAGAACAAGATGACCGTCGTCAAGCACGAGCTCGCTGCGCCTAAGGAGAAGTTCCTGGCCGGCATGGCTCTGTGCTCCGACGCCCAGTGGGACGAGGAACTGGGCGAGGCTGTGGGTGAGCCGACCGAGTGTGCGCTCGTCAACGATGCCGGCAAGGCGGGCCTCACTGGCCTGGCTGCCGAGCACCCGCGCGTGGGTGAGGCCCCGTTCGACTCTGGCCGCAAGATGATGTCCGTGGTCGTCGAGACCCTGGACGGCGAGTACGAGCAGTACACCAAGGGCGCGCCCGACGTGGTGATCGGCCTGTGTACCCATATCTACGAGGGCGACAAGGTTGTCCCCCTGACCGAGGAGCGTCGCGCCGAGCTCGTGGCCGCCAACAAGGCCATGGCCGACGAGGCCCTGCGCGTGCTGGCACTGGCGAGCCGCACCTACACCGAGGTCCCGGCCGACTGCAGCCCCGCCGCGCTCGAACACGACCTGGTCTTCTGCGGCCTGTCCGGCATGATTGACCCGGTCCGCCCCGAGGTCGCCGACGCCATCCGCGAGGCGCACGACGCCGGTATCCGCACCGTCATGATTACGGGCGACCACATCGACACCGCCGTGGCCATCGCCAAGCAGCTGGGCATCGTCACCGATCGCAGCCATGCCATCACCGGTGCCGACCTCGATCGCATGAGCGACGAGGAGCTCGACGCGCACATCGAGGGCTACGGCGTGTACGCCCGCGTTCAGCCCGAGCATAAGACCCGCATCGTCGAGGCTTGGAAGTCGCGCGACCAGATCGTGGCCATGACGGGCGACGGCGTCAACGACGCCCCGTCCATCAAACGCGCCGACATCGGCGTGGGCATGGGCATCACCGGTACCGACGTCACCAAGAACGTCGCCGACATGGTACTTGCCGACGACAACTTCGCCACCATCATCGGTGCCTGCGAAGAGGGGCGCCGCATCTACGACAACATCCGCAAGGTCATCCAGTTCCTGCTTTCGGCCAACCTTGCCGAGGTGTTCTCGGTGTTCATCGCCACGCTCATCGGCTTTACCATCTTCCAGCCGGTGCAGCTGCTGTGGGTGAACCTGGTCACCGACTGCTTCCCCGCGCTCGCGCTGGGCATGGAGGATGCCGAGGGCGACATCATGAAGCGCAAGCCGCGCAACGCCAAGGACGGCGTCTTTGCCGGTCACATGGGCCTGGACTGCGTGGTCCAGGGCCTGATCATCACCGTGCTGGTGCTGGCGAGCTTCTTTGTGGGCGTGTACTTTGACATGGGCTACATCCACATCGCCGATATGATCGCCGGCAATGCCGACGAGGAAGGCGTGATGATGGCGTTCATCACGCTCAACATGGTCGAGATTTTCCACTGCTTCAATATGCGCAGCCGTCGTGCGTCGCTGTT
>CABUWA010000195.1 GCA_902495085.1 uncultured Collinsella sp. | reverse complement strand
TAGAGGTTCTGGGCTAGGACCTTGAGGTCCCAGTACAAAAACATCGCCCGTGTGGTCAAGCCGCACGGAAGGAAGGGGGAGGTCCTCGCGCAGCCGCTGCGGGGGCTTCCTTCTGTATTAGAGCCGGGTATGCGCGTCGCCCTGACGCCGCCGGCGCTCAAGCGCGACCGCTTTTGCACGGTCGTGTCCGTCACCGATACGGGCGATGGCGATCTGGTCTCGTTTGAGGGCATTGACGACTTGACGGCCGCCGAGGGCATCACGGGATGCTACGTGCTGGCAAATCGTGACGATTTTGAGCTCGATTCGCTCGACGCTGCCTATACCGACCTGATGGGTCGCGAGGTGGTCGACGAGCGCTTCGGTTTGCTCGGCACGATCGTAGAGATCATGTCGACGCCCGCTAACGATGTTTGGGTTGTTGAGGGCGATCGGTACGGCGAGGTACTGATTCCCGTGATCGAGCAGGTCGTGCTCGATCTTCCCGACACAGGAACAATTTCCGTCCACGTTATGGACGGTCTGATCGATATGGACAAGTAGGGAGGACAACATGCTGATCGAGACCCTTTCGGTCTTTCCCGAGATGTTTGAGCCCGTCATGTCCACATCGATCTTGGGCCGCGCCCGCAAGGCCGGCCTTTTTGATTTTAAGGCGTATAACCTGCGCGACTGGACGCACGACCGCCATCGTACCGTCGATGACGAGCCTTACGGCGGCGGGCAGGGCATGCTCATGAAGGTCGAGCCTATTGCCGAGGCCATCGAGGCCATCAGCTCCGAGGGTCCCAAGCCCACCGTAGTGTTCTTCACCCCCTGTGGCGAGCCCTTTACGCAACATGTGGCCGAGCGCCTGCTCAAAAGTGAGCGCCTGCTGTTTGTGTGCAGCCGCTACGAGGGCGTCGACGAGCGTGCGTATGCGTATGCCGATGAGCGTCTGTCGATCGGCGACTACGTGCTTACGGGTGGCGAACTTCCCGCTATGGTCGTTGCCGATGCCGTCGTACGCCTGATTCCCGGCGCCCTGGGCGACGAGATGAGCAATGTGGACGAGTCGTTCTCGACCGCCGAGGACGGAGGCCTGCTCGAGTACGCGCAGTACACCCGTCCCGCCGAGTTCAACGGCGAGGGCGTGCCGCCGGTGCTCGTGAGTGGCGATCACGCCAAGGTCGATGCCTGGCGTCGCAAGAACGCCATCGAGCGCACCTGCCGCTGGCGTCCCGATCTGATCGAGACGGCGCGCCTTACGCCCCAAGAGCGTGCGTACGCGCAGGAGATTTTGGACGCTTCGTATTCGCAGAGCGAGGAGTGAGAATGGTTCCATCGCAGCATTCCGCGTTGAGGGGCGCTTTTGAGTGGATTGCGGTCATCGCGATCGCATTGGTCGCCACCTTCTTGATTCGCTCGTTTGTGGTCGAGCCCTTTGTGGTGCCCACCGGCTCCATGGAGTCCACGATCGAGATTGGCGACCAGATCCTGGCACAAAAGGTGAGCCTCGAGCTCGGTCAGCCCGTCAAGCAGGGCGATATCGTGGTGTTTCACAACCCCGATGGCACCTCCGAGCATGATGTTCTTGTCAAGCGTGTTATTGCCACGGCCGGCCAGACGGTCGACCTGCAGGATGGCAAGGTGGTCGTTGACGGCCAAGCGCTCGACGAGGACTATACGATGGGCATGAGCTGGCCGCTTTCGGTCCAAGCGCCCGGCGCTCAGGTAAGCTATCCCTACACGGTTCCCGACGGGTGCGTGTGGGTGATGGGCGACAACCGCGAAAACTCTGCCGACTCACGCTACTTTGGTCCCGTCGATCGCTCTGATTTGATCGCTGTGGCGCTTGTGCGCTACTGGCCGCTCAACCGCATCGGCGCTATCGACTAAAAACCGCTATAGTACAGTACCTAACCGTGTAATCGTTTCGACGAGGGGATATTAGAGGCATGAACGCTTCATCGCTTTCCTTCCAAGACATCATCCTGCGCCTCCAGCAGTACTGGGGCGAGCAGGGCTGCGTCATTATGCAGCCCTATGACTCCGAGGTCGGTGCCGGTACCTTCCATACCGCGACCACGCTGCGCTCGCTCGGTCCCGCCGAGTGGCGCACCTGCTATGCGCAGCCTTGCCGCCGTCCCGCCGACGGCCGCTACGGCGAGAACCCTAACCGCATGCAGCACTACTATCAGTTCCAGGTGCTCATCAAGCCCTCGCCGGTCAACGCCCAGGAGCTCTACCTGGGTTCGCTGGCCGCCATTGGCCTGGACCCCAACGACCATGACGTCCGCTTTGTCGAGGACGACTGGGAGAGCCCGACCCTGGGCGCTTGGGGCCTTGGCTGGGAGGTCTGGCTCAATGGCATGGAGGTCACGCAGTTTACGTACTTCCAGCAGGTGGGCGGCATCGAGGTCGACCCCGTGCCCGTCGAGATCACCTATGGCCTGGAGCGTATCGCCATGTACGCCCAGGGCGTCAACTCGGTCTACGACCTGGTGTGGAGCTATCTGCCCGACGGCACGCCCATGACCTATGGCGACGTGTTCCTGGAGAACGAGCGCGAGTTCAGCGCTTACAACTTTGAGGTCGCCAACGTCGAGATGATGCGTCAGAAGTTTGACGACTACGAGGCCGAGTGCCACTCCTGCCTGGAGCGCAAGCTGCCGCTGCCGGCGTATGACTGCGTCATGAAGTGCAGCCATGCCTTCAATCTGCTCGATGCCCGCGGTGCGCTGTCCGCAGTCGAGCGCGCCAACTACATCCTGCGCGTCCGCGCCGTCGCCAAGGCGTGCTGCGAGGCCTATATGGCCGAGGTCGCCGGAATCAACGAGAATGCCGATCAGGAAGGCGAGGTGGCGTAAGCCATGGCAGACGCTAAGGATTTCCTGTTTGAGATCGGTACGGAAGAAATGCCCTCCGCACCGCTGAACAATGCCGTCAAGCAGCTTGGCACCATGAT
>CABUWA010000194.1 GCA_902495085.1 uncultured Collinsella sp. | reverse complement strand
TCTCGCAGAGCACCTCGCCAAGCACGAGCAATGGCGTGGCAACAGTGACTTTCATATAGTCGCGGATGCTGCCCATGAGGGTTTTAATCATCCAGTTCCTCCCAGGTTACACGGATTTTATCGAGCATTTCGGCGAGGTCTTCGCGCTCGTCGTGGGTGAGGGCACTAAAGGCCCGCTCTCTAAAGCGGATGCGGGCCGCCTGCTCAACGCGGGCCTTTTCCCATCCCGCATCGGTCAGGCGGATGGTGAGCTGCCGACGGTCTTTGGGATTGCGACTGCGCTCGATAAGACCGCCCAGTTCGAGCTTGGACAGAATCTCGGAAAGGGACCCCGGCTTGAGGTCGAAGTGCATGCCGAGCTCCTGTTGGGACAGCTCGCCGGTCGGCTGCTTGGCGAGCAGGCAGACGATGGGCGCCTTGCCAGATATGCCGCCGCCGTGAAAATGCATGTAATGGCCGCAAAACCCCAGCCCATGGAGGATTCTCTTGGCGAGACGGTCCTCCTTGGACTGAGTCTCGGGCTCGTCTGCCGGCTGCGAGGGGTCGTCGCCGGGTTCATGCGGATGGGCGTGTGGTTCAACACACATATCTAATCTTCGCTCCTTTCTTTAGTTAGGTAGATGAATTGTTTTGTGCCTAACTAATCTAGGAGCATGAGAAATGAATGTCAAGGTACCAAACTTATTAAGTTACGGCGTTTAGCCAAACGCCGTAACCGCTCGACGCTGCGCGGGCCGCATTTGGACAATCTGACGTTCAACTTCGAGGGCGCGACCAGAAGGTCAGCGCCCTTTTGTTTCACGTCACCTTGCCTCAAATGCGGCCCGCTCGCTGTCGTTGCCAAAACATCGACGTTGCCCTTTTTGGCACTTGGGGACGTTCCTTATGTGCCGGCACTTGGGGACACTCTTTGCACTGATAGTCGTTGGGTTAGTCGTTGGGGACGTTCTTGTTTGACTAGTCATTTAAGAACGTCCCCAATGACTAACTTCCTCCTTTCCGTAACCTTTCCGCAACAATGTGGCCTCCGCGGCGCCAGCGCCCGTTCACAACGTCCCCTGCGCTACACTTAGTTGCACTATGGCGCCATCGTGCCGCGCCCGACCCAAGGGGGACTCTCATGAAGAACACTCAGCTGCTGCTGATCAACGATATGTGCGGCTACGGCAAGGTCGCGCTTTCCGCCATGCTGCCGGTGCTGTCGGATATGGGCTACCGCATCCACAATCTGCCGACGGCACTTGTGTCCGATACGCTCAACTATCCCAAGTTCTACATCCATGACACCACCGAGTACGTGCGCCAGAGCCTCGCCATCTGGGAGGATCTCGGCTTTGAGTTCGACGCCATCTCCACCGGCTTTATCGTGACCGAGGAAGAGACGCGCATTATTTCGGACTTCTGCCACCGTCGCGCGCAAAAGGGCACCAAGGTGTTCGTCGACCCCATCATGGGCGACAACGGCAAGCTCTACGCCGGCGTGCCCGAGTCCACGATCGGCCTCATGCGCAGCCTGCTTGAGTGCGCCGACTATGCGGTGCCAAACTACACCGAGGCGTGCCTGCTTACCGATACGCCCATTGCCGAGCAAATCACGCCCGATAAGGGCCGCGCTCTTGTGGATGCCGTGCGTGCCCTGGGCGCCAAGTCGGTGGTCATTACGAGCGCTGTGGTCGACGGTGCGAATGTCGTCATCGGTTACGACCATGTGGCGGGGGAGTACTTTACGATTCCCTTCGACCTGATCCCGGTCTACTTCCCGGGCACGGGCGACACGTTCTCGGCGGTGCTCGTCGGCCGCGTTATGGCAGGTTGGAGTCTGCAGCGCGCGACGAGCGATGCCATGCGCGTGGTAGCCGAGCTTATCGAGCGCAATGCCGACCAAGAGGACAAGTCCGCCGGCCTGCCCATCGAGGCCTGCCTGGATGTGATTGACCATGAGTAACGCCGACGAGAGCGGCACCGAGGCAGCGGGCGAGAACAAGCCGCTCGGTGCCCCGCGCGGCAAGCGCCCACGTATTCGCATTAGCTGCGTGGACCAGCTGGGCACATGCCGCTGCCATCACGGGCACAAGCCGGGTGACGTCTTCGACTTCGACCGCGATCGCGGCAAGATGTGCGCCATGGCCTGCCATGTGGGCTTTCCCTATATCGACATCCTGCGCTACGGCGGAACTGTGCCCGGTAACGAGCCTGGTACGGCAAAGTTCTGCTGCCCCGAGGTCGATACGTTGAACGTCTGGCTTGCTGAGGTCGTCGACGAGTAGTTGAGCGAGGAATTTCTCCCGTTTAGAGCGCGCTCGAACGCTCAAAGTGGGAGATTATCCACGCTCGTTTTATGCCGATGGCGTGGCACGCGCGTCCGCGTGCTCGCTTGCCTATAACTGCTCGAGCATGGCCGTGCAGCCGGCGAGCACATCGCGGTAGGTGGCATCGAAGTTGCCGGTGTACCAGGGATCGGCCACGTCGCCGGGGCGATCGGTCCAATCGAGCAGGCGCGAGATCTTGCCATCGGGGTCGCTGCCAAAAATGCGACGGAGACCGCGTGCGTTCTCGGCATCCATATAGACAATGTGGTCCCAGTCACCATACTCCACGCGACGCACCTGACGTGCACGATGTGCGACGACGGGAATCCCGACCTCGCGCAGCTTGGTGACCGTGCCATGATGCGGCGGGTTGCCGATCTCCTCAGTTGAGGTCGCTGCGGAATCGATGACAAACTCCGCCTCGCGCCCAGCGCGGCGCACCAGCTCGGTAAACACGGACTCAGCCATCGTCGAGCGGCAGATGTTCCCATGACAGATAAACAGTACGCGTTGCATGAGCGGTTTCCTTTCAATCGCCATCATCGAGCTCGAGTATCGCATCTACGCCTCAATGTGATGTGACAAAGGGACAGGGTCAAATAGTTATTTCTACCTGCGATAATAACAAGATAAGACCTTTAATC
>CABUWA010000193.1 GCA_902495085.1 uncultured Collinsella sp. | reverse complement strand
GGGAAAACTGATGATTGGTGAATCGGCAGGTGCGATTATATGCGCTCCAAGCATCCAATATATCGAGCAAATGGATGAAAAGCCGGAGGACTACTCACAAGAAGATGATGCAGGGCTTAATTTGATTGATTTCTATGTTCTTCCGCATTTTCTTACAGCACCATTTAAGAAAGTTACCGAGAAAATAATGACTGAGTTTTCGGATTTGAATCTATGCCCAATTAACAATCGTCAGGGAATTGTAATTGATGGTGAAGGTTCAAAGGTTATTTGCAAAGACTAATTTAAAATTCCAGTTTGCTGCACTCGTTCCTAGCAGGGTTTGGGGCAGGAGGGGCGCAAGAGACGGGAGGGCCTTGTACGCGTTCCTGCGAGAGGGCCGCGGGAAGGGACTGCCTGGGTACGGCGCCTGTCAACTCGGTCTACGTCTTTGATGACCGGGTCGTACTCAATATCAACTTCACGGATGATGCCAAAACGGTCACCCGTGAGGAAGTGTTGGGTTCGAGTGCTGTGGACAATGTTCCAACATGCTGGGATCGAACTCGCTAGCCGGAATCACGCGGTACCCGTGACGCAGCAGCAGATCGACAAAAACACCGTTGCCCGCGGTGAGCGTACCGCTAAAGGTGCCATCGTAGACGCGACCCGCACCGCACGAGGGGCTACGATCCTGCAAGACGCACGCAGCGATCTCGGACGGGCCGCCCGCCTGCTCGCACATGTCGAGCGCACGTTGAGCGCCCAGGCGGAATTCCCGGTCAACGGACACGCCCTCGCAGGTACGGACTTCGCCGTTCACAATCTCGGACGGGTCGCGCGGCGTGGGCAGGCCGCCAAAGACCTCAGGGCACACCAAGAGGACCTCGGTCCCCGTACGCTCGCAAGCCTCGACCAACGCGCGGTGGTAATTATCGAGGCCGTTATACTTGCAGCTCTCGCCCATCAAACAGGCACTCACCACGATCTTCATACATATCCCTCCCAAGCAAAACGCCCCATTTGAGATAGAGACTCAAATGGGGCGTTCGACAATGTGCAACCAGCCTTACTGCTGCTTCGGCATCAGCGGATTCTCGCGCGTGAGGAGATTCATAAACTCCTCGCCCGTGATCGTCTCCTTCTTGTACAAATAACGAGCCAGCTCATGGAGCTTAAACTTGTTCTCCTTCAGGATCTGCAGGGCGCGGTCGTGCGCATCCTCGATCAGCTTGGCGACAATTGCATCCACGCGCTCGGCCGTACCGGGGGCGCAGGTGAGCGACGTATCCTGGTTGAGGTACGCATTCTGAACGGTACCGAGCGCCATCATGCCAAACTCATCGGACATACCAAAACGCGTCACCATGTTACGGGCGAGCTTGGTGGCCTGCTCGATATCGTTGGCGGCGCCGGTCGTCATCTCGCCAAAGATGAGCTCCTCGGCTGCACGGCCACCGCAATAGACGGCGAGCTTGTCCAGGACCTCCTGGCGTGTGGTCAGGAAGCGCTCATCCTCCTCGACCTGCATGGTGTAGCCAAGAGCACCGCTCGTGCGCGGCACGATGGTAATCTTCGTGACCGGCGCAGAACCCTTTTGGCGGGCAGCAACGATGGCATGACCGATCTCGTGGTAAGAAACGACCTGTTTCTCGTGGTCGGACAGCACCGTGGACTTGCGCTGCTGACCGGCGATGACGACCTCCACCGACTCCTCAAAGTCGTCCTGCGTGGCGCGCTTGCGACCCTCGCGGACGGCACGCAGGGCGCCCTCGTTGATGATGTTGGCCAGGTCGGCGCCCGAGGCACCGGGCGTGGCGCGGGCAATCGCGGTCAGGTCGATCGGCGGCTGCGTCTTCACGCTCTTGGCATGCAGCTCAAGAATGTTCTTACGGCCGGTCAGGTCGGGCAGCTCAACGGGAATGCGGCGGTCAAAACGACCGGGGCGCAACAGGGCCGGGTCAAGGCTGTCAGGGCGGTTGGTAGCAGCGAGAACGACAATACCCTTGTGGTTATCGAAGCCGTCCATCTCGGTCAGCAGCTGGTTGAGCGTCTGCTCGCGCTCGTCGTTGCCGCTAAAGCCGCCGCCATCGCGCTTCTTGCCGATGGTATCAATCTCATCGATAAAGACGATGCACGGGGCCTTTTCCTTGGCCTGCTTAAACAGGTCACGAACCTTGGCGGCACCGCGGCCGACGAACATCTCGACGAACTCAGAGCCCGAAATGCTAAAGAACGGCACGCCCGCCTCGCCGGCAACAGCCTTGGCAAGCAGGGTCTTACCGGTACCCGGAGGGCCGACAAGAAGAGCACCGCGCGGCAGCTTGGCGCCGATCTCCTCGTAGCGCTGCGGCTTCTCCAGAAAGTCGACGACCTCCTTGAGGGATTCCTTGGCCTCTTCCTGGCCAGCGACATCCTTAAAGGTCACGCCCACGTCCTTGGAGGCGATCACGCGAGCACCGGACTTGCCCAGTCCGCCGCCGCCAAAACCGCCGCCACCAAAGTTCATCGACGGGCCGTCATCGCCCATAGCCTTCTTCATGCGGCGGTTGAGCCACCAGCCGATCAGGAAGAAAATCGCCATGGGCAGAATAAGCGTGAGCAGGTAGTAGGTCATCAGACCCGAGTTCTTATCGGGAACGACGGACTCCAGGGACGCACCGGATTCAAGCACACGATCGGTAAAGCCCGCATCATTCGGCACACCGGTCGTCTTGTAGGCGATGTTCTCGTCCTCGCCCTTTTTGGTGTAATAAATCGTGTAATCGTCCGTATTGTACTCGACCTTGTCGACGCTCTTCTTATCGAGCGCTTTGACAAACGTCGAGTAATCGGTCTTCGTAATCTGCTGCGTGTGACCGATGTTGGGAAACAGAACGGTCGAGAGCACGAGGTAGACGACGAAGGCGATGAGCACGTAGAGGATCATATTCCGTCTACGTTTGTTGTCATCCATCTCCATCTGCTTGAACTCCATCTACTGGGGTTG
>CABUWA010000192.1 GCA_902495085.1 uncultured Collinsella sp. | reverse complement strand
GCATCCGCGACTATATGAAAGTCACTGTTGCCACGCCATTGCTCGTGCTTGGCGAGGTGCTCTGCGAGATGCTGATTCCATTTATCACCGCCAACCTGATCGACGCCATCAAAGACGGCGCCACCGTAGCCGAGATGCTTCCCACCGCAGGCTTTTTGGTGCTCATCGCGCTGACATCCCTTGCTTTTGGCGCCGCTGCCGGCGTCACCTGCAGCCATGCGAGCTGCGGCTTCGCCAAGAACCTGCGTCACGACCTGTTCTACAAGATCCAGACGTTCAGCTTTGCCAACATCGATGAGTTCTCGAGCTCCTCGCTCGTCACGCGTCTGACCACCGACATCAACAACGTGCAGCAGGCCTTTATGATGATCATCCGTATCGCCGTGCGTGCGCCGCTGGTATTGATCTTCGCCTTTACCATGGCGTTTATCATGGGCGGCAGCGTCGCCATGGTCTACCTGGTCATCATTCCGCTGCTGGGCTTTGGACTGTTCTTTATCATCTTTAAGGTGCGCCCCATCTTCTCGCGCGTGTTCCACAAGTACGACGCACTTAACGAGTCTGTCGAGGAAAACGTCACCGGCATGCGCGTGGTCAAGAGCTATGTGCGCGAAGACTTTGAGAAGGAGAAGTTCGCGACCGCCGCGCGCGACGTCCAGATGGACTTCACCCGCGCCGAGAAGCTGCTCGCCTTTAACAACCCCATGATGAACATCTGCGTCAACGGCGCGTTTGTCGTCATCATCTACCTGGGCTCCAAGCTCATCATCACGAGCCAGGGCACGCTGTTCGACGTGGGCCAGCTCTCCTCGATCTTTACCTATGGCTTCCAGATCCTCATGAGCCTGATGCAGCTGTCGATGATCTTTGTCATGGTGACCATGGCCGACGAATCGGCGCACCGCATTACCGAGGTGCTGGCCGCCGAGCCCACGATCGCCAATCCCGCCGAGCCCGTGCTCGAGGTTGTCGACGGTTCCATCGACTTTGACCACGTGAGCTTTAAGTATTCCGCGCATGCGAAGCGCCAGGCGCTCGACGATATCGACCTGCACATTAAGAGCGGCGAGACCATCGGCATCATCGGCGGCACTGGCTCGGCCAAGTCCACGCTTGTAAACCTCATCGCCCGCCTGTACGACGCCACCGAAGGCACCGTGCGCGTGGGCGGCATGGACGTGCGCGACTACGACCTGGACGCCCTGCGCCACCAAGTGGCCATGGTGCTACAGAAAAACGTGCTGTTTAGCGGCACCATCGCCGAGAATCTGCGCTGGGGCGACCCGAACGCCACTGACGAGGAGGTCCGCGAGGCGGCGCATCTGGCCTGCGCCGATGAGTTTGTCGACGGCTTCCCTAAGGGCTACGACACCTGGATCGAGCAGGGCGGCTCCAATGTCTCGGGCGGTCAGAAGCAGCGCCTGTGCATTGCGCGTGCCCTGCTGCGTCGCCCCAAGATCTTGATCCTGGACGACTCCACCAGCGCCGTCGACACCAAGACCGACGCCAAGATTCGCGCAGGGTTGGCAAGCTATCTGCCCAACACGACCAAGCTCATCATCGCCCAGCGCATCAGCTCCGTGCAGGATGCAGACCACATCATCGTCATGGAGGGCGGCCGTATCGCGCAGGTCGGCAACCATGACGAGCTGCTCAAGACGAGCGAGATCTACCGCGAGACCTTCACCTCGCAAAACAAGATGTCTGCCGAGGGCGAAGGGGCCGTCGAGGCCGACACCGAGGCATCCGCAACGCAAGCTCAGACCCAGGAAGGAGGCGAGGCACATGAGTAAGGCAACGACCGCCGAGCGCGCGCTCAACCGCAAGGGCGGCACCATGTCGCGCCTCATCAAGACGCTCTTTGGCTTCTACCCCGTGCTTTTGCCCCTCGTCGTCGTCGGCGTGGTGCTCTGCGCCATCATCAACTCCATCGGTGCGACCTTCCTTCAGAGCGCCCTGCAGATTATTAGCGAATCGTGGCAGTCGGGCGATTGGACGACCGCGCAGCCCAAGATTCTGCAGCTCGTGACCACCCTTGCCTGCATCTACGGCGTCGGCATCCTGTCCTCGCTGTTCTGGAACCGCGCCATGGCCATCGTCACGCAGGGCTCGCTCGAGAAGCTGCGCGAGAAGATGTTCAACCGCATGCAGGACCTGCCGATCCGCTACTTCGACACACACCAGCGCGGCGACATCATGAGCCACTACACCAACGACATCGACACGCTGCGCCAGATGATCAGCCAGTCGCTGCCCAACCTGCTCATGACGACCATCGTCATCGTCACGGTGTTCTTTATCATGCTGTACTACAGCGTTTGGATGTGCCTGGTCATTGTGGCCGGCGTCGCCTTTATGACCTTTATGACCAAGCTGCTCGGCTCCAACTCCGCGCGCTTCTTTATTGCGCAGCAGACCGAACTCGGCGTGGTCGAGGGCCATATCGAGGAAGTCATGAACGGCCAGAAGGTCGTCAAGGCATTCTGCCACGAGTCTGCCGCCGAGGCCGATTTTGACGAGCGCAACGAAAAGCTCTTCGAGGTCTCGCAGAAGGCCAACATGTACGCCAACATCCTCATGCCCATCCTTATGAACCTGGGAAACCTGCTCTACGTGCTGGTCGCACTGGCAGGCGGCATTTTCCTGGCGCTGGGCGTGCCCAACCTGAGCATCTCGGGCATGACACTGTCCATCGCCGTCGTGGTGCCGTTCCTCAACATGACCAAGCAATTCTGCGGACAGATCGGTCAGATCTCGCAGCAGATCAACGCCGTGGTCATGGGCCTCGCCGGCGCCGACCGCATCTTTGAGCTCATCGACGAGAAGCCCGAGACCGACGAAGGCTACGTGACGCTCGTCAACGCGCAGGTGAACCCCGATACCTGGCAGCTCGAGGAGGCCGACCACCACACCGGCATGTGGGCGCGGAAGCATCCGCACCGCGCGACCGGCGAGATCGAGTACGTACCGCTGCGCGGCGACCTGGTCATGGACAACGTCGACTTTGGCTACACGCCCG
>CABUWA010000191.1 GCA_902495085.1 uncultured Collinsella sp. | reverse complement strand
CCGCAGGCACGCGCCGCCAAAAAGTGGCCGCCCTCGTGCAAAAACACGAGGACGGAAAGCATCAGCAGGCCCCAAAAGACCGATGAGAGAACGCTCAGAACAGTATCCATAAAACGAAAAAGCAATCCTTATGGGTTAGGAACGGGTTGCGGCGAGCACCTGCGCAGCCTTTTCACGCGCCCACGCATCGATGTCGCGAAGCTGCTCAAACGAATCGACCGCCTGCATATCGTGGGCATCCATGCAGGATTCCACAATGCGATCGATATCGGTAAAGCTGCAGCCATCGTGCAGGAAGGCATCGACGGCGACCTCGTTGGCGGCATTGAGCACGCACGGCATGGTGCCACCCGTCTTGCCGGCACGTTCGGCCAGTGCCAGACAGCGGAAGGTATCCATGTCGGCAGCATCAAACGTGAGCTGCCCCAGCTCGCGGAAATCGATACGAGGCGCCGGGGTATCCCAACGCTCGGGATACGAGAACGCGAACTGGATGGGAATACGCATGTCGGAAGCACCGAGATGCGCCATCACGGAGCCGTCGGAGAACTCGACCATAGAGTGAATCTTGGACTGACGCTGCACGACCACGTTAATGAAATCGAGGTCGCAGTTAAACAGATGCATGGCCTCAATGCGCTCCAGGCCCTTGTTCATGAGGGTGGCGGAGTCGATGGTGATCTTGGCGCCCATGGCCCACGTGGGATGTGCGAGGGCATCGGCACGCGTCACGCGGTCGAGCTCGTCGCGCGTGCGGCCAAAAAACGGACCGCCCGAGCAGGTGAGCCAAATACAATGAGCCTCGCGTGGGTTCTCCCCCAGATAGCACTGGAAGATGGCGGAGTGCTCAGAGTCGACTGGAATAAGCTGGCCCGGTTGCGCCAACGGCATAAGCAAGTCGCCACCGACGACGAGGGACTCCTTGTTGGCAAGGGCAAGGCGCTTATTTGAGGTCAAGGCCGCATGGCTCGCCTCGAGACCGGCGGCACCCACAATAGCGACGAGTACGCAGTCGACATCGTCGCGACGCGCGAGCTCGCAAACCGCCTGCGCGCCAACGCCGAGCTTCGTTCCCTCGGGCAACTCCTGCAGCACGGCGTCATCGCCATGAGCGACATCGGCCACGGCAACCGCCGAAACCGAGAACTCGCGGGCAGCGGCAACAAGCTCGGAGGTATTGGAGTTAACGGACAGCGCCGTCACCTGCAGGCGATCGGCATGCTGGCGGCACACATCGAGCGCCTGGGTGCCGATGGAGCCCGTACAACCCAGGATGGCAACACGGAGGCGTCCATCGGGGCCATACGTCGTCTGGAATGACATTACAGCACGCCTCCGATCATCAGCATCAGCTGCGCGGTGATGCAGCCGAAGATAAGCGAATCGCTACGATCGAGCATGCCGCCGTGGCCCGGGATAAGGTTGCCGGAATCTTTGACGCCCACACCGCGCTTGATGCGCGACTCGATAAGGTCGCCGATAACGCCCAGAATGGACACGACCACGCCGCACAGCAGCGCATAGGGCAGGCTGAGCTTGAAGAAATGCGTCGCCCACAGGATGAGCCAAATCAAAACCGAGCCCAGGATGCCGCCAACAAACCCCTCCCAGCTCTTTTTGGGAGAGATCTTGGGAACCATCTTGTGTTTGCCGATACGGCTACCCACGATATAGGCAAACGAATCGGAGACCCAGAGAGACGCGCAAACACCCACCGAAAGCAGGGCGCCGGCAAAACCGGGCACGGCATCGCGCAGCAGCACGATAGCCGACAGCATAAAACCGGTGTAGATGGGACCCATGAGTGTCACGGCAACATCGGATATGCGGGTACGCGGCGACCAGACATACCAAATGCCCACAGCGAGCATCAGGGCAAAAAGCAGGGCATTCAGCAGCATCGAATCGCCCAACGCCGACAGCGGAAAGAGCACGGCGGCAGCGATACCCATGCGCTCGTTAGCCATCTTGCCATCGAGCCTTGTCATACGGAAAAACTCATAGCAGCACAGACCACTCATGACAGAAACAAAGATGGCCGTGGGCACGATACCCAAAACCAGGCACAGGATAAAGACAACGGCGTAGACGATACCGGCGGCGGCACGGGTAATAAAGCCCGCAAGCCACGAACCGGTGCCATTCTTCGCTGCGGGCGCTCCCGCAGCGACAGCCTTGCGCTCAGATGTCTTGGGAGCAGTTGCCTTGGGACGATCGGACACGATTAAGCCTCCTCGGTCTTGCTCAGACCACCAAACCTACGGTCACGGCCCTGATAGGCCAAAATGGCGTCGACAAGGCCCCAACGATCAAAGTCGGGCCAATAGGTATCGGTGACGTAGAATTCGGAATAAGCCACCTGCCACAGCAGATAGTTCGAAAGACGCAGCTCACCAGAAGTGCGAATCACAAGCTCAGGATCGGGAAGGCCGGCGGTATAGAGGTGGGAAGCCACCATGTCGTCATCAATTGCGCCAGGATCGATCTTACCGGCGGCAGCGTCGAGTGCGATCTGACGGACAGCGCGGGTAATCTCGGCACGCGCGCCGTAGTTGACGGCAAGCGCCAGCGTCATGCCGGTGTGATTGGCGCACTCGGCAAGACCTCGCTCAAAGACATCGCGGGTCTTCTTAGGCAGTGCGGAAATATCGCCCAAAAAGACAACGCGAACGTTTTCGCGCTTAAGCAGCGGCAACTCATCGATAAACGTCTTGGCAAACAAATGCATCAAAACGTTGACCTCATGCTGCGGACGATTCCAGTTTTCGGTGGAAAACGCATAGGCCGAAAGGACGTCGACACCCAAGCGCACGCATGCGGTAATGATCTCGCGCAGGGAGACGATACCCGCCTTGTGGCCCTCGGTGCGTGCAAGACCGCGCGACGTGGCCCAACGACCGTTGCCGTCCATGATGCACGAGATATGGTGCGGAATGTTATTAAGGTCAAGGTCGGAAAAACCGACGCCCGCAGGGGCGTCGGCAAAGTACTCGACCAGTTTATGCTCGTCGTATTGCACCTTAGATCTCCATGACCTCGG
>CABUWA010000190.1 GCA_902495085.1 uncultured Collinsella sp. | reverse complement strand
TCCTCGCGCAGCAGATCGACGGCGCGGCGGGCGCGGGCCGAGGCCTTGCGCTTGGACGCGCGACGCTTAACGGTAAAGGCGAACGCCTCGTCCTCGACCTCGCCGGCACGCGGACCCAGTCCCACGACCGGGTACTGCCCCTGCGAGGTGGCCAAATAACCGCGACCGCACAGCTGCCCGATGATGTCCTTGATGCGCCCGACCGATTCGCTCGACAGCTCACCGTAGCCGTGGTCCTCGTCCAGATGCATCTGGCGAATGCGCTCGGTGTTGCCGCCGTGGAGCACGTCGGCGATCAGCGACTTGCCAAAGCGCATGGGACGCGTGGCCACATAGCGCACAGCGGCGCGGGCCATATCGGTGACGTCCTCGACCTCGAACTGCGTGAGACAGTTGCTGCAGTTGCCGCAGCCCTCGACGTCGTCCGTGGCGGCGGCGCCCGCACCAGCCGCAGCCGCGTGCTCGGCCGCGGCCTCGTCGCCAAAGTAGCGCAGCATGTATTCGCGCAGACAGCCGGTGGTATTGCAGTAGCCCTCCATCTGGCTGAGCAGGCGGTAGCGATTCTGGAGCGCCCACGCGCGTTGCTCGTCGTCGAGCGCCTCGTCGGCAGCATCGCCGCGATCGATCAGAAAGCGGCGCATGCGAAAATCGTTGCCGTTCCACAGCAAGTGGCAGCTGGCCGGATCGCCGTCGCGGCCGGCGCGGCCCGCCTCCTGATAGTAGGCCTCGATGCTCTCGGGCACGTTGTTATGGATCACGTAGCGCACGTTGGGCTTGTCGATGCCCATGCCAAAGGCGTTGGTGGCAACCATCACCTGAATGTCGTCGTCGATAAAGGCGCGCTGGCTCTGGCGGCGGGCGTCGTTGCCCATACCGGCATGGTAACGGCCCACGCGAATGCCGCTGGGGCCCAGCGCCTCGGCAAGCTCACCTGCCAGCGCATCGACGGTCTTGCGAGTCGAGCAATACACGATGCCGCTCTCGCTCGAATGCGCGATCATATAGTCGCGCACCCACGCGGCCTTGGCCTTGTCGCCCATCTCCTCGCAGCCAAAGTAGAGGTTCTTGCGATCGAAGCCCGTCACCACCGTCGCGGGGTTTTGCAGGCCGAGCATCTGCTGAATGTCTGCACGCACACGCTCGGTCGCTGTAGCGGTAAAGGCCGCCACGATGGGGCGCTGCGGCAGGGAATCGATAAACTCGCGAATCTGCAGGTAAGCGGGGCGGAAATCCTGGCCCCATTGGCTCACGCAGTGTGCCTCGTCAATGGCCACGAGCGGCACGCCAATGCCGGAGGAACCCGCGGCCTCCTGCGCAAAGGCTAAAAAGCGCGGCTCGAGCAGGCGCTCGGGCGCCACGTACATAAGCTGGTAGCGGCCCTCGCGCGCCCGCTTGAGCACGGTGTTTTGCTGGGCCGGAGTAAGACTGGAGTTGAGATAGCTGGGTCGCGCACCCGCCGCGAGCAACGCACGGGTCTGGTCCTCCATAAGCGACAGCAGCGGACTCACCACAAAGGTGATGCCGGGCAGCATGAGCGCGGGCACCTGGTAGCAAATGGACTTGCCGGCGCCCGTGGGCATAACACCCAGCGCATCGCGACCGGCAAGGATCGCATCGACCATGCGGTCCTGTCCCGGGCGAAACGAGGTGTAGCCAAAATAGGCGCCGAGTGTGTCGAGCGCCATCTGCTGCATGTTATCGGTCATGGTTTCCTAACGTCCAAGTCATCTGCCGCCGATTATACGCCGCCACGCGGACCGGTGCCGCACAGCTGCCGACCACGGGCGATGCAGTCCAAAGGGAACGAGCGTGGATTTTTGGACACTTTCCGGATGAGCGTGGAAACGTCGCTGGTTGAGCATAAGTCAGCGAAAACGCCCCTAAGCGAGCAAGGTGACGTGAAAGAGGAGGGAAGCGTACTTTGGGTACGCGACCGACGATTGAACGTCAGATTGCCGCTTAGGGGCGTTTGCAGCGTCGAGCCGTTACGCGGTTTGGTAAAACCGCGTAACTTACATGACCATAACGTAGCGCGATCCCACGTAGTACTGCTTACCCATCAAAACCGGCTCGTCATCAGGACCGGTAAAGCCGGCACGCAGGTTGAGCAGCGGATCGTGCGGAGCAATGCCCAGCTCGGCCGCCTGCTCGGCGTTAGCTCGAACGGCCTCGACCGTACGGTAGCCAACCGAGACAATCGGCGTTCCGCCAACACGCTCGACCTCGGCAAAAATCGACTTGTCCTCAAGATCGGCCGTCAACAGCTCACGGTAGGCGTCAAACGGCACAAAGATGTTCTCCTCAAAGATGGGCTCGCCGTCGGCCGTACGCACGCGCTTGATATGCAGCAGCAGCGCATCCTTCTGCAGGCCAAAGAACTCCATCTCGTTTTGGCGCGCCGGAACGATCTGGCGATCGATCACGTGCGCACCGGCCTTCATGCCGTTGCCGGCACACAGCGCGGTAAACGTCTGCAGCGTCGAGGCGTGAAACTGGCGGTTGATGTGCGGCGTGGAGACAAAGGTGCCGCGGCCCTGCTGCTTAACCAGGTAACCATCGGAGCACAGCTCCTCGACAGCGCGGCGCACCGTAATACGGCTCACCTCGTACTGCTCGGCTAGTTCAAGCTCGGACGGAATACGCTCCTTGGGTGCATAAACACCTTTCTCGATCGCATCCTTGATTTCGTCATAAATCTGCTGGTAAAGCGGTGCATTTTTGGGCGCAGGCATATCTGATCACTCTTATCAAAATAGCTAAATTTCTAATACGTATATAACGTCTAGTTTCATGTTACCTCATATTGATAAAACGATACACCCTCCCTACCAAAAAGCGACAGCTTCATTTTGGTAGGTTTTATCTGGGCAAACGAGAGCCCTCGAAAGCAACGGGGCTTTCGGGGGGGGCTCGCTCGGATGGGTTGCGCAGGACCGGCAAAATGCCAATACCCTACTTGCCGTCGTCCTGCTGCAGGCTGTCCTGTTCGCTGAGGCGCGCCTGCCTGCTGGCCATGCGTGCGGGCTTGTCGGGATCGGGAACGGCCGTGGGCATGGGCTCGTCGACATGACCGCCCCACCAGCCGCCCACAAAGTTGAGCGTGTG
>CABUWA010000189.1 GCA_902495085.1 uncultured Collinsella sp. | reverse complement strand
GTCCTCGAGCTCCTCCTGGTTGGGCTTGCCAAAGTTGATGGCGACATGCTCAACGGCGGTCAGCAGGAACAGAACGTCGGCGTCGCAGTCCTCGGCCAGCAGCTCGCCGCCCAGGTCCTTGTCGATGACGGCGGGAACGCCCTTGTAGCAGCCCTTGTTCTCGTAGTCGCGGACGACGGGGATGCCGCCACCACCGCAGGCGATGACGATGAACTCGTTGTCGAGCAGGTTGAGGATGGAGTCAGCCTCGACGATCTTCTTGGGATCGGGGGAAGCGACGACGCGACGCCAGCCGCGGCCGGAATCCTCGACGAAGACCTTGGAGGGATCCTCGGCCATGAACTCCTTGGCCTGCTCCTCGGTGTAGAAGGGGCCGATCGGCTTGGTCGGGTTCTTGAACGCGGGATCATCCGGGTCGCACTCGATCTGGGTGACGACGGTGGCGGCGTGCCAACGCTTATAGCGCTTGTGCATCTCGCGGCCGATGCCCTGCTGCAGGTGATAACCAATGTAGCCCTGGGACATGGCGCCGCACTCGGGCAGCGGCATCTCGGGGGTGCCGATGGCATCGTGGGCAGCGGCGAAGGCGTTCTGGATCATGCCGACCTGCGGGCCGTTGCCGTGGGTGATGATGATCTCGTTGCCCTGCTCGATGAGGCCGAGGAGGGCATGGGCGGTGTTGCTCACGGCCTCGATCTGCTCGACGGGGTTGTTGCCGAGGGCGTTGCCGCCAAGGGCGACGACAATACGATCGGGCTTGCCAAGAGGCTTAGACATTGCTGGAATCCTTTCTGTAAAAGGCCTACAACCCATTAATAACCCGCGTCCGTGCGATACGCGAGTTTATTAAGGTTTATATTCTCTTTATCGCTCATTTTATTCATTTTGAAAATAGCGGAACGGTGAACGGTCGTTTTTATCCGCTCAGCGTACAGAACCCCAGCTCAAGCATATCTACGCCATTTACGTGCAACTTTATTTTAATAGAGCAGGGATTAGACCAGATTATGCAAACTATATCTTTGCTAAACACAAAACAGACAGCGCAATATCTTACTCGCACTATACGAGATTCTATGCACATATAAGTCGAGTATGCACCCCTGCAAAAACAAGGGGCTTTTCATCCAACAAAAGGAATAAAGAAGAGCTCCGAAAAAGCGGCAACGGCCAAGTCCCCCATCCATCCCCAAAGTGGCGCGAGGTTTCGCGGCAAAGCCGCGAAACAGCGAAGGGGACGGAATACCCGACCAACTACGTCCTTCATCCGCCCACACAATCCGAGGACGTAGTCGTAGCAGGATCTGAGGGCTGACCTTCGCGGACATTCCGCAGGACGAAAGAACCCCCGCCGCACGTAGTGCGCAGCGGGGGTTCTTTCATGTCCGAGGACGTCCGCGAAGGCTAGCCCTCAGATCCTGCGGTGGGAGACCTAGGCCTCGTTGTACACCGTTTTGAGCTTCAGCAGGTGCTGATAGCGGTCCATGGCGGCCTGCTCGTTCTCCTTGAAGAGCTCCTCGGCGCGCTCGGGGAAGGAACGCGTCAGCGAAGCGTAACGGGCCTCGTTCATCAGGAACTCCTGATAACCGCCCGCGGGCTCCTTGGAATCGAGCGAGAACTTCTTGCCGGCAGCAGCCTCGGGGTTGAAGCGGAAGAGGTTCCAGTAACCGCACTCGACAGCCTTCTTCATCTCGGCCTGGCAGTTCTGCATGCCGCCCTTCTTGATGGAGTGCATCTCGCAGGGGCTGTAGCCGATGATGAGGGACGGGCCGTCGTAGGCCTCGGCCTCGTGGATGGCCTTGAGGGTCTGAGCCGGGTTGGCGCCCATGGCGACCTGCGCCACGTAGACGTAGCCATAGCTCATGGCAATCTCGGCCAGAGACTTCTTCTTGGTCACCTTACCGGCAGCGGCGAACTGAGCGACCTGGCCCAGGTTCGAGGCCTTGGAGGCCTGACCGCCGGTGTTGGAGTAGACCTCGGTGTCGAAGACGAAGACGTTGACGTTGTGGCCGGAAGCCAGGACGTGGTCCAGGCCACCGAAGCCGATGTCGTAGGCCCAGCCGTCGCCGCCGAAGATCCAGAAGGACTTCTTGGTGAGGTAAGCCTTGTCGGCGAGGATCGCCTTGGAAGCGTCGCAGCCGCACTTCTCGAGCTCGGCAACGTAGGCAGCAGCAGCGGTCTTGGAGGCCTCGGCGTCGTTGACGGAGTCGATCCAAGCCTGGCCGGCGGCCTTGAGCTCATCGGACGGACCATCGGCAGCGATGATGTCCTGGGTAGCGGCGATCAGCTTCTTCTGGACGGCCTCGTAACCGACGGCCATGCCCAGACCGTGCTCGGCATTGTCCTCGAACAGGGAGTTGTTCCACGCCGGGCCGTGACCGTCCTTGTCCTTGCAGTAAGGAGCGGTGGCAGCGGGGTTGCCCCAAATGGAGGAGCAGCCGGTGGCGTTGGAAATGAACATGCGGTCGCCGGCGACCTGGGTCACCAGACGTGCATAGGCGGTCTCGGCACAGCCGGCGCAGGAGCCGGAGAACTCCAGGTAGGGCTGCTTAAACTGGCTACCCTTGACGTTGGCCGCGATGAGCTCCTTCTTCTCGGAGACGTTCTCGACCATGTAGTCCCAAACGGGCTGCTGGTCCATCTCCTGCTCGGTGGGAACCATCTCGAGGGCGCCCTTGGGGCAGACCTTGACGCAGTTGGTGCAGCCCATGCAGTCGAGCGGGGACACGGCCATGGTGAACTTCATGCCCTTGGCCTTGGGGCCCATGGCGTCGAGCGTGCGGGTAGCCTCGGGCGCGGCAGCAGCCTCGTCCTCGGTCATCGCGAACGGACGGATGGTGGCATGCGGGCACACATAGGCGCACTGGTTGCACTGGATGCACTTGGTCTCGTCCCAGTGGGGAACGACCACGGCGACGCCGCGCTTCTCGTATGCGGAGGCGCCCAGCTCAAACTGGCCGTCAGCGCAATCGACGAAGGCGGAAACAGGCAGGCTGTCGCCGTCCATGCGATCGATGGGCTCGAGCAGGTTCTTGACCTGCTGGGCGATGGCGGACTTGGTCTCCTCGGAGAGCTCGACGGGAGCGGCATCCTCGGCGGTAGCCCAGTCGGCCGGAACCTC
>CABUWA010000188.1 GCA_902495085.1 uncultured Collinsella sp. | reverse complement strand
TCTTGTTGTTGCGGTTCTTCTGCAAGAGCTCATAGGCTTCGGCCGCGTTTCCAACACGGACGTAGGTACCGAA
Source organism: uncultured Collinsella sp. (assembly GCA_902495085.1). Lineage (GTDB taxonomy): Bacteria > Actinomycetota > Coriobacteriia > Coriobacteriales > Coriobacteriaceae > Collinsella. Next base: position 3,057 of record CABUWA010000188.1, on the reverse strand, counting down.
CTTGAGCACGTTCTCCCCCATCTCTTCACTTGTCCAGTACTTTTAAGTGTACCAAACGAGGGGCCGCCGCCATCGTCACCATAGAAAAAGGCTCCCAGCCGGATAGCTGGGAGCCTCATCATATGCTATATCGAGCGAAGATTTAGCAGACGCCCTGGGCGAGCATGGCGTCGGCGACCTTCAGGAAGCCGGCGATGTTGGCGCCCATGACAAAGTTGCCCTCCTGGCCATACTCCTTGGCGGTGTCGTCCACGTTGTGGAACATGCCACGCATGAGCTGCTCGAGCTTGCCGTCGACCTCCTCGAAGGTCCAAGACAGGTGCTCGGCGTTCTGGCTCATCTCCAGGCCGGACACGAGCACGCCGCCGGCGTTGGCAGCCTTACCGGGCATAAAGGCGACGCCGTTCTCCTGGAAGTAGGTCGTGGCCTCGATGGTCGTGGGCATGTTCGCGCCCTCGCCGACCACCTTGCAGCCGTTGGCGACGAGCGCCTGGGCGTCCTCGAGCAGCAGCGTGTTCTCGCGAGCGCAGGGCAGCGCGATATCGCAGGGCAGCTGCCACACGCCGCGGCCGTCGCCCTCATGCCACGTGGCATTGGGCTTCTCGTCGACGTACATAGCGAGCGTAACGCCCTTGTCGTGTCCGGAGCGCTTCTTGTTGTAGACATGCTCGAGCACGGTGTAGTCGATGCCGTCGGGATCCTCGACCCAGCCATGGGTGTCGGAGCAGGCGAGCACCTTGCCGCCGAGCTGGGCGACCTTCTGGACCGCGTAGATGGCGACGTTACCGGAGCCGTGAACGACGACGTTCTTGCCCTCGAAGGAGTCGCCGCGGCTCTTGAGGTACTCGTCCACAAAGTAGACCAGACCGTAACCGGTGGCCTCGGTACGGGCGAGCGAGCCGCCAAAGGAGAGGCCCTTGCCGGTAAGGACGCCGGTCCACTCGTTGGTCAGGCGCTTGTACTGACCGAACAGGTAGGCAACCTCGCGGCCGCCAACGCCCAGGTCGCCGGCGGGAACGTCGGTGTTGGGGCCAATGTGGCGATAGAGCTCGGTCATGAAGGACTGGCAGAAGTGCATGATCTCGTTGTTGGACTTGCCCTTGGGGTCAAAGTCGGAACCGCCCTTGCCGCCGCCCATGGGAAGGGTGGTCAGGCTGTTCTTGAGGATCTGCTCCAGGCCCAGGAACTTGAGCATGCCCAGGGTGACCGTCGGGTTAAAGCGCAGGCCGCCCTTGTAGGGTCCAATGGCAGAGTTGAACTCGACGCGGTAACCGCGGTTGACCTGGACCTTGCCCTGGTCGTCGACCCAGGGAACACGGAACATGACGATGCGCTCGGGCTCGACGAGGCGCTCCAGCAGGGCGGCCTCCTCGTACTCGGGGTGGGCGTCGAGCGCCGGCTGGATGGTGCCGAGGATCTCGGTCGCGGCCTGGATGAACTCAGGCTGCTCGGGATAGCGGGCCTTGAGCTCTTCGAGAACTTTCTGCGTGTAGCTCATGCTTCCTCCAATGATGGGAAACGAAAAATGTTGGTCGCGGCACCCTATGCGCCGCGAACTTTATCGAGTATGGATAATATCGCACTATTGCAGCAAAGTTTCGCATAAGCCAACGAGCAGATGTTTCGTTTTGATTACGATGCAGGTAGAGGCGTTTTTGAGCACCTGACGTGCAAAACCCGTGTTTCAAACCTGTTTCGTCCACGTGTTCCAAACCACCACATTGGGGACAGGCACCTTTGTGGTGGTTTTGGTGATTAGAGGACGAGCTGGTGGTAGTCGGCAGGGGTTACGCGACCCTCGGTGGCGCCGCGGAAAGCGGCAAGGGCATCGCCCGAGAACGGCATGGCCCAGCACAGCCCGCAGCCGGCGGTGATGGAGCCGGGCAGCGGCATGATGCGCCCGGGCACACCGGCGGCAAGGCACAGCTGCTCGCATTCCATCACATCGAAGGTGCTATCGAACGAAACGATGATCTTGCGTTCATGGTCGAGAGCATCACCGGACGGGCCTTCGCGGTGTGCATCGCGATACGCCGCGGCGGCCGCTTCCTCTTCCGCAGTATGTCCACAGCCACCGCAACCGCAGGTACAGGGTTCGGACCCGTCGCAAGTGCAAGTTTCTCCCGTGTCGGGACAAATATCGTGAGACATGGCAACTCCAATCGTCTAGGCGAGTAACTCGGCCGCCGCAAACTCCTCGGGCGTATTGACGTTCTCGAAGCAGAGCGTGGAACCGGCAACCTCGACAATCTGGGGCTCATCCAGATAGCCGGCATGGACCTGGTCGATCAAACAGCGGATGCGTTGGCGGTCCCGGTCGAGCAACTCACGGGCAACCGGCGCGCAAGCCTGGCGGCGCCACACGGCGCACAGCGGCTCAATCCCCCGCTCCTCGCGCGGGACGCACACATCGAGCGGGCCTTCCTTGACCCGATCAGAAAGCGCGCCGATCAGTTCTGGCGAGACGAACGGCATATCGCAGGCGACGATCGCCGCGAGGGGCAACCGAGCGGCAGCCAGCGAGCTCGCGATGCCACGCATGGCGCCCGCCGACCCTTCAAGGTCCGTTACCACGCGCGGCACAAGACCGCCAAATGCGAGCTCCTCAAGATAGGCAAGCTCGCTGGGACGCGAGGTCGTCACGACCAATTCGCCGGCAACTTGCGCCAGCCGACCCAGCACGCGTTCGATGAGCGGCTCGCCGCAAAACAACATCCGCGCCTTGTCGCAACCCATGCGCGACGACAGCCCGCCCGCTTGGACGACGCAAGAAAGATCGGCTCGTCTTACGGTAGTCATACGGCAAAACACCCCCATCGGCATGCTCGAAACCCGGTGCACGAAGCTAAATACAGCCGCCGAAATAGCGGCGCTACGAAAAGCTCATGCAAAAATAAAACAGCGCCTTTGCGGCACGCAGCAAGACCGCGAGCACAAAAGCGCTGGTAGCGTATGGCGGGAACGTATGTGAATCGAACACATCCAAGACGTTTTGCACGCCTCGCAACGGTTTTGAGGACCGCGGAGCCCACCGGAGCCCATCCGTTCCCAAGTGCG
>CABUWA010000187.1 GCA_902495085.1 uncultured Collinsella sp. | reverse complement strand
CGGATCAAGAAGTCCCTCGGGTGGCTGAGCCCGATGGAGTACCGCAGGAAGCTTGGATACGCCTAGGCGCGGTCCAAGAAATCGTCCGCACCCCCAAACAGTCCCTATTTCACCGCAACTTATTGGTGGCCTTTTGGGTGGCACTCAGCGCCACGGGTCGGCTTCGAACATTGGCTCGCGCTCGGGGCGACGGTCGCTGTAGGGATCGTAACCGTCATCGTCCTCGTTCTCGGCGCGAATGTAGGGGTCGCGCGGCTTGGGCGTCGGTTTGGACGTGGGCTTGGGCGCCGGCGCACTTGTTTTGATCTCGTCTTTCATCTGCATATCTCCTTGCCATGTACTCATGCTCAACATCAACGATTGTCGCACGAAAAAGGGCGGCGGACCCAATTGGATCCGCCGCCCTTGGCATTTAGAGACGGCTGGCAGATTTTAAGGCATGGCCCAAAATCTACTCGGCGTCGGGAACCTCGTAGGTGGCCGCCGGCGTGTTGTCGCACACAACGGTAAAGCCGCCGTCCTTGTCGACATCGACCGTCACCTGATCGCCCTCGCGCACCGTGCCGTCGATGATGGCGGCGGCGATGGCATCCACGACCTCGCGCTGCACCAAACGCTTGAGCGGACGGGCGCCAAAGACCGGGTCCAGGCCGCCCACGGCGAGCATCTGCTTGGCCGCCGGGGTGATGGCAAGCGTCATGCGCTCCTTGGCCAGACGCGCGCGAACGTCGGCGAGCTGGATGTCGACGATCTTCTCGATCTGCGCCATGCCGAGCGGATGGAACACCACGATATCGTCGATACGGTTGAGGAACTCGGGGCGGAAGGTCTGAGCCATGGCGGCGTCGACCTGATGGCGCATCTCCTCCTCGTCCTTACCGGACAGATCGGCGATAGCCTTGGAGCCCACGTTGGACGTCATGATGATAATCGTGTTCTTAAAGGACACCTGGCGACCCTGACCGTCGGTCAAACGCCCGTCGTCGAGCACCTGCAGCAGCACGTTGAAGACATCCGGATGAGCCTTCTCCATCTCGTCGAGCAAGATCACGGAGTAGGGACGACGGCGCACGGCCTCGGTGAGCTGGCCGCCCTCGTCGTAACCCACGTATCCCGGGGGCGCACCGATCAGACGCTGGACGCTGAACTTCTCCATGTACTCGGACATGTCGATACGCACGAGCGCGCGCTCGTCGTCGAACAGGCACTCGGCCAGCGCCTTGGCGAGCTCGGTCTTGCCCACGCCGGTGGGGCCCAGGAAGAAGAAGCTGCCGATGGGCTTGTCCGGATCGGAGAGACCCGCACGGCTGCGGCGCACGGCCGCGGCGACAGCGGAAACCGCCTCGTCCTGGCCGATGACGCGCTTATGCAGCTCGCCCTCCAAGCCCTTCAGCTTGTCGAGCTCGCCCTGCATCATCTTGGACACGGGCACGCCGGTCCAAGCGCTCACGACCTCAGCGATCTCATCGGAGGTCACCTGCTCATTGAGGCCCTCGCCGTCCTGCTGCTTTTGCGCCTCGAGCGCGGCCTCGGAATCCTGAATCTGCTGCTGCAGACCCGGAATCACGGAGTAGCGCAGCTCGGACGCACGACCCAAATCGCCGTTGCGCGTCGCACGCTCCTCCTCGCTCTTTGCCTCGTCGAGCTTGCCCTTGAGCTCCTGCACGTGGTCGATGGCGTTCTTCTGGTTGAGCCAGCCGGCCTTTTGCACGTTGAGTTTTTCCTGGACCTCGGCAATCTCTTGGCGCAGGGCCTCCAGACGCTCCTTGGAGGCGTCATCGGTCTCTTTCATGAGCGCCTGTTCCTCGATCTGCAGCTGGGTGAGCTGACGCGTGGTGGCGTCGATCTCGACCGGCATGCTGTCGAGCTCCATGCGCAGGCGACTTGCGGCCTCGTCGACCAGGTCGATGGCCTTGTCGGGCAGGAAACGGTCGGCGATGTAGCGATCGGAGAGGTCGGCGGCGGCCACGAGCGCGCTATCGGTGATGTGCACGCCGTGGAAGATCTCGTACTTCTCCTTAAGGCCACGCAGGATCGAAATGGTGTCCTCGACGGTAGGCTCGCTCACCATAACGGTCTGGAAACGACGGGCGAGCGCCGCGTCCTTCTCGATGTACTTGCGGTATTCGTCGAGCGTGGTCGCGCCGATCGCGTGCAGGTCGCCACGGGCGAGCGCCGGCTTCAGGATGTTGCCGGCGTCCATGGAGCCCTCGGTGGCACCCGCGCCCACGATGGTGTGGAGCTCATCGATGAACAGGATGACCTTACCTTCGGATTTTTGCACTTCTTTGAGCACGGCCTTTAAGCGATCCTCGAACTCGCCACGGTACTTGGCGCCGGCGACCAGCGCGCTCATGTCGAGCTCGATGAGGTCGCGATCGCGCAGCGTGCTCGGCACGTCGCCGGCCACGATACGCTGGGCGATGCCCTCGACGATGGCCGTCTTGCCGACGCCTGGCTCGCCAATGAGCACGGGGTTGTTCTTGGTGCGGCGGGACAGGACCTGGATGGTACGGCGAATCTCGTCGGTACGACCGATGACCGGGTCGAGCTTGCCGGCACGGGCGAGGTCGCAGATGTTGCGGCCGTACTGCTCCAGCGCCTCAAACTGAGTCTTGTCCTCGGCAGACGTCACGCGGTCATCGCCACGCAGCTCCTCGTAGACCTGCTCGATACGCTCCTTGGTAACGCCAGCGTCGCGCAGCACACGGCCCGCCTCGCCCTTGTCCTCGGCAAGCGCCATCAGCAGATGCTCGGTCACCACAAAGCTGTCGCCCATCTTAGTGGCCTTTTTCTCGGCCTTCTCGATGACACGGACGAGCTCATTGGAAAGACCCATCTGCTGACCCTCGCCCGAAACCTTGGGCGCGCGGTCGATGGCATCCTGTGTGGAGCGTGCAAGCTGAGCCGGGTCGGCACCGATGCGCTCAATGATCACGGAGATATTGCGCTCGCCGGCACCGAGCAGGGCGGACAGCAAGTGAATCGGCTCCACCGCGCCGGCCTGCGCATCGGCAGCCGTGCTCATGGCGGTCTGCAACGCCTCGCGCGACGTCATTGCTAGCTTATCGATTCTCATGGAATCACCTCTCTTGGGGTGGCCGCCCTACGGGGCGGCTTCACGTTGTTCGAGAAGTATTGTTGCCAGCTTTGTACGAT
>CABUWA010000186.1 GCA_902495085.1 uncultured Collinsella sp. | reverse complement strand
GTTTTTATCACGCACGCGCGGCTACTTCATACCGTGGTGCCCGGGCTTTGGTAGCACATGTCCGGGTTGGTTTTGGAGGATGACCCCGCGCGGAGGCAAACCACAGGAGGTTTAACATGGCTACCAAGATTAATATCCGCACCCTGCTCGAGGCCGGCTGCCACTTCGGTCACCAGACCCGTCGCTGGAACCCCAAGATGAAGCCGTTCATCTTCGGTGAGCGCAACGGCATCTACATCCTCGACCTCAAGCAGACCATCCTCGACGCCGACCAGGCCTACACCTTCGTCAAGAACGTCGCCAAGGGTGGCAACGTGCTGTTCGTCGGCACCAAGAAGCAGGCTCAGGAGGCCGTCAAGAACGCTGCTGAGCGCGCCAACATGCCTTACATCAACCAGCGTTGGCTCGGCGGTATGCTGACCAACTTCGTCACCATCCGCTCCCGCATCAACCGCATGGAGGAGCTCGAGGCCATGGTCGAGGACGGCCGCATGGCTGTTCTGCCCAAGAAGGAGCAGGCTGTTCTCGGCAAGGAGCTCACTAAGCTCCAGACCAACCTCGGTGGCGCCCGCGACATGAAGGGTCTGCCCCAGGCTCTCTTCGTCATCGACACCAAGCGCGAGGAGAACGCCATCAAGGAGGCCCAGCGCCTGAACATCCCCGTCGTCGCCCTGATCGACACCAACTCCGATCCCGACGAGGTCGAGTACGGCATCCCCTGCAACGATGACGCTATCTCCGCTGTCACCCTTATGTGCGAGCTCATGGCTGACGCCTGCCTCGCTGGCTCCGGCAAGGAGCAGGTCTCCGAGGCCGAGATGGCCGCTGAGCCCAAGGCCGAGTAAATCAGTCTTAGTTAATTCTTTTTCATCTCTTTGAAAGGAACCACAATGGCCCAGATTACCGCCGCTATGGTCAAGCAGCTCCGCGAGATGACCGACTCCCCGATGATGGAGTGCAAGAAGGCTCTCGTCGAGGCTGACGGCGACATGGACGCCGCTGTCGACGTTCTGCGTAAGAACGGCCTTGCCAAGGCTGCCAAGAAGGCTGGCCGTGAGACCAACGAGGGCGCTGTCGCCGCGTTCGTCTCCGAGGATGGCAAGACCGGCGCTCTGCTCGAGCTCTCCTGCGAGACCGACTTCGTTGGCTCCAACGCCAAGTTCACCGGCTTTGCTTCCAAGGTCGCTGAGGTTGTCGCTACCACCGAGCCTGCTGACGTCGACGCTCTGCTCGAGAAGCCGATGGGCGAGGAGACCGTTTCCTCCGAGCTCACCGAGATGATTCACATCATGGGCGAGAACATGAAGATCTCCCGCTTCGCTGCCCGCAAGGCCGAGAACGGCGCGCTCGCTTCTTACATCCACATGGGTGGTAAGATCGGCGTCCTCGTCGAGTTCGCCTTCGAGAAGGCCGAGACCGCTCAGGCTGAGTCCTTCAAGACCTTCGCTCACGACGTTGCCCTTCAGGTTGCTGCCGTCGCCCCGATCTGCGCTACCCGCGATCAGGTTCCGGCCGAGACCGTCGAGCACGAGAAGCAGATCTACATGGCCCAGGCTGCCGAGTCCGGCAAGCCCGAGGCTATCCAGGAGAAGATGGCTGTCGGCCGTCTGGAGAAGTTCTACAAGCAGTCCGTGCTCACCGAGCAGGAGTTCATCAAGGACAGCTCCCTCACCATCAAGAAGTACGCTGAGCAGGTCTCCAAGGAGCTCGGCGACACCATTACCGTCGTTGCCTTTGACCGTCTGGTCCGTGGCGAGTAAATAAGCTCTTGTAGCTGGTAATGAGCAGGCTGTGGGTTTTACTCACAGCCTGCTTTTTCATGGCTCTTATCAGAGCCTTTGATATCATATTGAGAGTCTAATTAAAGGAGGATCGCTTTGTCCGACATCCGATATAAACGCGTGCTTCTTAAGCTTTCCGGCGAAGCACTGATGGGCGACGGCCAATATGGCATCGACCCCAAGGTTACCGACCATCTTGCCAAGCAGGTCAAGGAGCTGCTAGCCGTTGGCCATGAGGTCGGCGTCGTTGTCGGCGGCGGCAATATTTTCCGCGGCATGGCCGGCGCTGCCGGTGGCATGGAGCGTGCTCAGGCCGATTATATGGGCATGCTCGCGACCGTTATGAACGCGCTCGCCCTGCAGGATGCCTTCGAGCACAACGATGTTCCCTGCCGCGTGATGAGCGCTATCCAGATGAACGAGATCTGCGAGCCCTATATTCGTCGTCGCGCCATCAACCACCTTTCCAAGGGCAACGTCGTTATTTTTGCTGCCGGTTCGGGCAATCCGTACTTTACGACCGACACCGCCGCGGCTCTTCGTGCGTGCGAGATCGGCGCCGAGATTCTGATTAAAGCCACCAAGGTTGACGGCATCTACGACAAAGATCCCGTCAAGTGCGCCGATGCTGTCCGTTTTGACAAGATTACCTACCACGAGGTTCTTGTCCGCGGTCTGCAGGTTATGGATTCCACGGCTACGGCACTGTGCCAGGATAACCGTATGCCGATTTTGGTCCTCAACATCGATGGCGAGGACACCGTCAAGCGCGCGCTTTCGGGTGAGCCCGTCGGCACGCTCGTCTATCAGGAGGATTAAGCATGGCAGAGAACATCACCGCCCATATGGACAAGTCGCTCGAGTCCCTCAAGCATAACTTCTCCAAGGTCCGTACCGGCCGCGCCAATGCCAACATTCTGTCCGACATCACCGTCGATTATTACGGTGTTCCCACGCCGGTCACGCAGGTTGCCGCCGTCAAGACCCCCGAGGCCCACATGCTGCTCATCGAGCCGTGGGACAAGGCACTCATCAATGCTATCGTCAAGGCCATCGGCGCTTCCGATCTGGGTATTACCCCCAACTCCGATGGCACCGTCGTTCGTCTTCCGTTCCCGGCTCCCACTGAGGAGCGCCGTCGCGAGCTCGTCAAGGAGTGCCGCGAGTACGCCGAGCAGGCCAAGGTGTCTATCCGTAACATCCGTCGCGACTTCAACAACAAGCTCGAGCGCGATGAGGAGCTCACCGAGGACGATGTCCGTCGCGAGCAGGCCAAGGTCCAGAAGCACACTGATGAGTATGTCGCCAAGGTCGAGGAGCTTCTGAAGGAAAAAGAAGCCGAGGTCATGGAGATCTAAGGTGCAATACGACGAGCATAAACTGGTCGAGTACTTTGCCGACGCCCCTGCGGGCGTCGGTTTTT
>CABUWA010000185.1 GCA_902495085.1 uncultured Collinsella sp. | reverse complement strand
GACATGCACCGCGTGGGCATGTACAAGGAGGCCAGCTACAAGCCGTACGCCATCGCTGCCATGATGTTCCTGCAGAAGGTTGCCGATCCCGCCGCTACCCTCAAGGCCCTCGACGAGCGTAACACCGCCCGTTGGCTCCAGGCCTAAAGCCGGGCTGAGGTAAGCCATGTAAAGGGGGCGCTCTGCCAACCGGCGGGGTGCCCCCTTTTTGCATCGTGGGCGTGCGGGATAAGCGCTTTCGATGTGGATGCCCGCGGCGCGAGTTATGGGTACGATGGTTTCAGGGGAGGTATCACCATGAAACTTGGATGCGTCATTATGGCTTCGGGCGAGGGCAAGCGGTTTGGCTCTAACAAGATGCTTGCCGATATCTATGGCGAGCCGCTGATTGCCCGGACCATCGATTCGGTTCCCCGGGGCTTTGACGTCGTGGTTTCGACGCGTTGGCCCGAGGTCGTTCAGATTTGCGAGGACAAGCATTGCCCGTGCGTGCTGCACGATGGCGAGCTGCGCAACGAAAGCGTCCGTGCGGGCCTTTCATGGGGAGTCGAACGCAACTGGAAAGGTTGCCTCTTTTTGCCGGGCGACCAGCCGCTCGTGAGTTCGGGTTCTTTTGAGGCTATGGTTCGTGCGTTTGACGAGTGTGGCCGCAAACATCCGGTGCGTCTTGCGTGCAACGGTGAGCCTTCGAGCCCGGTGCTCTTTCCGGCGGAACTGTTCGATGCACTTATGTGTCTTGAGGGCAAGGACGGCGGCGGTTCGATCCTCAAGGGCCGTACCGACGTGGTACTGGTCGAGGCGCGTGCCTACGAGCTGTGGGATGTCGATACCGCCAAGGGACAGCGACGCATAGCGGAGCATATCGCGGCCTGCTCGTATTTTGATCGCGTGGCCAACTGTATGAATCGATAAGGAGCAACATGATCATCATCAAAAACGGCGCGCTCGTGACGCCCCAGGGGCTTCGCCGCGCCGACCTTGCCATGGAGGGCGATAAGATTGTGCGGATTGCCGCGGCGATTGAGCCGGGCGAGGACGATACCGTCCAGGACGCCACGGACTGTTGGGTGTTCCCGGGCTTTATCGATGGGCACACGCACATGCAGTGCTGGACCGGCATGGACTGGACGGCCGATAGCTTTGAGACCGGCACACGTGCGGCTGCCTGCGGCGGTACCACGACCATCGTCGACTACGCGACGGCCGATCGCGGCGTGACCATGCCCGATGCCTTGGTCGAGTGGCATCATCGCGCCGACGGCACCTGCACCGCCAACTACGCCTTTCATATGGCGCTCGCCGAGTGGAATGAGCGCAACCGCGCCGATCTTTCGGCCATGCGCGAGGCGGGCGTGCCGTCGTTTAAGACCTACTTTGCCTATGATCACCTGCGCTTGGACGATGCCGAGACGCTCGAGGTGTTGGAGGAGCTCAAGCGCGTGGGCGGTATCCTGTGCGTGCATTGCGAGAACGGCACGCTGGTGAATGCGCTGCAGAAGCGCGTGTTTGAGCAGGGCATCCACGGGCCCGAGGGCCATGCGCTCAGCCGTCCGGACGTGTGCGAGGGTGAGGCCGTGAGCCGCCTGCTGTATCTGGCGCACCTGGCCGGGGACGCTCCGGTCAACGTGGTGCACCTTTCGACCAAGCTGGGGCTCGAGGCCATCCGTGCTGCCAAAGCGCGCGGGCAGAAGAATATCTATGTCGAGACCTGCCCCCAGTATCTGATGCTCGACGACACCTGCTATCTGGAACAGGGCGAGGACGGCTTTGCGGGCGCCAAGTACGTGATGAGCCCGCCGCTGCGCCATGCCGGTGACCGTGCCGCGTTGCGCGAGGCGCTTGTGGCTGGCGAGATCGATACTATTGCAACCGATCATTGCAGCTTTAACCTGCACGGGCAAAAGGACCGCGGGCGCGACGATTTCCGCGCGATTCCCAACGGCGGGCCCGGCGTGGAGCATCGTCCCGTCGCGATCGCCACGAGCTTTGAGGGGCAACTGGGCCCCGAGGACCTCTGCCGCCTGATGAGCGAGAACCCGGCGCGCGTGTTTGGCATGTACCCGCGCAAGGGCTGTCTTGCCGAGGGTGCCGATGCCGACGTGTGCGTGTGGGATCCCCAGGCGCGCTGGACCATTCGCGCGGCGACGCAGCATCAGGCCGTGGACTACACGCCGCTCGAGGGTTTTGAGGCACATGGCCGCGCCAAAGCCGTGTTTGTGAACGGCGTGCTGGCGGCACGCGACGGCGAGCCCACCGGAGCCCAACCCGGCCGCTACGTCCCCCGCTAGCAGCAAAGATGCCGTGTCCCCTCCGCAGTTGCGGTGAAATACGGACTGTTTGCGGCCGTTAGGCGGCCAAACAGTCCGTATTTCACCGCAACTGACGAGATGGGGCCGGCTACTTGAGGCTGGTGGCGATGAGGGGGCGGTTGAGGGCTGCCTCGAAGCGATCTGCCATCGTGGGGTCGCTGAGCGTGTCGACTTGGTTGAGCATGATACGGGCATTGTTGAGGTTCAGCATCCGCAGCTCGGCATTGAGCACCTGGGCGACGCGCTCGGGCGTGGCGATGTCGGTGAGCTCGCAGCCGCAACGCTCGCAAAAGAGCTCGGGGCGGTGGGCAACCTCGGCGACGGGTTTGCCCAGTCCCGAGGCGCCGACGACCCAGACAACGTTTGCCGTGCCAGAGGGAATCACCGGCTCCCAGGCGGCGTGCGCCTTGAGCGGGAGCCGCTTGCTGCCGTCCGCCTCGGCCAACACGTAGTCAAAGCGCTGTGCCAGCTCGTTGAGTGGCTCGGCGGGTGCGGAGAGCTTGCCTGTTTCCGGGTCTAAGACACCCGCCTGGCAAATACTCCCGCGGGCAAGTCCCGCGCACGCCTCACAGGTGCAGCCGGGAACATGCGCGGCACCCGGCTTCCAAGGTGCGGCACCCAGGCGACGATTCGACCCGTCCCACGGGACGCCGGCGACGGGAAACATGTGCGTGGTGGTGCAGAGGAGCACCCCGCCGCCGGCGCGCATGAGCTCGAGACCCAGCGTTTTCAGCAACGTCGACTTGCCGCCGCTGCCGATAATCGCGGTAATGCCCGGCTCGATCCTGAGCGCCGAGGCAAGATTGCCGCTAACCGTTTCCATCTGTTCACCGCCGTATAATACTGTGATAATAAATAATCATCAGAGTAGCGGTCGAACCGCTTTTGCTCTGCTCAAACCGTAGCACAGGGAGGTGCCCCGGGAATGCTCGT
>CABUWA010000184.1 GCA_902495085.1 uncultured Collinsella sp. | reverse complement strand
TTACGATTGCTCCCAACTTTTTGAATAATTTTCGAGCCGAGCCGACATAACCGGTGTAGCCTTCACGCAGCGAAGCTGTTGGAATAAATGCGACTTTTCTATCTTCAATTTCTTCCTTTATCAGACTTCCTACACTTGAAAAGTGCGAACATAAAAACAGTTTCATCAATATTCTCCTTTATATATAAATTCTTATTTGTTGAACTAAGCCGTGTATACCATACGTTCCAATGAAAGAACGCCCTGATATAGCGTAATTTGCTGTTTTCCTGCGTATGTGCGTACACACTCCACAGGAATTCTAAGGGCCCTGCCCCCTTAGCACACGGACTTTGGAACAAAGTCTAGCGTGTTACGCCTTGCCAGAGGTGTACAGGCTCCCGGTACGCACGTACGCAGCAATTGCCATCAATGCGCCATATAAGTGGCGATCAAGTTCGCATAAAGCGACCTTGGTTCCGCAAAACAAAAGGCAGGATGCCATCACCACGATGATACCCTGCCTTTGTTCGTTCCTGTTTACCGTTCCGAGTAGTCCTTCCGCAGAATTTCCGATAAAAAAACGTACCCGAACCCTTTCTCGTAAAGAACCGGGTTCGAGTACGAACTGAATGGTGGAGCAATAAAAAACCACCACAAAGGTGCCTGTCCCCTTTGTGGTGGTTTTGGGCCAGCCCTAGAGCGTGTGGCCGTAGGCGTCGGCGGCCTTGATGGCGGCGGCGAATTTTTCGTCCGTGAAGGGCTCGGGGTTTCCCTGCTTCCACTCGTTGGTGGCGTGCGCGTACTCGCACAGGGCCGGGATGTCGGCCTCGGTAAGGCCGACCTGCTCAAGCGTCACGGGCAGCCCCATCTGCTTGTTAAAGGCAGCGTAGTGCTTAAGGTTCTCGGTGTCGCCCGTGTAGGCGAACAACACGAGCACGCCCAGGCTCACGACCTCGCCGTGCAGGTAGGTGCCCTCACGCGGTATGCTGCAGGTGGCGTTGTAGAACGCGTGCGCCACGCTCGAGTTGTAGTAGTAATCGTTCTGGTTGGTCAGGTTCGAGACATAGCCCGTATTGACCACGATATCGAGTGCGATTTGCTTGACGGCCTCGCTCGACAGGTCCTGGCGCACGTCCTCAAGACCCTGGACGCCATAGGTAAACAGCGGCTCGGAGCAGGTGTGGGCAAGCGCCAGGCCAAGACCGGCGGTGTGCTCCAAATTACCGGCGCTCGTGGCGTACTCGACCTCGGGCTGCTTGGACAGGGCATCGCCTACGCCGGCCCAGAAGTACTCTGCCGGTGCCTCGGCGATGATCTTGGGGTTGATGAAGATGTGCGCCGGTCGGTTGGGGTACGAATAGCCTTCGAGCGAGCCATCGTCGTTGTAGACAACGGCAATGGCTGTCGCGGCCGAGCAGTTGGAGCAGATCGTCGGCACGGTAAAGACGATCTTCTTGAGCTCGATAGCTGCGGTCTTCACGGTGTCGAGTGCCTTGCCGCCGCCGCATGCGATAAGCACGTCAGCTTCCTGGCAGGCAGGGGAATTCACGACCTTGGCGATATTGGCACGCGTACTGTTGGTGCCGTAGACGCGCGTCTCGAGAATTTCGACGTCGGTACCCGCCAGCGCAGCTTCGATACCGGGAAGTGCTGCGGCCAGTGCCCGCTTGCCACCGATGATCGCGACCTTCTTCGCGCCGTACTCGGCCAGCGCGCCGGGCAGCTCGTCAAAGCAATCCTCGCCAACGGTGTAGTCGCTCATTCCAATCGTGCGCATAGCAACCTTCTTTCGTTCGATAAAGTGCTTTCAGGTATTTTGCTCCAAGAGAAGGTCCACAGCCGCGAGAAATTTCGAACGTATAAAACCAGTGTTGAGGGTTTTTCGCCGGCGCGGAACGTGCTAGCATACTCCGCATAAGCGTTGATGGGGACGAGTAGTCGGCCGTCCGCATGCTACAGAGAGCGGGAAGCGCTGAGAACCCGTGCATGCGACCGATGAAAATCACCCCGGAGCTGCGGTCCCAACGGACGTGCCGCGCAGGTTCGTCTTAGTAGACATCGCCGAGATGGTCGTCGATACAGACCAGCCGAGTAACGGATGCGAGCGCGCGGCGACGCGAGCGAGGGCATCTAAGCTGGGTGGTTAAGCGAAGAGCTTTTACGGGCAGACTGCCCGTTTTGTGGCGCTTCGTCCCAGCTTGTAGGGACGGGCGCTTTTTTTGGTGCCCAGAGGGCGTGCGCGCCCATGACAAGAAAGGGGTACCGTGGCAAACGAGTACAAGCAGACGATGAATCTGCCCAAAACCGGATTTCCCATGCGTGCCGGTCTTTCCAAGTCCGAGCCCAAGCGACTTAAGGACTGGCAGGACAACAAGGTCTACGAGCAAGTTCTAAAGAAGAACGCGGGTCACAAGAAGTTCGTGCTGCACGACGGCCCTCCGTACGCCAACGGCCCGATCCACATCGGCCACGCCATGAACAAGATCTCTAAGGACATGATCAACCGTTACTGGATGATGCAGGGCTGCGAAGTTCCCTATGTCCCCGGTTGGGACTGCCACGGTCAGCCGATTGAGCATAAGGTCGAGGAGAAGCTCGGCACCGAGAAGTTCAACCAGACTTCCACTGCCAAGATTCGCGAGCTGTGCAACAAGTTCGCTGTCGAGAACATCGAGCTGCAGAAGGCCGGCTTCCGTCGCCTGGGCGTGCTCGGTGATTGGGACAATCCGTATCTGACGCTCTATCACCAGCATGACGCCGCTGATATCGAGGTCTTTAAGGCCATGTTCGATAAGGGCATGATCTATCGCGGCCACAAGCCGGTTCACTGGTGCAAGCACTGCCACACCGCGCTGGCCGAGGCCGAGATCGAGTACTCCGACGAGACGAGCCCGTCCATCTTCGTGCGCTTCGAGATGACCTCCAAGCCCGCCGGCCTCGAGAACTTCGACGGCCCGGTCGACTTCATCATCTGGACGACCACCCCGTGGACCATCCCCTCCGACCAGGCGGTTTCCCTCAAGCCCGGCGCCGCCTACGTCGCCGTTGAGCACGACGGCCGCGCCGAGGTCATGCTCGAGGACCTGGCTCCCAAGTGCTGCGAGGAGTTTGGCTGGGAGTACACCCCGGTCATGGTCGACGGCAAGCCCTATGTGGTTCCCGCCGAGACCTTCCATCATATCCACTACAAGCAGCCGATCTTTGACGGTGTCGAGGGCGTGGCGCTGCTGGCCGATTACGTCGGCGTCGATGACGGTACCGGTATCGTCCACAACTCGCCCGGCCACGGCGTCGACGACTACTT
>CABUWA010000183.1 GCA_902495085.1 uncultured Collinsella sp. | reverse complement strand
GAGGCTGCTTTGGTGCATATCCTCGATGAGACTCGTGAGCTGCCGATTGTCTTTACCATCGGTCTTCCCGTTGCAGTTGCCGAGAATATCTACAACTGCGCCGCCGTGTGCTGCGCGGGTGAGCTTTTGGGCCTCACGGCCAAGAAGTATCTGCCCAACTATGGCGAGTTCTACGAGCGCCGCTGGTTTGCTCCGGCGCCCACAGATCCCGTGTGGGTTGAATTTGCCGGTCAGGGTCCGGTTCCGCTGGGTTCGGGGCTTGTCTACCGCTGCTGTGATGAGGGTGCCGAGGATATGGTGCTGGGCGTTGAGGTCTGCGAGGATCTGTGGGTGCCGGCGCCCCCTTCGACCGAGATGGCGCTTGCCGGTGCGACGGTGATTCTCAACCCGTCGGCCTCGGACGAGATTATCGGTAAGGCAGATTACCGCCGCAGCCTTATCTCCAATCAGAGCGCGCGCCTGTACTGTGCCTATGCCTATGCAGATGCGAGCGAGGGCGAGTCCACGACCGACATGGTCTTTGCGGGCGAGAATCTCGTCTACGAAAACGGCTCCAAGCTCGCCGCCACCAAACTGCTTACCTGCGATATGGCCGTCGCCGACGTTGACCTTGACCGTCTGGTTGCCGAGCGCCGTCGCTCGACGACGTGGACGCGCGCGGACGATGCGCCGGAGGCCACGACCATTGAGTTCTCTTTTGAGGGCACGCTCTCCGAGGCTCCCGTCCTGCGCGATGCCTGCGATGTCGACCGCGTTTTCCCGCGTGCGCCCTTTGTGCCGGCCGACCATGACGACCTGGCCGAGCGTTGCGAGACCATCCTCGACCTGCAGACCGCCGGCCTCAAGACCCGCCTTGCCCATACGGGTACCAAGGCTGCAGTCATCGGTCTTTCGGGTGGCTTGGACTCCACGCTGGCACTGCTTGTGACCGTGCGTGCCTTCGATGCGCTGGGGCTGCCGCGCGCGGGTATCACGGCGGTCTCCATGCCAGGTTTTGGCACGACGCACCGCACTAAGTCCAATGCCGAGTCGCTCGCTCGTGACTTGGGTGTGAGCTTTCGCGAGGTTTCGATCCATGCGGCTGTGGAGCAGCACTTCAAGGACATTGAGCACGATCCGGCCGTGCAGGACGTGACCTACGAGAACAGCCAGGCCCGCGAGCGTACGCAGATCCTGATGGATCTGGCCAACCAGGCTGGCGGTTTTGTCATTGGCACGGGCGACCTGTCGGAGCTGGCGCTCGGCTGGGCTACCTATAACGGCGACCACATGAGCATGTACGCCGTCAACGCGAGCGTGCCCAAGACGCTTGTGCGCCATCTGGTGCGCTATGCCGCCGATGTCTTTGGCGGGCGCATTGCCGAGGTCTTGCTCGATATCCTCGATACGCCGGTGTCCCCCGAGCTTCTGCCGCCCACGGGCGACGGCGAGATTGCGCAGAAGACCGAGGATTTGGTGGGCCCGTACGAGCTGCACGACTACTTCCTCTACTACCTGCTGCGTTTTGGCTTTGAGCCGGGCAAGATCTACCGCATGGCGCTCAAGAGTTTCGAGGGCGTCTACGACGCCAAGACCGTCCACACGTGGCTACGTACGTTCTACCGTCGCTTCTTTGCCCAGCAGTTTAAGCGCAGCTGCCTGCCCGATGGTCCCAAGGTGGGCTCGGTGACGCTCAGCCCGCGCGGCGATTGGCGTATGCCGAGTGACGCTAGCTCGCGTCTGTGGCTTGCGCAGATCGACGCGCTCAATCCAGTTGACTAAGGTTGGCTAAATTGAACCAATACGGGGGTTGCAAGCGTTACACTTTTGCAATCTGATGGCCCGTATCGCGCGGCGCTCTTGTCGGAGCGCCGCGTTTTTCATATCGAAAGGTGGCACCATGCAGGCATCGCAGCGTCTCGACTGCTTTGGCGCGGAGGTCTTCGCCTCGCTCAACAACAAGCTTCTCGCGCTGAAGGCTCAGGGCAAGACCATTTACAACATGAGCGTGGGCACGCCCGACTTTAAGCCGTACGACCATGTGGTCGAGGCGCTCACGCGGGCAGCCCAAGATCCCGAGATGTGGAAGTATGCCCTGCGCGACCTGCCCGAACTCAAGCAGGCCGTGTGCGATTACTATGAGCGTCGCTTTGGCGTTTCGGGCATTACGCCGTCTATGGTGCAGTCGTGCAACGGCACACAGGAGGGCGTGGGCCATTTGGGACTGGCCCTGCTCGATCCGGGTGACACCATTCTGGTTCCCGATCCGTGCTACCCGGTCTTTGAGGCGGGTGCCAAGATCGCCGATGCCAAGCTCGAATACTATCCGTTGGTTGCCGAGCACAATTACCTGCCCTATGTGGCGGGCATCGATCCCGAGGTTGCCGATCGTGCCAAGTATATGATCGTGTCGCTGCCCGCCAACCCGGTGGGCTCGGTGGGTACGCCCGAGGTCTACGAGGAGATTATCGCTTTTGCCCGCGAGCATGATCTGTTGATCGTTCATGACAACGCGTACTCCGACATCGTGTTTGACGGCGAGCCCGGCGGCAGCTTCTTGCAGTATCCCGGTGCGCTTGAGGTGGGCGTGGAGTTCTTCTCGCTTTCCAAGTCGTTTAACGTCACCGGTGCCCGCATCGGCTTTTTGGTCGGTCGCGAGGATGTGGTCTCGGCCTTTGCCAAGCTGCGCGGCCAGATCGACTTCGGTATGTTCTTCCCGATCCAGAAGGCTGCTATCGCCTGCCTGAACGGTCCGCGCGATGAGGTCGAGGCGCAGCGTCTGAAGTACCAGGAGCGCCGCGATGCCCTGTGCGACGGTCTTGAGGGCCTGGGCTGGGAGCGTCCCAACGCGCATGGCTCTATGTTTGTGTGGGCCAAGCTTCCCGGTGGTCGCACCGATTCCATGGCGTTTTGCGAGGAGCTTATGGAGAAGGCCGGCGTTGTGGTGACGCCGGGCGCGAGCTTTGGCCCTTCGGGCGAGGGGCACGTGCGTATGGCACTGGTCCTGCCGCCCGATCAGATCGCTTTGGCTGTCGAGGCCATTCGCGAGGCGGGCCTGTATTAGAAACCTATTTCGACTCGTCAATAGCTCGAAACCGATTTCGTGCAGTTATTTTACGAATTCTGCAAACAATTTCGGTAAACGGTCGATTTTTGGCTGCGAATAGGAGCATAATCAAAGTCCCGATTGGATGTATTGGGATTACGGCAAGCCGCTCGGGTCGTTCCCGGGCGGCTTGTTTGTGGAGAGAGATGGGAGTTTCTAATGGTTAACGAGAAGAAGGTCGCTATTGTCGGCTGCGGTTTCGTCGGTTCGTCTTCGGCGTT
>CABUWA010000182.1 GCA_902495085.1 uncultured Collinsella sp. | reverse complement strand
TCGGTGACATCCTGCGTCATGACGTGTGCAAAATCAACTGCCGCGTGACCTCGCCCGAGCTGGAGCGCGACCTTAAGGCATATTTGGCTGAGCGATCGGACCGTGTGGTCAACGCGCCGTTCGATCCGGTGATGTTCGAGATCACGGACGTGGCGTGCAACAAGGGCGAGAGCGTGGCGTGGCTGGCGGGCTACTACGGTATTGCCGAGGACGAGGTCGCGGTCTACGGCGACGGCGGCAACGACATTGCCATGCTCAAACGCTTCCGCCACAGCTGCGCGACCAAGAATGGCAGTGACGCGGCCAAGGCCGCCGCGAGCGCGACTATCGGTAGCTGCATGGTCCACGCCGTCCCCAAACACATGCTCGCCACCATGCGCAAGCAAAACTCCCGCACCGTCATCGAATAATGTGACAAAGGGACAGCCCCTTTGTCACAGGTGACGCTGGTCTCTTGAAATACGAACAAACATTCGCATACCTAACTGCGCTTTGATAGAATTGATACTGTTGGCGGCAGTTCCATGTGCCGGGCAACGCCCTCCATCTGATGGGAGGTGATGCCCATGACCGATCTGATTGATTTCGTGAGACTTCTGACCGCTTTGGTCTCGTTCTCCACGGCGCTTGTCGGCCTTTCCGAGGCACTCAAGCAGCGTTCGAAGCGCAACAGAAGGGGTCGCCGCCGCTAAGGCGTTGACCCCCTAATGCAAACAACGGCGCTGCCCAGCTTTCCAGAACTTGGGCTGCCGTCGACACTATTCTACCCACGAATGACATTTTGGACAATCGGTAATGCCGCTCTAAAAGCCTGGCACAACCGGCACAACCTAGGCGGTCGCTGGATGTGACAAAGAGGCTGCCCCTTCGTCACATCCCAAATATTGCCTTTACGTGTTGGTGCACACGGTGTGCAATAATACTCGCACTGTGCAATAGCGCACAGGTTGAGTAACAAGGAGGACGTTTGTCCCAGCTCGAGAAATGCGACCGCCGGTCCCTTCGCTCGCAGCGCGCCCTTCGCCAGGCGCTTGCCAGCGAACTTGCCGAAAGCGGCGACCTTTCGCGCATTAATGTCGCGTCGCTCACCGAGCGCGCCGGTCTTACGCGCCGCACGTTCTATTCGCACTACCGCGATATCCCCGACTTTATCAGCCAGATCGAGGACGGCCTGCTTGCCGAGATTCGCGAGCGGGTGGAGCTTATCACCGCAGCTCAATTGCCCGATCTTTACCGCAACATCGACGAACTCGAGCCGGCACCCGGTTCGGTTGAGCTGCTTCGCTATCTTGCGGCTAATCGCGACCTTATCGGGGCCCTGCTGGGCCCGGGCGGCGACCCCGCCTTTATTAAAAAGATCATCGATACCGCGCGTGAGGCCGTGGTGCCTCGTGCGCAGACGGGTATTTTGGGCCTGGCGCTGGGCACGTTCTTTGACTACTACGTTACCTACGTCGTGAGTGCCGAGGTCGGCCTGATCCAGCGCTGGTTTGAGCGCGGCCTCACCGAATCGCCCGAGGCCATGGCGCGCATTATGACGGTTATCGCCTTTGTGCGTCCCGGCGACCTATATGGCCAACCCATCGATATCAACGTGCCGGAATATGGCTTGAAGCTATTGAACTTGCAGCTCGAGGATGTGGCCGACACCGCCGCAACCGTCGAGTCCAACAACTAAGAGGAGAGACAATGAGCAAACTCGTCGAGGGCATCAAGGACCGCATGGTCGCTGCCGCGCGTGAGGCTGCACCCGCCGTGGTGGACGCCGCGCAGAAGGCCGCGACCGCGGCTGCCGAGAAAGTTGCCGAGGCGGTTGCCGAGGCCAAGAACGCGGCAGGGGAGACGTCCGTCGCTAGCGAGCCCGCCACCGCCGCTGAGCCCGTAGCCGCCGCTCAGGCCCCCGAAGGCGCGATCTTCAACCCCGAGGCCGCCCGCGGCAACCTGCACCTGGGCATCGATGTGGGCTCCACCACCGTCAAGCTTGCCGTGCTCAACGACGACAACCAGATTGTCTATGCCAAGTACCAGCGCCATCACACCGACGTCCGCGCTTGCGCCCGCGACCTATTCGAGGGCGCCGCGACCGTGCTGCCGACGGCCCAGATGACCTGCGCCATCACCGGCTCGGGCGGCCTGCTGCTGTCCCAGTGGCTCGATCTGGAGTTTGTCCAGGAGGTCATCGCCAGCAAGCGTGCCGTCGAGACCCTCATCCCGGCCACCGATGTCGCCATCGAGCTGGGCGGCGAGGACGCCAAGATCATCTACTTCGACAACGGCATCGAGCAGCGCATGAACGGCACCTGCGCCGGCGGCACGGGCGCGTTTATCGACCAGATGGCAACCCTGCTGCACACCGACGCGAGCGGCCTCAACGAGCTCGCGGCCAACGCCACCACCATCTATCCCATTGCCAGCCGCTGCGGCGTCTTTGCCAAGACCGACGTGCAGCCGCTGCTCAACGAGGGCGCCCGCCCCGAGGACGTGGCCGCCTCTATCTTCCAGGCCGTCGTGACCCAGACCATCTCGGGCCTGGCATGCGGCCGTCCCATCCGCGGCAACGTCGCCTTCTTGGGCGGCCCGCTGCAGTACCTCTCCGAGCTGCGCCACCGCTTCTACCTCACGCTCGGCCTGGACGAGGAGCACCGTATCGTGCCCCAAAACGCTCACCTGTTTGTGGCGAGCGGCGCCGCCATGGCGCACGAGTCCAACAAGCTCAGCACGTTCCCGCAGCTCATCGAGGCTATCGATGCCCTGGGTGACACACAGGGTGCCGAGGTCGAGCGCCTTGATCCGCTCTTTGCCACCGACGAGGACTTCGCCGAGTTCAAAACCCGTCACGACCAGGAAGTCGTTCCCAAGGGCAAGCTCGACGGCTACACCGGCCGCGTGTTCATCGGCATCGACGCCGGTTCCACCACCATGAAGGCCGCGCTCGTGGGCGAGGACGGCCAGCTGCTGCACACCTGGTACGGTAACAACAACGGCGACATCCTGGGCACGGCCAAGGTCATCATGGCCGATTTCTACAATCACATCCCCGCGGGCTGCACCATCGGCCACGTGACCACCACGGGTTACGGCGAGGCGCTGCTCATCGAGGCCCTCAAGGCCGATTCCGGCGAGATCGAGACCGTTGCGCATCTGCGCGGCGCCAAGGCATTCCTGCCCGGCGTCGAGTTTATCCTGGACATCGGCGGCCAGGATATGAAGTGCCTGCGCGTCAAGGACGGCGTCATTGAGCACATCATGCTCAACGAGGCCTGCTCGTCGGGTTGCGGTAGCTTTATCGAGAGCTTCGCCGTCTCTATGAACATGGACGTGCG
>CABUWA010000181.1 GCA_902495085.1 uncultured Collinsella sp. | reverse complement strand
GTGGTCGTTGCCGTGCTCGTCGGCGTCGTTTGCATCTTGTCGCCGATTCTCTTTGGTCAGATCATGGAAGTCCTGAGCCGCCTGCCCGAGCAGCTTCGTGTTGCTGGTGGCGACCTCAATGAGATGATCTCGCATGCCAAGACGCTCAATAACACGCCTCTCAAGGAGTATCTGGACGATAACCTTTCTTCGCTCGTTACGGTGGCGTCCAAGTATGTCTCGCAAATCGCTGCCGAGCTCGGTCGCGGTGTATTCCCGCTCATCACCAATACGGCCTCGCAGCTGTTCGTCATCTTTCTGGGCTTGGTGCTTGCCTATTGGTTGGCCTGCGACTATCCCCGCATGCACCACGAGGTCTGCACCATCATTGGTCAGGAAAAGGAGACCTCGTACCGTTTTATGGTCGCGATTCTTTCGCGCTCGGTCGGCGGCTACATGCGTGGCATGGTCGTAACGTCGATCTGCGGTGGCATCCTCGCCTTCATCGGCTTTACGCTCATTGGCCATCCATACGCGGCACTCATGGCCATCTTCACCGGCATCATGCATTTGGTTCCGGTTGTCGGTCCTTGGGTGAGCGCTGCGATTGCCACGGTGCTCGGCTTTATGTTTAGCCCGATGCTGGCGTTGTGGACCTTGATCGTGACCATGGTGGCCCAAAACGTCACCGATAATGTCATTTCGCCTAAGGTCATGCAAAGCTCGGTCCAGGTGCATCCCATCATGAGCCTGACGGCCCTCGTTATTGGTTCGGCACTCATGGGCCCCATCGGCATGGTCATCGCCATTCCGCTGTGCGCGGCTCTGAAGGGTATCTTCGTCTACTACTTTGAGAACGAGACCGGTCGCCAGCTCGTGGCATATGATGGCGCTGTGTTTAAAGGCACGCCGTATCGTGATGCCGAGGGCAACCCGGTCGCCGCCTACGACGCGCTTGGAGACGATACGTTCATTTACGAGTCCGAGCTCATCGGCAATGAGACTGCGCCCGAGGCCCAGGCAATGCCCAAGCCCGAGCTCGAGAATCCCTGGATTAAGCTGTCGGGTCTTCAGCCCGACGCGACAGGCTTTTTCAAGAACCCCTTCGCCAAGGATGACGATTCCAATACGGACGACGACACCAAAACCGGTATCGACGGCTCCATGGACGATTCGGATTCCAAATAGGCCATGTTAGCGTTTCTTGATGTTGTAAAAGACAAGAAACACGAGCAAAGCGATTGATAAGGGGCCGGCTACATAGAAATAGAGAATGTCAATTGCGCGTAGAGGGCAATAAGCGTTGTCGCCGGACGTCACTGCGTACAGTACGTAGCCAAATGCCGGTTGGTTTGCGTACCATTGGGAGAAGGCCAAGAGCGCTAAAAGTGCTACTACCAGAAGTGCATTCAGGACAATTCGCTTGGTATTCATCGGTCGCTCCTTCCGGATGGTTCTTATATAGCATTTTACCAAACCCATTTTTTTCAAAGGATTGCTTAGTCCTAAATAACATGCACTTTCGCTGGAGGGTCGCTGTTTGGCGGCCCTCTTTTTTGCACAGGCGCGGTGGGATGGTAATATCGTTACGTTTGAACTGTTTCGATGTGAAACCGAGGAGATTCCCTCTATGAGTGCTGACTACCCGTCAATGACTACGGCCGAGATTCGCTCCAAGTTCCTCAACTTCTTTGAGGAGCGCGGTCTTAAGCTCTATCCTTCTTCGTCCCTCGTCCCCGACGATCCTTCGCTGCTGCTTGCCAACGCCGGCATGAACCAGTTTAAGGAGTACTACCAGGGTAAGAAGACCATGAAGGAGATCGGCGCGATCTCCTGCCAGAAGTGCGTCCGCACCAACGACATCGACTGCATCGGCGAGGACGGCCGTCACCTGTCCTTCTTCGAGATGCTCGGCGACTTCTCCTTTGGCGGCGTCTCCAAGCAGCAGGCCTGCGCTTGGGCCTTTGAGCTCATCACCAAGGAGTTCAAGCTGCCGCTCGACCGCCTGTACTTCACCGTCTTTACCGAGGACGATGAGACCCACGACGTGTGGCGCTCCCTGGGCGTTGCCGAGGACCACATCTCGCGTCTGGGCGAGGACGACAACTTCTGGGCCGCTGGCCCCACCGGCCCCTGCGGTCCGTGCTCCGAGATCTACTTTGACATGGGCGAGGAGGTCGGTTGCGGCAGCCCCGACTGCAAGCCCGGCTGCGACTGCGACCGCTTCCTTGAGTTCTGGAACCTCGTGTTTACCCAGTACGACCGCCAGGAGGACGGCTCCATGCCGGAGCTGCCGCACCGCAACCTCGATACGGGCATGGGTCTGGAGCGCATGGCTGCTATCATGCAGCACAAGACCGCTAACTACGACGGCGATCTAATGCAGCATCTCATCAAGCTGGGCGAGGAGATCAGCGGCAAGACCTATGACGCCGACGATTACTCCGGCGCCAGCCGCTCCCTGCGCATCATCGCCGACCACTCCCGTGCCGTTGACTTTATGATCTCGGACGGCATCCTGCCCGGTAACGAGGGCCGCGAGTACGTCCTTCGCCGCCTGCTCCGCCGCGCCGTGTTCCACGGTCGCCTGTTGGGCATCGAGGGTGCCTTCCTGACCAAGTTTATCGACGAGGTCAACGCTCAGATGGGTGTGGCCTATCCCGAGCTTCTCAAGAACGTCGCGCTCGTCAAGGGCATCGTTGCCTCCGAGGAGGAGCGTTTTTCCACGACGCTCGACAACGGCCGCGTTTACCTGGATGAGGCCCTGGCCGCGCTCGCCGAGGGCGCTGTGCTTCCGGGCGACGTTGCCTTTAAGCTGCACGACACCTTTGGTTTCCCCATCGACCTGACCGTCGAGATCGCCGGCGCCGCTGGCCATGACGTCGACATGGACGGCTTCACCGCCTGCATGGAGGACCAGAAGGCCCGCGCCCGCGCCAACGCCAAGGGCGATGCCTGGGGCAGCTTCAACGACGTGTGGGTCGAGCTTTCCGACAAGGTTGCCGCGACCGAGTTCGACGGCTATGACAACGACGTCATCGAGGGCGCAAAGGTTGTCGCCATTGTTCGCAACGGCGAGTCCGTCGAGTCCGCTACCGCTGGCGAGGATGTCGAGGTTGTGCTCGACCGCACCCCGTTCTATGCCGAGATGGGCGGCCAGCAGGGTGATGCCGGCGAGCTTTGTGCCGATGGCGTTTCGCTGACCGTTTCCGATACCAAGAACCACAACGGCCTGTATGCCCATGTCGCGCACGTTGCCGAGGGCACGCTGACCGTCGGTGCCACCGTGACCGCCGCGCTCGACGCCGAGCGCCGTGGCTTCCTGCGCCGCAACCACACCGCCACGCACCTGCTCGACGCTGCCCTTAAACAGGTCCTGGGC
>CABUWA010000180.1 GCA_902495085.1 uncultured Collinsella sp. | reverse complement strand
TAGCGCTCCTTGATCTTGGCCTCGCAGCTGGCAAAGTCAAGCGACTTATACTCGGCGTTGAACTGGTCAAGCATGGCGCGAATCACATCATCGGCGCTTGGGTCCTTACCCAGCGAATACGTCTTGGGGAATAGGAAGCCCTCGAGCGAATCGTTCGCGGCGTCTTTAAGGAAAGCGTAATCATTCACATAATTGCTCGCCTTAGCCTGGTTAAGGAAGTCTTCCTTGGAAATGCTGTCGTACGCCTTGGCCACGCGGTCGGCGACCTGATCGACCGTCAGGCCCTCAGGAATCGTGAGCGCATCGGAGCCGGCGTTGGGACCTTCCATAAGCTGCTGGACGACCTTCGTGGCGTCCATAAGCGTGGTAAACGAATACTTACCCGGCTTAAGCGACATATCGGCGTTGAGCTTTTTAACCGCCGCATAATAATCCTTGGGATCTTCGACGATATGGTTCTCGGAGAGAATCGAAGCGATGGTATCACCCGAGGCACCATCGGGAATCGTGATAGTAACTTGCTGGCCAGCAGCGACTTTCGCATCCTCACCGCCAAAGAAGCCCTTGACGGCCGGCACGACAAAGAAAACGATCGCGACAAGCGCAAGCACGGCGACGACGCCACCGATAATCATAGGCACCGGGGAGCTTTTCTTTTGGGCACCACGGCGGGCGTGCGTGTTATAGCTCGAGCGCGTGGCCGGAGCAACGCCGTGCGAGCCATGAGCATGATGTGCGTGGGAGCGTGATTGCGGGGCCTGCCCCTGCGTGCGCTGGGCAGGAGCCTGTTGCTTAAAACGAGCGCCGCCAGCGGGCTGCGCGGGACGAGCGGCGGGCCGTTGAGCAGGGCGCGGCACGGGCTGCCGTGTACGATTCTGCTGGCGCGGATCGGAAGCGCTAGGCATGCTGAACCTCCTCGTTTTTACGATCGAGCCATGTCTGCAAGAACAGGCTGGCGGCGATCATGTCAATCTTGCCCCTCATCTGCTTTTCGTTGAGCCCCTGCTCTCGCAGGATACGCTTGGCCTCTTGCGAGGAAAGGCGCTCGTCCTCAAACTCCAGCGGAAGTTCGAGCTCGTCGGCAATCTTTTGGGCCACGGCGGCGACGCGCTCGGCCTGGGGACCGGGCTCACCGGCCATGGTCAAGGGACGTCCGCTTACCAGGATATCGGGCTCATAGTCCTCGACCAGGTAGCGAAACGTCTTTGACATACCGGTGACCTCGGCAGCCGGAAGCACCTTGACAGGCATTGCCATCTTGCCATCACGACTCGAGACGGCAATGCCAATCCTGGTCTCCCCTATGTCCAGTGCGAGCGCGACCACAGCGACTACTTAGGTTCTTAGGCGCCGAGCGCGGTCTTGGCGGCCGCGAGGGCATCGGCGATACCGGCGGCGTTCTTGCCACCGGCCTGGGCCATGTTGGGACGACCGCCACCGTGACCGTCGACCAGGCCCGCAATCTGCTTGATCACGTTACCGGCGTGGAAACCGGCCTTCACGGCGTCATCGGAGCCGGCAGCGAGCAGAGCCGGGGTGCCCTTCTCGGTCACGCTGGCAACGACGCAGGCGACGGGGCCGGCGACCTTCTGGTGCACGGTATCCCAAACGTTGCGCAGGTCGGCAGCCTCAAGGCCCTGGAGCTCAGCGACGACGAGCTTGTAGCCGTTCAGCTCGACAGCGCCGTCGATGGCGCTGGAGATCGCATCGGAGGAGCCACCGGTGAGCGCCTTCTTGAGCTTGCCGGAAGTCTCGCGCAGCTCGGCCTGCAGGTTCTCCACGCGGGCGGGAACCTCGTCGACACGGCACTTGAGCGCAGCGGCGGCGGCGTCAACGAGCGCCAGGCGGTCGGCCATGTAATCGAGAGCGCCCTTGGAGGTCACGGCCTCGATACGGCGGACATTCGAGCCCGTGGAGGATTCGGAGATGATCTTGAACAGACCGATCTCTGCGGTGTTAGCGGCATGCGTACCACCGCAGAGCTCACGGGAGAACGGCTGGTCCTCGGCACCTACGGAGACGACACGGACGACGTCGCCGTACTTCTCGCCAAAGAGGGCGACAGCGCCGGCAGCCTTGGCCTCGTCGATGCCCATGACGCGGGTCACGACCGGCTTGGAAGCGAAGATCTGCTGGTTGACCAGGTCCTCGACAGCCTTGAGCTGCTCGGAAGACAGGGCCTCGAAGTGCGTGAAGTCAAAGCGCAGGTGCTCGGGCGTCACCAGCGAGCCGGCCTGGGAGACATGCTCGCCCAGGACCTGTTTAAGGGCAGCGTCGAGCAGGTGCGTGGCGGTGTGGTTGCGGCGCAGGAAGCCACGGCGCTCGGCGTCGAGCGCGGCGGTCACGGTTGCACCGACGGTCAGCGTGCCCTCGGCAACGTGCGCGACGTGGGCATACAGGCCGTTGTGGTTCTTGGTATCGGAAACGGTCAGCGCAACGCCCTCGGCGGAAAGCTCACCGGCGTCGCCCTGCTGGCCGCCCATCTCGGCATAGAACGGGGTGCGGTCGAGCACGACCTCAACGTCCTCGCCGGCGGCAGCGGACTCGACGGAC
Organism: uncultured Collinsella sp.; assembly: GCA_902495085.1. Taxonomy (GTDB): domain Bacteria; phylum Actinomycetota; class Coriobacteriia; order Coriobacteriales; family Coriobacteriaceae; genus Collinsella. Next base: position 820 of record CABUWA010000180.1, on the reverse strand, counting down.
TCGCCGTTGCGAACGATGGCGACAACCTTGGCGCCCTCGATGACGTCGTTGTCATAGCCGTCGAACTCGGTCGCGGCAACCTTGTCGGAAAGCTCGACCCACACGTCGTTGAAGCTACCCCAGGCGTCGCCCTTGGCGTTGGCGCGGGCGCGGGCCTTCTGGTCCTCCATACAGGCGGTGAAGCCGTCCATGTCGACGGTGTGGCCAGCAGCGCCAGCGATCTCGACGGTCAGGTCGATGGGGAAACCAAAGGTGTCGTGCAGCTTAAAGGCAACGTCGCCCGGAAGGACGGCGCCGTCGGCGAGCGCGGCCAGGGCCTCGTCTAAGTAAACGCGGCCGTTGTCGAGCGTCGTGGAGAAACGCTCCTCCTCGGAGGCGACGATGCCCTTGACGAGCGCGACGTTCTTGAGCAGCTCGGGATAGGCCTCGCCCATCTGAGCGTTGACCTCGTCGATGAACTTGGTCAGGAAGGCGCCCTCGATGCCCAGCAGGCGACCGTGGAACACGGCACGGCGGAGCAGGCGGCGAAGGACGTACTCACGGCCCTCGTTACCGGGCAGGATGCCGTCCGAGATCATAAAGTCAACGGCACGGGAGTGGTCGGCAATGATGCGCAGGGAGCGGCTGGCGCCGGAGTAATCGTCGGCGTCATAGGTCTTGCCGCTGATCTCCTCACCGAGCTTGATGAGGTGCTGCATCAGATCGCCGTCGTAGTTGGCGGTCTTGTGCTGCATGATAGCGGCCATGCGCTCCAGACCCATGCCCGTATCGAGGTTGCGGTGCGGCAGCTCCGGCATGGAGCCGTCCTCCTGGCGGTCGT
>CABUWA010000179.1 GCA_902495085.1 uncultured Collinsella sp. | reverse complement strand
CCGAGGCCGGTCTCACCGGCATGGAGCCCATCTCGGGCATCCCCGGATCGGTCGGCGGCGCCTGCTACATGAACGCCGGTGCCTACGGTGCCTGCATGGCCGATGTGCTGGAGTCCGTGCGCGTCTACAAACCCGCTCGCCAGCTCGACGACGGCACCCGCGGCAGCGGCAATATCATCGAGTTCGATGTCGACGAGCTCAACCTGAGTTATCGAAAGAGCCGCATCGCCGATGACGGCTTTATCGTGCTTTCGGCCACCTTCAATCTCGCCCCGGGCAACGCCGCGATGATCAAGGCCGACATGGACGACTACCGCCAGCGCCGCGAGGACAAGCAGCCGCTCGACATGCCGAGTGCCGGCTCCACTTTCAAGCGCCCCGAGGGCTACTTTGCCGGCAAGCTCATCATGGACGCCGGCCTGCGAGGACACGCCGTTGGCGGCGCGCAGGTGAGCGAGAAGCACTGCGGCTTCATCGTCAACGCCGACCACGCCACCGCCGCCGACGTCGACGAACTCATCCGCCACATCCAGACAACCGTCAAAGACCAATTCGGCGTAGACCTTGAACCCGAAGTCCACCGAGTAGGCGAATTTTTATAGCCCGCTCGCCGCGGTCCACTTTAATTAATAACGGGACAAGTGATGTAGCTCACTTGTCCCGTTTTCATTTATTTGCGAAGAACATCGGCCATCCGCAGGATTGAAATCATCGACCGATAAGTGAGTTCCACCTTTTCGCCCGCAAGCAGTCGTTTCGAGCCAATCTCATCTAGCCCCACAAGGCGAGAAAACAGCAAGCTACTCATCGTGCCCTCGTCAATTGATTCCTTTATGGTCTTCAAAACGTCCGTATCATGAAGCGACGCCGAGCTGTAGGGGGCAACACGAGCGGAACTCTCAATTAACGACGAGACAAAAGGATGGAGATGCTTTGGACATAGTCCATCAAACACCACATCCCCATTGTCATCCGAGCCGACTAGTCGCCAACTATAATGATCGACCCAGTCGTCTCCGTCATATATGGTGTCCATGAGCAACTTCCCGTCTAGAGAGAAACCTGTTTGAACATCGGGGCGCAAGACCGCAATCCATCTAGGACCCGCAGCAGCTCCGACCCAACGCACCACACGACAATTGTATATTGCGACTATTTTAGATCTACATGATCAGTTCGAGTTCGCAACAAGGCGATTATTGCAGCTAGGTTATATTTCATTTTCCACTTTGATGAGCCGTCGGCTCCAAATTCCAAAACCGAAGTCCACGGAGTCGATAATTTTATTTAAAAAGAAGACCCCGAAAGGGGCCTTCACCATATTTATTCAGATAACCCAGTCCAGTGTGTCGCGCCCCGAACCCGGAAGGTCCGGGACCGCGGGCGAGGCATAAGGTTGGTCGCGAGTTCCGCACGCAAAGAAGGCCACTTAATGTGGCCTTCGTCTTGCGCAGGACTGTAGAGCAGGCAACCTAATGCCTTCCGGGCAGCCACGGACCAACTTACTTCAAACCGCCGTTACGACAGTGCAATACCGCCAAGCCAGCCCCAGCGCACGCCAGAGCCAGTACCATAAAAGCTAATGAACGAATCGAGCGACTTAGACGTAATGGCACCCTCGTTGCTCATAACGATGCCGCCGCCAACGTAGATACCCACATGACCGTAGATAAGGCCCGGAGCACCCGTGCCGCTGTGCGAGGAATCGGCCACGATCATGCCCACCTGCAGCGCCGAGCGGTCGGAGCTATAGCACCAGGCGTTAAACATGTCGCACGCATTGCCGCCAAAGTAGCCAACGCCGGCGTTACGGAAGACATTGGTGACCCACGCCGCGCACCAGTTCTGACCCGGCGAAGGCGTGGAGTAGCACGCGTTGACGACAGCCTGCTGCTTGCCCGAGCCGGCATTCTGCTGCGGAGTTCCGGGCGCGTACGATCCACCACCCGAGCTCGAACCACCCGAGTAGGAATTGTTCTTGTTCGCGGCAGCCGCGGCAGCGGCAGCCTTCCTAGCGGCCTCCTCAGCCTGGGCGGCAGCGAGGATCTCGGAATCGCGCTGAGCCATGAGCTCCTTGACGTCGTCGGAAAGACCGTTCAGCACGGTCTGGACTTCTTGCTGCTTGGCCTGCATGTCCTGCATCTGGGCAGTCTGCTGGTCCTTGAGCTTCTCTAAGTCGGCCTTCTGCGACTCGAGCTCGGTCTTTTGCGCATCGAGCTCTTCCTGGATGGTCTGAATGTCCTCGATGGCGTCGCGGTCGCTCTTGTTGATCTTCTCAACGTAATGCGCGTTGGCGACGAGTTCCTCAAACGAGCCAGAGGCCAGCAGCAGCGACAGGATGTTCGTGCCGCCGGACTTGTAGCTGGCGGCCACGCGATCGGAAAGGTCGTTGCGCTTCTTCTTGAGCTCGGCCTTCTTTTCATCGATCTGGGCCTGCGTGTCGTCAATCTTGCCCTGGACATTCTCGATGTCGTTGAGGGTCTGGGCATTCTTGTTGGCCAGCGCCGCATACTCATTTGCGATGCTGTCGAGCTGGGCCTGAACCTCGTCGAGCTGGGCCTGGGCGGCATTCAGTTTATCGGTTGTTTCTTTGGAAGCCTCCGCCGCATGGGCGCGAGCGGGCAGGCCAAAAAGAACTGCCGCAGAAGCGGCGCCGAACAGGGCCTTGAGGGCAGTGCGGCGCGAGAGCTCCTGGGAAAGGATGGAATCGCTGTTTGGTGACATATGTACTCCGTTACATGTTTATTTATATGTCGCTCAACTCATACATATTAGCGTACATATGGCGCGTCCCAACGATTTCCACGAACGGCAGGAAACTACAAGGTCAGCGGCTCGTAAGCAAATGTCAAAGATCAGGTTATGCGTACGCAAGCTCTTCTATGAGTACGTTGGCACAATCCTCCGCTTTTCCTACAGCGCACGATTTGGGCGTCCCTGCCTGCGCTATACTCCCCTGAAGAAGTGTTCCTGATTCGATAGGAGACTACATGTCCAAAGCACTCGACCCCAAAGACACCTGCGTCCTCGTTACCGGTGGCGCCGGCTTTATCGGCTCGCACACCGTCGTTCAGCTGCTCGAGGGTGGCTACCAGGTCGTCATCGTCGATGATCTCTCCAACTCCAGCTCCGTCGCCGTCGACCGCGTCAAGACCATCGTGGGCGACGAGGCCGCCAAGAACCTCACCTTCTACGAGGCCAACGTGCTCGACCGCGATGCGATGAACAAGATCTTCGATACCCATCAGATCGACCGCGTCATCCACTTTGCCGGCTTTAAGGCCGTCGGCGAGTCGGTGAGCAAGCCCGTCGAGTACTACCACAACAACATCGAGAACACCCTGGTGCTCATCGACGTCATGCGCAACCATGGCTGCAAGT
>CABUWA010000178.1 GCA_902495085.1 uncultured Collinsella sp. | reverse complement strand
TAGCGGACGCCGTATTTGCGGACGGCCTCCAGCAGGCGGAAGGTGCCCTCGACGTTGGTGCGCAGGAACGGCTCCGGGTCGGCGATGGAGTTGTCGTTGTGGCTCTCGGCGGCGTAGTGCACGATCGCATCGTGGCCGGGGACGATGCGGTCCAGCAGCGCGGCGTCGCAGATGTCGCCCACGACGAGCTCAACGCGGTCCGAGGGCAGCCCGGCGATGTTCTCGGGGTTGCCGGCGTAGGTCAGCTTGTCCAGGACGGTGACGCGGACGCCCGGGTGGTTGTTCACGACGTAGTGGACGAAGTTGCTGCCGATGAAGCCGCAGCCGCCCGTGACGATGATGTTCCTGGGGGAGAAGGTCTCCTCTGCCATGTTCGTATCTCCTCGGTTCCTAGTACTCGCGCGGGCTGTTGACGATCTCGCCGGCGGCGACCTTCTTGAGGTGCCGGCCGTAGACCGACTTGCCGTAGGCCTTCGCGGCCTCCTCCAGCTCGGCGGTCGTGATCCAGCCGTTCTCCCAGGCGATCTCCTCGGGCACGGACACGGGCAGGTCCTGGGAGTGCTCCACGGCGCGGACGAACTCCGCGGCCTCGTGGAGCGACTCCATGGTGCCGGTGTCCAGCCACGCGTAGCCTCGGCCCAGGGTCACCACGGACAGCGTCCCCTCCTCCAGGTACATCCGGTTGAGGTCGGTGATCTCCAGCTCGCCGCGGGCCGAGGGCTTGACCTCGTGGGCCTTGGCGGCGACGTCGCCCGGGTAGAAGTACAGCCCGGTGACGGCGTAGGAGCTCTTGGGGCGCTCGGGCTTCTCCTCGATGGAGACGGCACGGCCCTCCCCGTCGAACTCCACGACGCCGAAGCGCTCGGGGTCGTCCACGTGGTAGCCGAACACCGTGGCGCGGCCCGACTCGGCGTTCTGGACGGCGCGCGTCAGGTGGCGCGACAGGCCGTTGCCGTAGAAGATGTTGTCGCCCAGCACCAGGGCGCACGGCTCGCCGTCGATGAAGTCCTCGCCGATGGTGAAGGCCTGCGCCAGGCCGTCCGGGCTCGGCTGCTCGGCGTAGGAGAGGCTCACGCCGTAGCGCGAGCCGTCCCCGAGCAGGCGCTCGAAGTTGGGGAGGTCGGTCGGCGTGGAGATGACCAGGATGTCCCGGATGCCCGCCAGCATGAGGGTGCTAAGCGGGTAGTAGATCATGGGCTTGTCGTAGACCGGCAGCAGCTGCTTGGAGGTCACGAGCGTGAGCGGGTACAGGCGGGTGCCGGACCCGCCGGCGAGGATGATGCCTTTCATTGGCTATAGCCTTTCTTTTCTTGCGGCCCTGCGGCCGGCTCGGTTTCCAAGAAGTCGGGCGCAGCAGTCAACACCGAAGGCGATGAACTCGACGAAATTGCCCTCACGAAGGAGCTGAGAGGAGACCGCTTTGACGAGCCGGCCCCCTTCACCAATCTCACTTGCATGCATGAGATCGTCCGCATGCGTTTCGAGAAAGAAACCCACGGCACGGTTGCGGGCAAACTGCTGGGCTGGCGTCAAGTTATGCGAGTGAAAGACCTCGGCATGCGGCTCGTAAGCGACCTTCATACCCGAGGCGATAAACTTGGCGGCCATGAGCATGTCCTCGTTGGTGTTAACATGATCGAATCCACCGCATTCGAGATATGCAGTCCGTCGATAGGCAGAACAGGCGTCAGATGCAAAAAACGTCTTAATACCGAGTTTCTCGAGATCGCATTTCGAACGAACGGATGGCGAATCAGGATAGTTGAAACCACGCACCAGCTGCTCAAAGCGCCGAGCATCCGCCTTGGGCAGTTGCCTGCCACTTACGAGGGCGATGTCGGAATCATCAACCATGGGAGCAACAAGCCGCTTCAGATAATCATCGGAAACGGGCACGGCATCTTGGGTGAGAAAACATACAAAGTCGCCGCTCGACTCCCGCAGCGCCATGTCTCTTGTGGTGCCATGGTTGAAATTCTGGCGATCAATCTCCAGCAGACAAACTCTTTCGTGTTTTTGAACGAGCTCAACCGTCCGGTCATCTGATGCGGAATCAACAATCAAAATTTCATTCGGCTGAATTGACTGGCGATCAAGGGCAGTTAAGAGAGCCTCAATTTCACACTCAGCATTAAGAGTTGGAATGATGACGGAAATATCCATCTATCGCCCCGTCCTCTTCTTGCCAAACATGGCATCAAAGGTGCCGGTAAAGCATTTCCAGTCCATACGGAAGCAGCGGTTCTGAACGTAACGGAGTTCAATCTTCTGGCGCAGGCCGCTCTCGAACGTCGCAGCGTTGCGATCGGTTGCCTGCCACAGGCCCGTGATGCCGGGTTGAACAGAAAGCAGCTCAGCCTTCTCCTCGTCGGAAAAGTGTCGCTCAAGCTCATCCCTTGTAATGGGGCGAGGCCCAATAACAGAAAGCTCGCCGTTTAGCACATTGAGAAACTGTGGCATCTCGTCGATAGAGCATTTACGAATGAATTGACCAATCTTGGTAATACGCGGATCATCGTCGACCTTGCGCTCGACTTCCCACTGATGCAGCTGCTCGGGACTCAAATACTTCTGCACATCGCCAGCATCGGCGACCATGCTGCGAAGCTTGAAAATCTTGATTGTCTTTCCGCCCCTGCCAACGCGTTCTTGCGTATACATAGGACTGCCGGGCGTCTCAAGGCTAATGAGCGCACACACAATGGCGATGGGGATAAGCCTCATCAAAAGACTGAACACCAGGTCAAACGGCCTCTTAACAAAGCGATAGCCAAGCGTACCGCTCGGCTTAATCTGATTGAAAGCCAATGCGTCCCCCACTGATGCACAGCTATCTGTCATTTCCTTAGCAGCCACAGTCAAACTTACGTCCCCGTTCCCCAGGGATCCCCCAATCAGTAAAATAAAAAAGATGCGAACGAACAGCTGGCACAACGTCTCCCTTACGTTTTGCTGGGAACGTCGAGCGGTAGCAGCTCCCTAAAAGCAGAGTCGCCTTCGCCCACGTCTACCAGGCACCAGCGCTTATGACGGTCGATCTTCTTTACGCGGGCCTCTTGCCCCACCAAAGGACCCTGCTCTATGTGCAACACGCCGTCTTCTATGCGCGCAACGCTGTTGCGCACCACGCCGTCGTCATCCAGCACGCTGCGGTACCAGTCCTGCGCATCGTCAGGCATGGGCGCATAGGCCCGCTCCCTGCTGCCGGCAATGCGACAACCAAAGCTCAACTGGGCCAGAGCCTTGTCGAGCATGGCGGCATCGCGCGTGGCGACGAAGAAGTATTCCTTGTACATGGGTTTGGTTTGGAGCGACCATGCGCCGTCCCGCTTAAACCAGAACTCCTTTTGCATCACAAAAGCGTCCTGCATCAGCTCGTGCGGGATAAT
>CABUWA010000177.1 GCA_902495085.1 uncultured Collinsella sp. | reverse complement strand
TCCTCGGCCTGGGCACGATACTCCTCGGGAATCTCCGACTCAACGGCTTCGGTGCCGTTGCAATGGCGCGCCTTCATGCGCACCAGGTCGATGATGCCGTCAAAGTCCTCGCCCTCGCCCCAGGGAAGGGTCACGGCGCCCAGGCGCGTGCCAAAGCGCTCTTGCAGCAGGTCCATCGTGGTCGCAAAGCTGGCCTCGGAGCGCGACAGGCGGTTTACGAACACCGCACGCGCCAAGCGCAGGTCCTCGGCGGCATACCAGAGCTTAACCGTCGTAGGCTGCGGGCCGGCCTCGGCGTCGACCACAAACAGAGCCGTCTCGCAGACGCTCATCGCGGCAAAGGCGTCGCCGATAAAATCGGGGTAGCACGGGGCATCGAGCACATTGATGCGCGCGCCCTTCCAGTCGATCGGCGCGATGGTCGTCGAGATGGAAAATGCACGCTTGACCTCTTCGGGGTCATAGTCGAGCGTGGGCTTGGTGCCGTCGTGGCCGCCCAGGCGGGCGGTCTTGCCGGAAAGGTGGAGCATGGCCTCGGCGAGTGAAGTCTTGCCCACCCCGCCTTGGCCTACGAGCACCACGTTCCTTACGTTACCGGTCTTGGGAGCACCCATGATGACCTCCTTGCAGGGCCGCGCGCAATGCGCGACGCCAACGGGGAGAGTTCGCGGTCGGTGCCATCCCGGGAGCAGCATGGTCGGCAGCCGAGCCGACTCACCCTCCAAATGTCCTATGCCACCACCCTACCCTCACGGGCGGCTGTCCATGCATACCTTTCGGCGCACGTATGAATACAGGCGGCGAGAGGAAGAGACAAGCTTGTGAGGCGATTATTGAACCCCGTCGATGCAAACAAAAAGCCGCCACAGACCGTAAGACCTGCGGCGGCTTCGCCTCAATTAATAGTTGAGTAAATGCTTGAGCCTACCCCTCGATACGGCTCAAGAACTCACGGGTACGTTGCTCTCGCGGGTGATCGATAACCTGCTCGGCCGGACCCTCCTCGACAATGCGGCCTCCGTCCATAAAGACCACGCGATCGGCAACATCGCGCGCAAACTGCATCGCGTGGGTCACGATCACCATCGTCATATTCTGCGCGGCAAGGTCTTTAATGACACGCAGCACCTCGGCCGTTAGCTCGGGATCGAGCGCCGAGGTCGGCTCGTCAAAGAACAGGATCTCCGGGTCGAGCGCCAAGGCGCGGGCGATACTCACGCGCTGCTGCTGGCCGCCCGAAAGCTCACACGGCACCTTGTTCTCGTTGCCCACAAGCCCCATCTGAGCAATCAATTCATGCGCACGAGCTTCCGCCTGCTCGCGCGGGCGCTTAAGCACGCGGATCGGCGCGTCGATGATGTTTTTCATCACGGTATAGTGCGGGAACAGGTTGTAATTTTGGAACACCAGGCCGAATCGCGAGCGCGCCTGTTTGGGCACATCGCCCTTCGCATAGACCGCGCCCGAACCCGCATCCGTCGCAACGGCAAGGTCACCAAACGAGAGCGAGCCTCCGTCGAGTGTCTCGAGTAGCGTGGCACACCGCAGCAGCGTGGACTTGCCGCCACCCGAAGGCCCGATAATCGCCACGACCTCGCCACGCTTGACCTCGAGCGAGATATCCCTGAGCACCTCATTGCCGCCAAACGCCTTGCGCGCGTTTTCGATTTTCATCACTGAGTTAGTCATGATAATAGTCCAGCTTCTTTTCGGCGGCGCCCAGCAGCATCTCGACCACAAAGTTAAAGACCCAGTAGATCAACGCCGCAATCGCAAACGGCACCATGCTCACTTGCGAGGCGACCAGCGCCTTGGCCGTCGAGAACATCTCCCCCACGCCGATGGCAAACGCCAGCGACGTATCCTTGACCAGCGTGATGATCTCGTTGCCCATCGCCGGCAAAATGCGCTTGGCAACCTGCGGCATCACGATATACAGAAACGTCTGCATGCGCGAATAGCCCAGTACCTCGGCTGCCTCGTATTGACCGCGCGGAATGGACTGCAAGCCCGAGCGATAGATCTCGGCAAAGTAACCGGCGTAGTTGATGATGAACGCCACGACGCACGCCGTCCACTTGGAATCGGGCGTGAGCGAAATGCCAAACACGTAGTACGGGGCAAAGTAGATGGCAAACATCTGCAGCATGAGCGGCGTACCGCGCATGACCGAGATATAGATGCGCGCAATCCAGCGAAGCGGCGCGATTTTGCTCATGCGCATAAACGCCACGGGAATTCCCAGCGGAATCGACCCGAGCAGCGTCAGCACAAACAGCTGCAAACTGACCAAGAATCCCTGGCCAAGCATCTGCATCATGACTTGGATAGACATTACTTGAGCACCCAATTATCGAAAGATAGACCATAGCTTGCGTACTTGTCGCACAGGTCCTTGACCGTGCCGTCCTCGTAGAGCGCCTTGAGCGACTCGGTTACAGCGTCGGCCGACTTGGTGTCGCCCTTCTTAAAGCCGACGGCGTAGTGCTCGCTGGACAGCGGCTTGTCGAGCTGCGTATAGGCATCGGGCTTGGCGGCAAGCTGATACTGGGCAATCGAAAGGTCGCAGGCCACGGCATCGACCGCGCCGCTCTCGAGCTGCATAAAGGCCGTGTTGTACTCGCCGATCGTGTCGAGCGTGGCAAACGTCGCCGCCAGATCCTTCTGGTCACCCTCGAGCACATCCTGCGCAGCGGAATCGGTCTGGGTAATCACGGTCTTGCCAGCAAGATCGTCCCAGCCCTTGATACCCGCGTCCTTCTTGACCACGAGCACCTGCTCGTTGAGCATGTACGGCTCGGAGAACGTGTAGTCGTCCTCGCGGCCCTCCATGGTAAAGCCGTTCCAGATGCAGTTGATGGCGCCCGAGTTAAGCAGCGTATCCTTGGCGTCCCAGTCGATGGCCTCGTATTTGACCTCCCAGCCCTGCTTATCGGCAACAGCCTTGGCCAGATCGAGATCAAAGCCGGTGTACTCGCCATCGTCGCCCACAAAGCCGTACGGAGGATAGGACTTATCAAAGCCCACCACGAGCTTCTTGGACTCCGCAGCGCCCTTCACATCCTTGGCTGCGGCAGAACCGGCAGCAGAGCCTTTATCGGCACCGCCGCCACAACCAACCAGGCCAAGGCCTAGAACCGTGGCGAGCGAGCCGGCTAGACCAACAAACTGACGACGAGACATATCGGTGTTCATGGTATTCCCCCTTGATGGCACTTTAGTTGGGTAAAGTGAGTCATGTAACGTTCAGAATCATACACTCTACCTTGATAAAGTACAAGGGATGGTTTGCCCGGCGTGGGCGGGGAGCGGCGCGTAATTAAGTTTCCTGCTCTACAGTCCTGCGCAAGACGGAAAGCACATTAAGTGCTTTCCTTTGCGTGCGGAACTCGC
>CABUWA010000176.1 GCA_902495085.1 uncultured Collinsella sp. | reverse complement strand
CGCAGCAGCGGGGTCTTCTTGTCCAGGGCCTCGCCCGTGTAGGAGCAGAAAGCCGTGGGGATGCACAGGACATCGTCCTTGATAAAGGCGGGGCTAGTGGGGTCCCAAGCGGTGTAGCCACGGGCCTCGAAGGTAGCACGCAGGCCGCCGTTGGGGAAGCTCGAGGCATCGGGCTCGCCCTGGATGAGGTTCTTGCCCGTAAACTTGGTAATGGCGGTGCCGTCGTGGTTGGGCTCCAGGAAGCTGTCGTGCTTCTCGGAAGTAATGCCCGAAAGCGGCTGGAACCAGTGCGCGTAGTGCGTCGCGCCCTTGGAGATGGCCCAGACCTTCATGGCATGGGCAACGGCGTTGGCCACATCCAGGTCGAGCGGCTCACCGCCCTCGAGGGTTGCAGCAAGGCGCTTCCAAATGTCCTTGGGGAGGTAGTCCTTCATGACTTCCTCAGAGAACACCATGGTCCCGAAGCGGTCAGTAAGTTCGGCCATACGGAACTCCCTTCGTATCGGCACCGCGTGAGAAGCGGTGTTGATTACTAACGAACGAGTCATAGCTTAGACTCGCCGTGTTTCCGCGACATTACCGTTATGTTGCTGTCGCGAAACCAATCAATGAGGTTACCCTATCGAGGCGGCGTTGCCACCCTCAACAGCCAATCAACTGCATAAATTGCAGACCTCTCCCCATGGTTTAAGGGTAGTCAATTTGGGATGGAGCTCTATTAACTGGTATTTTGCATCAGATACCAGTCTTTATAGTCCGTGCCTAGATTAGCCGCTCTGTTATAGAGAAAGCCGATAGCAAGGCATCTTTGATTGGTATCCCCGAATAACGAGTGAAACTCCACCGTGACACAGTGGTGCTGTAGAATCCTTACAACACATCACACTATTACGTATCTAGAGGAGCACGATATGCGCGTCGACGAGGTTTTTAAGCAGGCAGCATCCCAGGGCACCGCGCCCGTTTCGTTTGAGATGTTCCCGCCCAAGGGCGAGCTCACCCTCGACACGGCTCGCGAAGTGGCAGGCAATCTGTGCAAGCTTTCGCCGAGCTTTGTCTCGGTCACCTGCTCGGCCGGCGGCTCGGGCAACGGTGCCACCACCGCCCCCATCGCGCATATGATTTCGAGCGAATTCGACACGCCCTCGGTGGCACACCTCACCTGCGTGGGCCGCACCCACGCCGACATCGCCGCCAAGATCGATGAGTACCGCACCGCCGGCGTGGAAAACATCCTGGCCCTGCGCGGCGATCTCCCTGCCGGCGCGACCGAGGACGACAAGCCCGCCTCCGACTACGCCTACGCCCGCGACCTCATCCCCGAGCTCGTCGACGCCGGCTTTTGCGTAGGCGCCGCAGCCTACCCCGAGGGCCACATTGCCTGCGAGGACCTCAACGCTTCGGTTGAACACCTCAAGCAAAAACAGGACGCCGGCGCGAGCTTCTTTGTGACGCAGCTCTTCTTTGATAACGAGTGCTTCTACCGCTTCCGCGAGCTTGCCGATAAAGCGGGCATCACGGTGCCCATCACCGCGGGCATCATGCCGTTTATGGGCAAGTCTCAGATCAGCCGCATGGTCTTTATGTGCGGCGCGTCGCTGCCCTCCCCCGTCATCAAGATTCTCGCCAAGTACGAGAACGACCCCGAGAGCCTGCAGGCAGCCGGTGTAGATTATGCCGCCCGCCAGCTTTGCGACCTCAAGGAGCACGGCGCCGACGGCCTGCACCTGTACACTATGAACCGTCCTGCGATCGCCGCGACCATTATGGAGCGCCTGGGGTAATGGAAAAACCGCACATCGATACAACCGCTGTCGAAGTGCCGGCCGACCTTGCGTCGCCGGCGCTTTACCGTGTCGATGCTGCGCACCATCCTCGTGTCGACCGTGCCGAGATGCTGCGGTATCTGGGTTACGGCGGCCAGCAGATTGAGCCCGAGCTGTCGCAGCGTATTGAGCTTGTGGTCGAGCGTCTGGAACTTGACATTGAGCCCCGTGGCGTGCGCCGCGTATTTGCCGTCGATGCCACGGGCGTGGACGAACAAAGTGAGCCTTGCATTCGCTTGGTCGGCACCAACGTTGAGCTGCGAGGTCGCGATATCTATCGACATCTCAAAGACGCCCGCTTTGCCGCACTCATGGCATGCACCCTCGGCATGGACGCCGAGCGTCGCCTGCGCACCACGGGGGCCCAGCAACCCCTAGAGGGAGCCGTGCTCGATGCCGCGTGCTCCGCCTATGTGGAAGCTGCCGTCGAGCAGATGGACCAGCAAGTCAAGGCTGCGGCCGCCGCACACGGACTCGCCGGTAACTGGCGCTTTAGTCCCGGCTACGGCGACTGCCCGCTTACGGCTCAGCGCTCAATCGTGGCTGCACTCAACGCCACACGGCTCATCGGGCTTACCGTCACCCCCACCAGCCTGCTCATGCCCACCAAGAGCGTGACCGCGGTGATCGGTCTGTTTGACGGCGAGGTCCACGACGCCCAGAGCCGCCCCACCTGCAATATCTGCCGCATGCGCGAGCACTGCCGCTTCCGCGCCGCCCACACCACCTGCTATTCCAGCCATTAGGAGCCCTCGATGTTTACTCCGCTTATCACTCATGATTCTGACGGCACTGCATTGGCGGCGCCCGTTGATGCTGCACGCCGTAATGGCGCTGCATACAAGACGCGCACGATCGATGACCTTCGCATTAAGGACGATCGCCTGCGCGCCGCCATCGAGGGCACGGGGCACCTGCTGTTCGACGGCGGCATGGGCACCATGCTGCAGGCGGCCGGCATGAAGGCTGGCGCCCTGCCCGAGCTGCTCAACTTTGAGGAGCCCCAGGTCATTACCGACATCCAGCGCCAGTACGTCGAGGCTGGCTGTGACGTGATCACCGCCAACACCTTTGGCGCCAACGCCCACAAGCTCGACGGTGCTGCCACCGTGGCAGACGTCTTTGCCGCGGCCGTCGCCTGCGCCCGCGAGGCCGGCGCCCGCTACGTCGCCGGCGATATCGGCCCCATCGGCGCGCTGCTTCGTCCCTTAGGCACCCTCAGCTTTGACGAGGCCTATGGCCTCTTTGCCGAGGAAGTGCGCGCCGGCGTCGACGCGGGCGTGGACCTCTTTATTATCGAAACCATGACCGACCTTGCCGAGATCAAGGCGGCCGTCCTCGCCTGCCGCGAAAACTCCGACCTGCCCGTCTTTGCCACCATGACCTTCGAGGAAGACGGTCGCACGTTCCTGGGTACGAGTCCGGAGGTGGCCGCCATCACGCTCGACGCTATCGGTGCCGACGTTTTGGGCATCAACTGCAGCCAAGGACCGGCCGAGCTCCGAGGACTCGCCGCGCGTATGCTCACCGTCACCGACAAGCCCGTTATGGTGCAGGCCAATGCGGGACTGCCCCACGTTGACGATGACGGCAATACCGTCTTTGATAT
>CABUWA010000175.1 GCA_902495085.1 uncultured Collinsella sp. | reverse complement strand
CGAACTCGCGGCAGATCTCGGCGCCCATACCGCCGAGCGCGCCAGTCACGGCGCAGACATCGCCCTCGAGCTTAAGCCAATTGCTCATAGGAACTTCCCTTCTTGTGCCTCCCGGTGGGTCGCTCCTATTAACCGACCCACGTGGTTTTCGCTGGTTATCGTATGCTTTGCATTTGCGCAGGTGAATTGCATATTTGTTAGAATGGCGTTAACCGTAGGTTTATAGCTCGCAAGACGATGTGTCCCTAATTTAGTGTGTGACCTGCCAAAACGACCCCCTTGGCAGTTCATTGCCATGCGTCTGGAAACAGGAGATTGACGTGTACGATCGACGACTTGAGGCCATATCGGCCGCCGCGGAGCTGGGAAGCTTCTCGCGTGCGGCGGCAAAATTGCGCGTGTCGACCCCGGCGCTCGTCAAACAGGTGTCGGGATTCGAGGCCGAGTTCGGCATCACGTTGTTCGAGCGCTCGCATTCTGGTGTTAAGGTGACGCCGGCAGGTGCTCTGCTGGTAGACGATGCACGTTCGATCATGCGGCAGTCCGAGGACGCGCTACGCCGTGCCCGACGCGCGGCGGGCGATGGCGGGGCCGTGCGTCTGGGCGTGTCGATGATGTGCCCGGGGCGCCAAACGCTGTCGATGTGGTCGGGCGTACACGAGCTGGAACCGTCGCTGCGATTTGAGATCGTGCCGGTAAGCGACCTCTATGACGAGCGCGAGACCGTCATGCGCAGCCTCGGTCGTGAGGTCGATGTGGTGCAGTCGAGTTTTTCGACCCCGCGCTGGGGTGACGCCTGCCAAAAGCTCCGCATTGTCAACGTGCCGTTTTATATCGACCTGCCGCGCACGAGCCCGCTGGCGCGCAAGAATCGCATTACGGTCGCCGACTTGGAGGGTATGCGTCTGCGCGTGCTCCGCCACGGCAACGACGCTATGGACAGCCTGCGTATCGATCTTTTGGCAGACGGCGGCGTGGACGTGATCGATGTGGATAGCTTCGACTTTGCGCTCTTTAACGAGGCGGAGGAAAAGGGTGACGCGGTGCTCACCTGCGGCGCATGGTCGGGGGTGCACCCGGCCTTTGTGGGCGTACCGTTCCTGTGCGGCCGCGAGGTGCCGGTCTTTTTGCACTATCCGCTCGAGCCGACCCTCCAAGTCCAAAAATTCGTCAACGCCATGGCACAACTTCTCAAATAGCTATCGTGTCGATGATTCTTTAATCCCCGTCCTAGAAAAATCATCTGGTAGAGTTGACCTCACGTGAATTTCAGTACACTGCGTACTACCTGTGCTTTTGTCATTTTGGGAGTGAACTTGTGAATACTTCTGTCGCCAAGAAAGCCAGCCAGGCGGTGCGCCTGCTCATGATGGTGCTCACGGCAGTTCTCATCTTCTTCTTCATTAATGTTATGCTGCTCGTCTCCGATATCCAGGGCACGGCGCGCGTGGTCAACTACGCCGGTCTGGTGCGCGGCACCACGCAGCGAATCGTTAAGCTCGAGGACGCGGGCCAGCCTCAAGACGACCTGCTCAAGGCCGTGGATTCATACATCAACGGTTTGCGTTACGGAAGTGACGACCTCAACCTCGTCCGTCTCGACGACGACGAGTATCAGGCAAAGATGACCGAGCTTGCAAATTATTTTGATGAGCTTTGCGCCGAGATTGCCCGTGTGCGCGAAGTCGGCTACGAGAACACCGATATCATCGCGATGAGCGAGGAGTTCTTTGGTATTTGTGACGATGCCACACGACTCGCAGAGGACTACTCTCAGGAGAAGGCGTCGGCGCTCAACTATCTCGAGGGCTTGGTGATCATCGACATCGTGGGTTTAGTGGCGACCTTTGCGGTCGAACTTGTTCGCGCGGTGCGCACTGCCGCGCTCAACCGCGAGCTGCAGAGCAAAGTCTATCTCGACGAAGCCACGGGACTGCCCAACAAGAACAAGTGCGAGGAGATCTTGGGGCAGGAGCGGCCTGTCTCCGCGGAGGCGCCCGTTGCGGTGTGCGTCTTCGACCTTAACAATCTGCATACGGTCAATAACAACTTTGGCCACGAGAAGGGCGACGAATACATCCGTTCTTTTGCCCAGCAGCTGGGGTGCGTGGCGTCCGAGACCTGCTTTGTGGGCCGCGACGGTGGCGATGAGTTTATCGCGGTGCTGCGGGATGCCGATCGAGCTGCCGTGGAGTCCTGTCTCGCTCGGGTTCGTGCGAACGTGAACGAGTATTCCGAGGCTCACCCCGACATGCCTATCAGCTATGCGGTGGGCTACGCGCTTTCCAGTGATTTTGATGAACCGCCTACGATGCGCGAGCTCTTTTCCCAGGCCGACAAAAACATGCACATCGACAAGAACCGCGTAAAGGCAGCCGAGGCAGCCGGGCTGCAACGCGAGGAACGGTAAGCTTGTAACAAAGGGCATAGAAAAGCCTCCGCAGCTCGTGTGGCTGCGGAGGCTTTATTCGTTGCGGCGCATTGTGTTTGGGTCGTTGAGATGAGTCGATTTGCCCCGAAAGAGGAGGGCATTGACCTTAGGGTCATGCCCGACGAATGAGCGGCAAATCGGCCATCTCGGCGGGCCGAACTACTCCAGCTCAAACGCTCCGGTATAGAGCTGATAGTAGTATCCGCGCTTGGCGATCAGCTCGTCGTGGTTGCCGCGCTCGATAATGCGGCCGTGGTCCAGACAGATGATTGCGTCGGAGTTGCGCACGGTGGACAGGCGGTGCGCGATGACAAACGTCGTGCGGCCCTCCATGAGCTTGTCCATGCCCGCCTGCACGATGGCCTCGGTGCGGGTGTCGATGCTGGATGTGGCCTCGTCCAGAATCATCGCCGGCGGATCGGCGACGGCGGCGCGTGCGATCGAGATCAGCTGGCGCTGGCCCTGCGACAGCTGTGCGCCGTTGCCGGTGAGCATGGTGTCGTAGCCGTCGGGCAGGCGGGTGATAAAGTCGTCCGCGCCCGCGAGCTTGGCCGCCGCGATGCACTCCTCGTCGGTAGCGTCCAGGTTGCCGTAGCGGATGTTATCCATCACAGTGCCGGTGAACAGGTTCACGTCCTGTAGCACGACGCCCAGCGAGCGGCGCAGGTCGGCCTTGCGAATCTTGTTGACGTTGATGCCGTCGTAGCGGATCTTGCCGTCGGCGATGTCGTAGAAGCGGTTGATGAGGTTGGTGATGGTCGTCTTACCGGCACCGGTGGCGCCGACAAACGCGACCTTCTGGCCCGGCTTGGCAAACACGGACACGCCGTGCAACACCTCGTGGTCGGGCGTGTAGCCAAAGTCCACGTTGTCCATGACCAGATCGCCACGCAGCGGCACGTACTCGATCTCGCCGGTTGCGCGGTGCGGATGTTTCCATGCCCACATGCCGGTGTGGTGGTCGGCCTCCTCGAACTCCCAGGTCTCGGGGTTCACCTGCGCGTTGACGAGCGTCACGTAGCCTTCGTCGGCCTCGGG
>CABUWA010000174.1 GCA_902495085.1 uncultured Collinsella sp. | reverse complement strand
GATTCTTGAAGGTGTGGAGCACAAGAGCTTCGTCGCCACGTCCGACCGCACTGCCGCCTCGCTGTCCGCGAGCGGTGTCGCCGCCGAGGATGTCGCCCGCGCCGCCGCGCAGGCCGCCTACGACAAGAAGGGCGAGGACGTTCAGGTGCTCGACCTGACCGAGCTTTCCGATGTGTGCGACTACTTTGTGCTCGCCACCGGTACCAACAACCGCCAGGTCGATTCGATCGTCGACGAGATCGAGGAGAAGGTCGCCGAGGCTTGCGGCGAGCATCCGTTCTCCATCGAGGGCCGCGAGCAGAAGACCTGGATGCTCATGGACTACGGTTCGGTTGTCGTCCACGTCTTCACTCCCGAAGCCCGCGACTTCTACCGCCTCGAGAAACTCTGGGGAGACGCCCCCCAGCTCCCCCTCAATCTCCTCTAAATGATTTTTCTGGGACGGGGATAAAATAATCATTGCTACCGTTTGCCGAACCGCTCACCTTTGTTGGGCGGTTCGGCCCTTTTCTTCCTTTCCTTTTGTATGCTGTGACTACTGCATCCTTGGAAGGGAGGGTTTCGATGACTCGTGTTGCCCGTGCGTTGTCCGAACTCGGCCATTATCACGTCATGCTCAAGGGCTGTGCTGGCCAGCTGATCTTCGAAGACGATGACGATCGCCTTTATTTTCTCAATCTATTGAACAGACGATTTACGTCCGCTCATATTCGTCTTCTTGCCTGGTGCCTCATGGACAATCATGTTCACCTGCTATTTGATGATCTCGATAATCAGATGAGCGTTGCTATGCATGCGATTGATACGGCATATGCGAAACACTTCAATCAAAAAACCGGTCGCCGCGGACCGGTGTTCCAGGAACGATTCAAGAGTGTGATCATTTCTGACGACAAACAGCTGCTCCGTTGCGTCCGATACATACACGACAATCCTGCAAAAGCAGGTATTTCTTCTGCTCCTCTGTATCGCTGGAGCAGCTTCCATGAGTATTTCTCTCATCCCGAAATTTGTGATTGTGAAGGTATTCTCAATCTGTTTGGGGGTACGGAAGCGTTTTATCTTTCGAGTACCGACGGCAAGCCTAATCCCTATTTTATGCCCGAAGGTAAGCATATCTCCGATATGGATGCGCTGGAAGTTGCCCGGGCTCTTTTGGCTCCTCATGAGCCTTATCAGCTTAAAACTTTGCCGAAATCAGAGCGAAATCGTCTTCTGGCAGTGTTGAGGCATCGGGGGTTTACGATTGACCAGATTTCGCGTCTGACGGGAATTGGGACCAATATCATTCAAAGGGCGAAATGACGCTCCAAATGATTAAAAAATCCCCGTCCTAGAATAATCATTCGCAGCTGCCCGGCTTTCTTTTTGCCCAAAGGCGGTTAATCGTTGAAACGGGATTGGCGGCCGAAGGATAGGGCGGTGTCGCCGAACTTGTCTCGGACGGCGTCGATGGCGACGGAGAGGTCGCGGCGGTCGCTGGATTGGGCTCCGCGATCATCGACTTCGCAGAACAGGTCGGTTTGGATCCCGCCTTGGTGGTCGAAGTCGCTCATGCCGATGCCCGCTAAGCGAACATGCATGCCTTCCTGCCAGATATTGTCGAGCAGTTCGAGTGCAACCGCCACGAAAATGTTCTCATCGTCGGTCGGATGAGGCAGCCGGCGCTGTGCCGAGCGACCGCTTCCATACGAATACTTAAGCTTGAGCGTTACCGTGGCACCCGTCAGTCCCTGACGGCGCAGGCGGCGTCCCACTGACTCTCCCAACAGCGCAATCGCCGCCTCAATATCCCCACGCTCAGTCAAATCTTTAGCAAAGGTGCGTTCATTGCTGACCGATTTGACCTCGCGCTCTTCATCGAGACTCGTGACTTCAGAGATTTCGAGTCCCAGCGCACGCTGACGCATGCGCTCGCCGTTGACGCCAAAAATAGAGGCCAAGGTGGATTCCGGTGCACGTGATAGCTCGCCGAGGGTGTAGATGCGCATGCGGCGCAGTCGCTCCTCGGCCGAGCGCCCGATGCCGCTCATGGCAGATACCGGCAGCGCGGCCAAAAAGCGCTGCTCGGTTCCGGGGCGCACGATGGTCAGCCCAAACGGCTTATCCCGCTCGCTTGCGATCTTTGCGACCGTCTTGTTGCAGCCCACGCCAATGGAGCACGTCACTCCCAGCGCTGCCACGCGGTCGCTTATACGCCGCGCAACCAGCAGCGGGTCTTCGGGCGCAAAGCGGCCCGGTGTGATATCGATAAAGGCTTCGTCGATGGATACGCGCTCAACGCGCGGGGTCTCGTCGGCGAGAATCGCCATGACCTGCGCGCTCACCTCGCGGTAGCGATCAAAGTGCCCGTGCGTCCAAATGGCTTGCGGGCACAAGCGCCGCGCCTCGGCCGAGGCCATGGCAGAGTGCACGCCAAAGCGACGTGCCTCGTATGAGCAGGTGGATACGACGCCGCGGGAATCGGCATCGCCACCCACGATGAGCGGCTTGCCGCGCCACTCGGGATGATCGAGCATCTCCACGCTCGCAAAAAACGCATCGAGGTCCATGAGGCCCACCGCCGGACCCGTCCAGGGAGGCGGTGTGACGCCCATGGCATCCTCATAACCGTATGTATGTTCGCGTCTTTCCATGTCATGAGTATACCGCGCAGCTCATGTGGGGTGCGTGTATGTGCTTGCAAATCCCGAATTCTTGTCTAAGATATGGATTTGCCCTCGACTACACCGAAGAAGTTGGTCTCACGGACTTCACCTGCCCGCGTCGATGGCGTATTATGTTCAACTGTTTGTTTGTAGTTGCAGCCTAAAGCTGCTTGGTTGGAGGAGTTTCCTTTGGCAGTCAAGATTCGCCTTGCTCGTCACGGCGCTAAGAAGCGTCCGTACTACCGTGTCGTCGTCGCCGATTCCCGCGCCCCGCGTGACGGTCGTATCATCGAGGAGGTTGGCCGCTACAACCCGATGACCGCCCCCAAGACCATCAACCTCGACCTCGAGAAGATCGCCGACTGGCAGTCCAAGGGCGCTCAGCTCACCGACGCCGTCGCCGCTCTGGTCAAGGCCGCCAACGAGGGCGAGAAGACCGAGACCGTCGTCAAGAAGTCCAAGAAGCAGCTCGCCAAAGAGGCCGAGGCCGCTAAGGCTGCCGCTGAGGCCGCTGAGGGCGCCGAGGAGTAAATCGTGCCTGAGGTTGACGCTGCACAGCTCGAGGGTGAGGCAATGCTCTCAGATCGCATCGCCGATCTCGTCGAATATCTCGTTGTTCAGATCGTCGACGACCCGGATTCCGTGAGCCTTGAGGTCATCGATGGTGACGACGCCTCTACGATTGAGGTTTCGGTCGCCGAGGATGACGTCGCTAAGGTCATCGGCCGTCGTGGCCGTACCATCAAGGCCATTCGCACGCTCGCCCGTGCACTGGCCGCTCGCCTCGACACTGCTGTCGAGGTAGAGGTTCTGGGCTAGGACCTTGAGGTCCCAGTACAAAAACATCGCCCGTGTGGTCAAGCCGCACGGAAGGAAGGGGGAGGTCCTCGCGCAGCCGCTGCGGGGGCTTCCTTCTGTATT
>CABUWA010000173.1 GCA_902495085.1 uncultured Collinsella sp. | reverse complement strand
TTTAACGAGAACATCATTAACGTGGCGTTGCACGACATTATGGCGGCCTTTTCGGTGAGTGCCACCACGGCGCAGTGGCTCGTTTCGGGCTACATGATCGTGACGTCGATCTTTACGGCCATCATGGCCTTCCTGTCCGGCCGTTTCTCGACGCGCAAGCTGCTGTTTTTCGCATGCGGATGCATGGTCGCCGGCGAAGTCCTGTGCCTGTTCGCTCCGTCATTTAGCGTTTTGCTGCCAAGCCGTATTTTGCAGGCTGCGGGATCGGGCATCTTGTTCCCGCTCATGATGAACGTGGTGCTGTCTTGCGCTCCGCGCGAGAAGCTCGGTCTCTATCTGAGCCTGGGCGGAGCCTGCATTACGCTGGGGCCGGCGTTTGGACCCGTGATCAGCGGTCTTATGTGCACGTTGTTTGGCTGGAGGGCGGTGTTCGTAGTGCCGCTGGTGGGCGGCATTGTGGTCGCTGCGGCGGGCGTAAAGCTTGTTCAGAATGTCGGAGAGCGTTCGAACGCCACGCTTGATATTCTGTCGGTTGTTTTGCTCGCCGCCGGTATTACGGCATTTGTGTATTCCGTAGGCGAGTTCTCGACCAATCTGATTGCCGGTATCGTGACGCTTTTCGCCGCCATTGTGCTGCTCGGCCTGTTTGCGGCCCGCCAGCTCAAGCTCGAGCATCCGGTGCTTAACGTGCGTCCCATGGCGAGCGTTCGTTTTTGGCCTGCGTGTCTGCTTGTGGTGGTGTCGATGATGACGACGTTCTCGATGAGCGTTTTGTTGCCGCTCTATTTTGAGGGCGCATACGGCATGACCGCACTTGTTGCGGGCTTGCTCATTTTGCCGGCGATTGCCTGCAACGTCGTGACCTCGATTGTGGGCGGACGCGTGATGGACGCCCGTGGCGCATGGCCGCTGCTGCCGGTCGGCTTTGCCCTGATTGCCGTGGGGCAGACTGCCATCTCGATGACGGCGGCAAGCATGAACATCGGCGTCGTCGTGGCGCTGACCGTTGTGGTGTATGCCGGAGTCGGTTTGGTGCTGAGCCCCTCGCAAACGGCCGGCCTGGAGACGCTGCCTGCCGCTGAACATCCTCACGGAACGGCATTGCTTAACACGTGGAATATGATTGCCGCATCGTTTGGCCCGTCGCTGTTTATCGGCCTGCTCGCGAGTTCTGCGTCGACTGCCGGCGCGGCTGGCGCTGCGACCGACGTTGCCCAGGCGATTGGATTTGCAACTGCCGTGCGTGTGGCGGCTGTGATTGCCGTGGTCGGGTTCGCGACGTCGCTGGTGTACGCTCGTCGCGAGTCGCACATGTCGCATTAATGTGTGCACATAGATTCTGCAGCTAGATTGGATGGCGACACCATAAACTAATGGACGTTTTGCCGAGAGGCATGAATGTTTAAAGCGCAAAGAGTGCGCGACGGGCCCCGCGAATGGGGCGATGATGCCCGAGAGGGCCAAGAAGGAGTCTCATGTCCGAGAACGAAGAGATCATGAACGAGACCGAGAACGAGACCATGGCTGCCGAGGTTGAGGCAGTCGAGACCGTGGAGACCGAAGCTGCCGAGGTTGAGGCTGCTGACGAGGTTTCCGCCGAGGAGGAGGCCGAGGTTGTCGAGGCCGCCGTTGATTACGATGACGAAGAACTGATGGACAAGATGCAGAAGGCCGCCCGCCTGCTGCGTAGCCGTCGCTTTGCTATTTCCAAGGAGGAGGAGGCCAAGGCCGAGCGCATGGCGAACATCGAGCGCGCCATCAAGCTCCTTGACCTCAAGCCCAAGATGGAGCAGAAGGAAATGTCCGACCTGCTGGGCATGCGCCTTCGTGAGCTCGATGGCCTGATGGCCGAGGCCGAGGCTGCCGATCTGGTCGGCCGCATCGACGACGCCGAGGGCGATATGCGCAAGATCGTCGTCTTCGCTGCCGAGGATGCCGCTGAGGGCCTGGTCGAGCTTGCCAACAAGAAGGAGAAGCTCCTGCCTGAGCTTTCTTACGAGGAGGCCACCGAGCTGATGGCCGCTCTCGATAAGGTCATCGCTCCGCTCGTCGCCATGGGCCTGGACGAGGATCGCGGTCCTCGCGGCGGCCGTGACGACCGTGGTGGCCGTGGCGGCGACCGTGGCGGTCGCGGCGGCTTTGGCGATCGTGGTGGCCGTGGTGGCGACCGCGGCGGTCGCGGTGGCGATCGTGGCGGCCGTGGCGGTTTTGGTGACCGTGGCGGCGACCGTGGCGGTCGCGGCGGCTTCGGCGGCAACCGTGGTGGCTATGGCGATCGCGGTGGCAACCGTGGCGGCTTCGGCGGCAACCGTGGTAACGACCGCGGCGGTCGCGGTGGCGATCGTGGCGGCCGCAACGGCGGCGGCTTCCGCGGCAACCGCTTCTAATTGGGTTACGCGGTTTTACCAAACCGCGTAACCAGTTGACGCTGTAAACCCGTCAGAGCGGCAATCTGCCTTTCAGCTTCGGCGGCATGACCAAAAGGTCAATGCCGCCTCGCTTCAAGGCACCTTGCTCGCTCTGGCGGGTTTTCGCTGTCGGTGTCAAAACATCGGCGTCGCCTTGATTCAAACCTGCCAAAAAGGTAGTCGTTGGGGACGTTCTTGTTCGAGTGGTCGTTTAAGAACGTCCCCAACGACTACATAGCATGAGAGTGGATAATCTCCCGGTTTGAGCCCATATTCATGCTCAAGGTGGGAGATTGTCCACTCTCGTTTCGTTTGTTGATTTCGATACCTACATTTGTAGGAACAGTTCGTGGAGGCGGGTGTCTTCGTCGAGTTCGGGGTGGAAGGTTACGCCGAGCTGGTTGCTTTGGCGGGCGGCGACGATACGGCCGTCGACTTTCGCTAAGGCCTTGGCGTCGCCGTGGACCTCGACGATGCGGGGTGCACGGATAAATGTTAATGGCACTTCACCGTCGATGCCGGACACCTGGCCCTTGGTGCGAAAACTGCCGAGCTGTCTGCCATAAGCGTTGCGCTCAACGAGTACGTTCATGGTTGCTAGGCGCGGCGTTCCCTTATCGTCGTGTGCGGCAAGATCGCGCGCCAATAGAATCAAGCCGGCGCAGGTGCCAAGGACGGGCATGCCTTCAACAATGTGGGTGCGAAGCTCCTCGAGCATGCCCAGCTCATCAAGCAGCTTCCCTTGAACGGTAGACTCGCCGCCGGGAAGTACCAGACGGTCAAAGTCCTGCTTCAAATCAGCCGCCTGCCTCAGCTCAATACAACGTGCGCCCAGCTCGGACAGTCTTGCCTCGTGCTCGGCAAAAGCGCCTTGGACCGCCAGCACGGCGACCGTCTGGTCTGCATAATCGCTCATGTGCGATCCTTTCTGCTGGACTAGCGCCCGCGCTCTTCCATGATAATCTCGATCTCGTCGGCGTTGATGCCCACCATGGCCTCGCCCAGGTCCTCCGAAAGCTCGGCAATGAGTTTGGCATCGGTGAAGTTTGCCACGGCCTTGACGATGGCGGCTGCGCGCTTGGCGGGGTCGCCGCTCTTAAAGATGCCCGAGCCGACAAAGACGCCTTCGGCGCCCAGCTGCATCATCAGCGCGGCGTCGGCGGGGGTCGCTACGCCGCCGGCG
>CABUWA010000172.1 GCA_902495085.1 uncultured Collinsella sp. | reverse complement strand
GAGAGGACACCGGTCGACAGGGTGTAACCGTTCGACGTGATAAGTAAGTTAGTAAGTGTTCCGCGGTCCGAGATTCGTATGTTGCGGTCGCAAGGGATATAGCTAAAAGGTTCCTCGGCGTAATAGAAGGAGTTTGAGGTTCCCTGCTCAAAGCTGTAGCGCGTATAGGGTGTGAGGTCGGCAAGGGACAGCTGCGGGCGGCGGGCAAGCGGGTGGCGCTCGCTAACGAAGACGTGGACCGTCGCGTCGAATAGGGGATGGAAGCTCGCGCGCGCATCGGCAAAAGCCTTCTGCAGAACACGGGCGTTAAAGTCGTCCAGATACAGGATGCCGATGTCGCTGCGAAACGCGCGGACGTCATCGATGATCTGCGATGTGGTAGTCTCGCGCATGATGAACTCGAACTTGCTGTCGCGGCAGCGCTCGACCACGTTGACAAAGGCCTCGACCGAAAAGGCGTAGTGCTGGGCGGAAATGGCGAGGCGGGCTTGCGGGGTGCCGCCGTCCTCGTAGCGCGCCTCGAGCATATCGGCCTGCTCTACGACCTGGCGCGCATAGCCCAAAAGCTCGGTGCCGTCGTTGGTGAGCGTGACGCCGCGGCTGGAGCGCGTAAAGATCTCCAGGTGGAGCTCCTGTTCCAGGCTTTTGACGGCGTTTGAGATGCTGGACTGAGCGGTATAGAGGCGCTGAGCTGCGGCATTGATTGAGCCGGACTCTGCTACGGCGATCAGGAAACGAAGCTGCTGGAGGGTCATCGGCGCCATCCTTTCGAGTGTTATCTATATAACCGATAACAGGTTAGCGCTTTTAAGTGATTGACCGAGGGAAACAATGCTCGTACTATTCAAAACACACAAAGGCGGTAGGTAATTAAGCCAAACACGGAACCGGGATGCGAAAGGAGGCCCGCATATGAATTGCTTACCAAGACGAATGCCGGGCTCCTGTTTGCGCCCGTCGGCGTGATCAGGAGACAGCGACTTACTTCTCTCTAATTTATTAACTTTTGTTCGATCAAGGAGATCATCATGAGCCAGTTCATCAACAACCCCGAGCACACCTTTGGTTTCGATACCCTGCAGCTTCACGTTGGCCAGGAGAGCGCCGATCCCGCATCCGACTCCCGCGCCGTGCCTATCTACCAGACCACGAGCTATGTGTTCCGCAACTCCCAGCACGCCGCCGATCGCTTTGGTCTTGCCGACGCCGGTAACATCTACGGCCGTCTGACCAACTCCACCCAGGGCGTCTTCGAGGACCGTATCGCCGCACTCGAGGGTGGCGTGGCAGGTCTTGCCGTCGCCTCCGGTGCCGCTGCCATCACCTATACCCTGCAGGCTCTCGCCCAGGCCGGTGACCACGTGGTCGCCCAGAAGGCCATCTACGGCGGTTCCTACAACCTGCTGGAGCATACGCTCTCCCAGTTTGGCGTCGAGACCACCTTCGTCGATGCCCACAACCTGGACGAGGTCGAGGGCGCCATCAAGGACAACACCACGGTCATCTACCTCGAGACGCTCGGCAACCCCAATTCTGACATCCCCAATATCGACGCCATCTCCGAGATCGCCAAGAAGCACGGTTTACCGGTTGTCGTCGACAACACCTTCGGCACCCCGTATCTGTTCCGTCCGCTGGAGCATGGTGCCAACATCGTCGTCCACTCCGCAACCAAGTTCATCGGCGGCCACGGCACCTCGCTGGGCGGTGTGATCGTCGACGGCGGTAACTTCGATTGGAAGGCGAGCGGCAAGTATGAGCAGATCGCCGAGCCCAACCCCTCCTACCATGGCGTCTCGTTTGCCGAGGCTGCCGGTCCCGCCGCCTTCGCAACCTATGTCCGCGCCATCCTGCTGCGTGACGAGGGCGCCTGCATCAGCCCGTTCAACGCTTGGATCCTGCTCCAGGGCACCGAGACTCTGTCGCTGCGCGTTGACCGTCATGTCGAGAACACCAAGAAGGTCGTTGAGTTCCTGGCTGGTGACAGCCATGTCGCCAAGGTGAACCACCCGAGCCTGTCTGAGCACCCCGATCACGAGCTCTATCAGAAGTACTTCCCCAACGGCGGTGCCTCGATCTTTACCTTTGAGATTAAGGGTGGCCAGGAGGCAGCTTGGAAGTTCATCGACCATCTGCAGGTCTTCTCGCTGCTCGCCAACGTGGCCGACGTCAAGTCGCTCGTCGTGCACCCGGCTACCACTACGCACTCCCAGCTCTCTGCCGAGGAGCTCGCCGAGCAGAACATCACGCCCTCCACGATCCGTCTTTCCATCGGTACCGAGAACGCCGAGGATATCATTTGGGATCTGAAGCAGGCCTTCGCCGCGCTGGACGAGTAAGGCGACTTGTGCAAGGACCCCTTGCGACTCGATAGGTATAACTGCATAAAATGCCTGCTCAAGGCGCCTGTGCGAACAATGGTTGCACAGGCGCCTTTTTTGCATAGAGCGGGTGCAAAAACAGAGTTTTTGACACGCTTTATGCATTTGAGTTGTGGAAAACTCCTGTTGAGAGGATGTGAGTTTTACGCAATTGACGTGCGCCTTTTGAGTAAAACCGCAGGTCGCGATTTGCTCGGGGTACTATGCAGCGCGATCGAATCACACGCAGCTCAAACGCAGCAAAAACGCACTACGGAGGTTTCTAGCTACATGAGGATCGATTCACGAAAACCGAAAGCCGCCGCCCTTTCCGCCGCTCTGACCGTGGCACTTTTGGCGGGCGCCGGTGCAACCGATGCCCACGCGGCAACACTATCCGATACGGTTGGACCTACGCCGTCCGAGGCGACGCTGGTGCAGCCCGTTGACTATCGCGGCGATGGTTATGGTTCCATGCAGGAGTGGAACGCCTCGATGGAGGCCAAGCGCGATTCCCTTGAGATGCGCGCTCAGATCATTATGAATATGTATGGCGACTATGCTACCGATGACGAGCGTGCTGTGCTGCAGGGTTGCATCGACGGTGCGGGTAGCCTGTTGACGATGGGGGAGGTCGACGCCAAGTCGACCGAGCTCGATGAGCTGCGCGCTGCGCTTGAGGATGCCAAGCGCGAAGCGCTCGAGGCTGCCGCCGAGGCGGAGGCTGCCGAGGCCGCCCAGGCTTCGTACTACAACGCCGGTTACACTCCGTCTTACGCGTCTGCCGCGTCCTACGCGAACGGATCGGGCCTGACGCGCTCTGCGGGTGTCAATAACTACAACGGGCGCCGCGAGACCTATTACAGCAGCAATGTGCTTTATCACTATCGCACGGGCGAATGGACTCAGGATTCTGAGGGCTTCTGGCGCGATTCCGACGGCTATTACGTTGTTGCCGCGGGCGATATGGCCCAGGGCTCGACCTTTACGGGCTCCAAGGGTGATTGCAAGGTCTATGACTCCGGCTGCGCTGCCGGAACCACCGATTACTACACCGGTTGGTAATTTTTCTGCATCACGGATATTTGGCGGACGGGCGTCTTTACCGAGCTTTAGGGCAACGTAAGGACGTCCGTTCTATGTATGCGTTTGAGTTAACAGAGCCCTTACCGTGGCGGTACGCTGGGCGTATGGATGCGGGGCACACTGGTTCTTGAGAAATAAGGTCTTTCTCTTGGAGGAAGTGGTCTTGTGAATGCTCGAGATATTGCCGTTGCCGCCGTCGCGTTGATGCTTGG
>CABUWA010000171.1 GCA_902495085.1 uncultured Collinsella sp. | reverse complement strand
GGCGTGAGCTGCGGTTTTTTATCTTCTCGGCGAACGGTATAAACACCTCAGTGTTTGGATTGATAAATCGATTGAGCATGCAAAAGCAAAGAGTCGCAGTTTGAGCAAACGTCAGAACGTGGGATTCATTAGATGAGGCCGAAATGCTGCATCGCTGTGACGGTGCCGTCGTGTGCGACATCATCAGTCACGTAGTCGGCGAGCGCCTTGACCTCGGGCATAGCGTTGCCCATGGCCACGGCCGTCTCGACAGCGGCGAGCATACCCAGATCGTTGCCGGAATCGCCAAAGCCAAAGGTGCGCGCGTTGCCGGTGCGACCCAGGTATTCCAGCGCTCGCGCCACGCCCACGCCCTTGTCAATGCCCTTGGGGCTCAGCTCGCGATTCTGGCCACCGGTGTTGCACAGCTCAAACTCGCGATCGATAAAGCCGTCATCGTTGGCTACGCGAGCCAGGTAGCTCGCGACGATGCACACCTTGCCCACGCGCAGACGGCCGTCGACGCGCATCTCCTCGGCGCTGTGCACCACAGAAGTGCCGATCAGAGACGGCTGCTCAACACCCGCGGGTTCCAGGGCAAAGGTAGCCACGTTGGTCTCGAAAAAGGCTTCAATCCCTGCCGCGGCCATACGGCGTGCCAGCTCCTCGATAACGTCCTCATCAAAGCAGTCCTCGTGTACCACGCGGCCCTCGACCTCGAGCGTCGCTCCCGCCATGGCAACGACACCCGCCGGGTTCAGCGCGCGCAGGCCATCGGCAATCAGCCACAAGGGACGACCCGTGCAGATAAATGCCTGGTGTCCCGCGTCGCGCAGACGATGAAACGCCTCGACGACCGCCTGCGAGGGGCAAACCGCCGAAAAGTCCTTGTCGGTCATGTTGTCGGGATCGAACGACGTCAGCGTGCCGTCCACGTCAAAAAAGAGCACGGCGGAATCGGGGCACGCATCAATCATATGGGTTCCTTTCGGGGGCGAGAGTATACGAAGTATCCATCATATAATGGAGCGACGCAACCAGAGAGGTCACCCATGGAATTTTACGCAAGCTGCCCCGAGGGCTTTGAGTCCGCACTCGCCGATGAGCTTAAACGCCTCGGGCTTTCGCATGTTCGCCGGCTGAAGGGCCGCGCTACATTTGAGGGCGAGCTCGAAGAAGGCTACCGCGCCTGTCTGTGGTCGCGCCTGGCGAGCCGTGTGTTCGTGGTACTCGGGCGCTTTGAGGCGCAGGATGCCGATGAGCTGTACGACAGCGTTTACGACATCACCTGGGAGACCATCATCCGCCCCGGCGCCACCATCGCCATCACCGCCCGCGGCGTGACCGAGCAGCTGCGCAACACGCGTTTCTCGGCCCTGCGCGCCAAGGACGCGCTGTGCGACCGTCTGGCCGAGACCACGGGCCGTCGCGCCGATGTCGACGCCGCCGATCCCGACGTTCACCTGTTGCTTTCGCTGCGTCAGCGCCGCGCGAGCATCAGCCTGGACCTTTCGGGCGACCCGCTGTTCAAGCGTCTGCCGCCCGCTGCGACTCGTGCCGGCGAGGGCGCACACGTGTTGCGCCCCGACTACGCCGCCCTGGTGCTGGCGCAGGTCGGCTGGACCGCACTATGCGAGCGCGAGCTGACGGCCGACGATTACGAAAACGAAGCCCTTCCCACGCTGATCGATGCCTCGTGCGCCGGCGGCGGTCTGCTGCTGGAGGCCGTGAACATTCTGACCGACCGCGCCCCGGGCGCCGCACGCGAGCGCTGGGGCTTTGAGGGCTGGCAGCTGCACGACGCTGTCCTGTGGGAGCAGCTGCTTGCCGAGGCGCGCGAGCGCGAGGCGGCAGCGCGCGAGCGCCAGGCGCGCATCGTGGCCGCAGACATCGACCCCGCCGCCCGCAAGACTGCCGAGCGCATGGTCAAGTGCGCCGGCTACAAGCGTTTTGTCGACTTTTGTGCCGCCAAGCCCGCCACCGTGCTGGACCATGCGGGCGCCGTCGCCGGTGCCGCCCTGGTCGCGGACACGACCGAGACCCCGCTTTCGCTCATGCACGATGCCATGACGCTCATCGGCGAGCTGCGCCGCGCCCCCGAGCTCGCTTCGGCGCCGGTCGCCGCTCTCACCCGCGACGGCTTGCTGGCCCGCGCGCTCCACGCCGAGCCCGAGCGCTCGATCGCCGTCATGCCCAATAACGAGGAGGCGGCTCTTGAGGTTTGGCCCTCACTCGACCACGCCGCCGTAGCGTTTGAGGCTGCGACCAGCGCGGATGCCGAGGCCGAGGTTGCGGATGCCAGCGAAGCCAACGACGAAGCCGCCGCTTCCTCCATGCCCGAACCTGCCGCCACGCTCGACTTGGGCGACGGCAAGCCGCTGCCCGTGCTCATCCCCGAGTCCGAGCAGTTCGCCAACCGCCTGCGCAAGAATGCCCGTCTGCGCCGCAAGTGGGCAAAGCGCGAGGGCGTGAGCTGCTACCGCGTCTACGATGCCGACCTGCCCGACTACTCCGCCGCCATCGACCTGTACGAGGGCTGCCCGCAGACGCCGGGCCGCTGGCTCGTCATCGCCGAATACGCCGCGCCCAAGACCATCGATCCCGCGCTGGCCCAGGCCCGCATGCTCGACATCTTGGCCATCGCGCCGCGCATCCTAGATGTTCCCGCCGAGCATGTGCACGCCAAGGCCCGCATGCGCTCACGCGGCGGCTCGCAGTACGGCAAGCAGGGCGCCGGCAAGGGCGGCTCGGGCGAGCGCGCCAACATCGCGCGCCGTCGCCTGCCGCTCATCGAAGAGGGCGGACTCACCTTTGCCGTCAACTTTGATGACTACCTGGATGTGGGCATCTTCTTGGATCACCGCGTCACCCGCAACCTGGTGCGCGAGCACGCCAAACAGGCACGCCGCTTCCTCAATCTGTTCGCCTACACCGGCACCGCCACCTGCTATGCGGCAGACGGCGGCGTCGAGGAGACCGTGACGGTCGACCTTTCCAACACCTACCTGGACTGGGCCGAGCGCAATATGCGCCAGAACGGCTTTGTTGGTCCGCAGCATCATTTTGTGCGCGACGACGTGCTCGCCTGGATTCGCGACCAGCGCCAGACGCGCAACCGCTGGGACCTGATCTTTGTCGACCCGCCCACGTTCTCGAACTCGTCAAAGATGGGCCGCCGTACCTGGGATGTCCAGCGCGACCATGTTGAGCTTTTGGCCGGCGTATCGCGCCTGCTCGCACAGGGCGGCCACGCCATCTTTAGCTGCAACCTGCGTGGCTTCCGCCCCGAGACGCGCAAGCTCGCACGCGCGGGCGTCGTGCTGGAGGACATTACGGCGCAGACCATTCCCGAGGATTTCGCGCGCAACCAGAAAGTGCACCATTGCTATATCGTGCGCCGCCTGCCCATCGAGGACGCCATGGCCGAGGTCGGCTTTAGCGCCGAGGAGATTGCCGAGCGTGTCGAGGAGCTGCGCAACCCCGAGGCCCGCAAGCCTCGCGCGGCAGTACCCGCGCACGCGCAGGCCGGCAACGGCAAATCAAACTTTGCCGGCAAACCCTCCCCTGCCGGCAAGTCCAAAAAGAAGAAGTTCTACGCCAGCAAGCCCAAGGGCAAATAACAAAGTTGCGGTGGAATATGGACTGTTTGGCCGCCAAATAGGCCATTTCCGTCCGTATTTCACCGCAACTCATAT
>CABUWA010000170.1 GCA_902495085.1 uncultured Collinsella sp. | reverse complement strand
CGTAATAAATATCCCGAGGAGACAGTCGCGAAGATTCTCGACGCGGCGCTGGAGCTATTCTGCGCACAGGGTTATGAGGGGACGAGCATTCAAGATATCGTCGACCGCCTCGATGGCATGACCAAGGGTGCTGTCTATCATCACTTTAAGAGCAAAGAGAAGATTTTCAACGCCGCATTTGATCGGGCAATGGCTCCGATTGTTGAGCGCCGCCGCGCGACACTCGGTGCTGGCAATATGACGGGAGCCCAAAAGCTCAAGCGACTGTACGCGCCCGAGTCTGTCGTTCCGCAAATTGAGCTATGGGCACGCATGCATCCTGCGGCAGATCCGGTAAAAAGCTCGCGTCTACTGGCGATGCAGTACCAGGGCTCGTTCGACGAGTCGGCCGATGGCTGTCTCTTGCCAGTGATCGAGGAGGGCATCGCCGACGGCTCCATTGCGTGCAAATGCCCGCGCGAAGCGGCTGAGGCCGTATCGTTGTTGGCGAATCTTTGGCTGCTGCCGCTGTTCCGTCCGCTCGAGACCAAGGATCGAATGCTCGCTCGCGCGCAATGTTTGGCGCAGATGGCGGCCGCGGTGGGGCTCGATTTGGGTAATGAAGTGCTCCAGACAACGGCTCAGATTTGGGACGTATGGAACCGTGCTGGGTGGTAATATAGATACTGACGGTATGTAATTGATTTGTAAGGGTAGCCACGGCTGCCCTTTTCAAGTCATTAAATACATACTAACGGTATGTATAGGGGATAGGCTTATGGCTGAAATGCGGAGGAGTAGCGTCTCGTTGGCGCAAAAAACAGTGCGATCTATCAGGCTTTTCGGTCTTCTTGTTGCACAGCTGTGTGCGTATTCAATGTTGTCAGCACTGTGCTTTGCGTGTCCGCTTTACTTGTTCGATTGCAGCGGCTCGTCAACGTTATATGGCGCCGTCGCGGCGATAGCGTTCATACCGGGCGTGCTCGCGACTCCGGTTGGCGGGATTTTGGCGGATCGGGGAAGACATCGCGGGGTTCTTGTGGTGCTCGGCATTGTTCTGATGACTGCATCACTGCTGTTTATCCCCATGAAGCGTTCGCTGCCTCTTGCCGTTGTCGTGGTAGCAATACTTTGCGTCCAATATGGCATCCAATCGCTGCTGAAACCGATGCTTCAAATTGAGACGGTGCACATGATGGGCCAAGAAAAGGTTGAGCGTGCCACAGCGTTGGTCTCGCAGGTAACCATGGCGAGCAATATCTTAGGGCCTGTAGTCGGGACGGCAGTCTATGGGTGCTTTGGTATCGATGCTCTATGCGAAACCGCGGCGTTGACGTTTGCGATGTCAGCCCTACTGTTCGGGGGCACACTCAAGCGATATGCCTCATTTGGAATGACAGGGGACATTACGACTTGCTCGACATGCCGAAGCGATTTCCGGGAGTCGATTCGGTACCTGGTTCAAAACACATCATTGCTCGTTGTGTTTTTGCTTGCGGCTATTTTGAACCTTGCGTTAGTTGGGTTAACGATTGGTGCTCCCATTGTTGTTTCAAAGCATCTCGGAATACAGTCATCCTTTGTTGGGATTATTGAGGTGGCTATGGGCTTGGGTGGTCTTGTCGGCAGTGGTTTGGTCGGTATTTGGCCGCATCGTTTTTCCTTCAAGGGCATATGTCGATATGTTGCGATGGTCTGTTTTGGAGTCGTACCGATTATTGTCACGCTACTGAGCGGTCCTGATGAATTTGCGTTTGCCGCGCTTGCGGCCGGCTCGGCATGGGTCATGGCGTGGGCAAGCATTACATCGGTTGAAATCGTTTCATTCGTTCAGCGGTCAGCGCCAAAGGAACTCTGCGGAAAAGTGCTGGCACTCGTTTATATGATGCTTTCCTGTGCAACGCCTATTGGCCAATTGGTTTATGGGCTCGCATATGATCGATGGACACCGGCGATTGTGTTCGCAGGCATGTTGGCGGTGCTGACGTTGACGACGGCGCTGTTTTATCGGCTGAAAAGTCGCTTGTGGCGATTGTCTTAACGCGCTGAGGCACCGTGAATTTGTGGAGGCAGTGGCGCACCGCGCCGGGACGCCGTTGTCTGGGCATGCCTCTCCTTCGTCTACAATATCGTGCAGACGAAGGAGAGGCATGCCCATGATCAAGATGTTTGCGAGTGACTTAGACGGAACGCTGCTGAACGCCCTGCACGAGGCAGATGGGACCATCCGCCGTGCCATTCGCGAGCTGACCGAGGCTGGCCTGCATGTGGTTCCCGCGACCGGACGCTCGACGCTGCCGATCGGCGAGCATGGCTTTACGGGCCTGCCGCTTGACGCCTGCTGCTCCAACGGATCCATCGTGCGCGACAGCCATGGTGAGGTGCTCAAGACCTGGACCATCGACCCGCAGGTTACCGAGGAGCTGCTCAAGGCGTTCCCGGACATTTGCTTCGACTGCTCCACACCCGACGGCATGTTCTCGAGCGGTTCGTTCGAGATGCACCAGGCGGGCTTTAAAAAGGACAGTCCTATCAAGCGCATCGTGATGCGCGGCATGCGTGCACGTGGCGGGTATCACGAGGAGCAGTATTTCGACCAGTCGATCGGTGACATCCTGCGTCATGACGTGTGCAAAATCAACTGCCGCGTGACCTCGCCCGAGCTGGAGCGCGACCTTAAGGCGTATTTGGCCGAGCGCTCGGACCGCGTGGTCAACGCGCCGTTCGATCCGGTGATGTTCGAGATCACGGACGTGGCGTGCAACAAGGGCGAGAGTGTGGCTTGGCTGGCGGGCTACTACGGTATTGCCGAGGATGAGGTCGCGGTCTACGGCGACGGCGGCAACGATATCGCCATGCTCAAGCGTTTCCGTCACAGCTACGCGACCAAAAACGGCAGTGACGCGGCCAAGGCCGCCGCGAGCGTGACCATCGGCAGTTGCATGGTCCACGCCGTTCCCAAGCATATGCTCGCCACCATGCGCAAGCAAAACTCCCGCACCGTCATCGAATAATGTGGCAAAGGGATAGTCCCTTTGTCACATGGGAGATGCCGGCTTTTGGCGTATGGGACTGTTACGCTTTCGCCACCAACAAATTTCGAGTTATTCGGCCTGCCGGAGGCCGTTCAAGGGCTAAAGATGCCCTCTCGGGAACATTCATACCTCTAATGGTGTTTGATTCGGTGACGTAAGTGAGCGAATGGGCATGCATGCGCTCAAATAAGGACAAAACTCTCAGATAATCCCGGCGGTGCATTTATACAGAGCAAGCAACGTGGCCGAATAACTCGAAAAATGTAGGCAGCAGTTCGGCGACAAGCTCGGGTATGGCGAAGGAACTGTTCCTTCGCCATAATGAGTTTCGATCTTCTGAAATGCGAACAAACATTCGCATATCTAACTGCGCTTTGATAGAATTGATACTGTTGGCGGCAGTTCCATGTGCCGGGCAACGCCCTCCATCTGATGGGAGGTGATGCCCATGACCGATCTGATTGATTTTGTGAGACTTCTGACCGCTTTGGTCTCGTTCTTCACAGCGCTCGTCGGGCTTTCCGAGGCACTCAAGCAACGTTCGAAGCAACGTAAGACGATATGAGAAAGCCATTTGGGTCGCCTCCCCCGCGGCGCAGCTTCTTTCCGCGGGCTCGGGATGCCACAATGGGCTTTGAGTATCGGCCCGTGCGGTAGCCCTTACCGCACCTG
>CABUWA010000169.1 GCA_902495085.1 uncultured Collinsella sp. | reverse complement strand
CGTCATACAGGACGTTATCGAGCTTGGTGGATTTAGAAAAAGTACGCATGGTGGTGCTCCTTGCAATTTGAGCTGAGGGATGGGGTTCGGGCTTGGAATCGTTGCGGGGTGATGATGCCTCGCCTTGATCGGCGTCGCCGGCAAGCAGCCAGGTAACATCGACCTCCAAAATACGGGCGAGCAGCTCAACCACATCGCGCCGCGGGATCGTCTTGCCGCTCACATATTGGCTCATCTGACTCTTGCCGAGTTTTTTGCCGAGCATCTCCGATGCGCGGATTACGTCCGACTGGCGAACGTCGCGATCGGACATAGTCTGTCGCAGGCGATCGCTAAACGTCTCTTGGGCCACTAGAACCTCCTTGCTGGCAAAGTTCAATTTATAGAATACGAATTGAACCAAGGTTCAATTTAGGCAGCAGTATAACGCGGCACCTCATTCGAAAGTTCAATTTCATAAGAAAATGCACCAGACTCTGAGATTTGCCCAAAGTGGGCAATGACGCGCACACGTTTAGAGGTATTCGAGGAAACGGGCGGCGGCAAGCGAAACATCGGCCGTTCGATATATCGCATTGATCTGCCGATGAGGATGTCCCTCGAGCGGACGCACGGCAACATCGAACTGACAGCGACGCAAGATGAGCGCGGGAAGAATGCTAACGCCCAGGCCGTCCTCGACCATAGCCATAATCGCATAGTCATCCCAGGTCGACAGCTTAGAGCGCACCGCCAGGCCCGCGCGGCGAAACAGCGGCGTAATCTCGTCGTCGCTACCGCGTTCCAGCAGGATAAACTGCTCGTTGGCCAAATCGGCAAGGGAAACGACCTCCGCGGTGGCAAGCGAGGAGTCCGCTGGCACCACGGCCATCAGCTCGTCTTGCACCAACGGTCGCGACGCCATGCCGGCGCCGCGTGGCTCGCGCGGAATAAAGCCCAGGTCGCAGCGACCTTCCGCCACCCATTGTTCAATCTCTGAGTAATCGCCCATCAGCAACTCATAATCGACGTCCGGATGATCGGCGCGAAAGCGCGCAATCACCGGCGGCAGCACGTGGGTCGCCACACTCGAAAACGTACCGATGCAGATTTTGCCGCGCATGAGTCCACGCATCTCATCCACCCGTCGCTGCAAGCGAGTGAATTCCTCGCAGAGCGCCTCGACAGCCGGCATGACCTGCCGCCCGTCGGCAGAAAGAGCCACGCCCTCGCGACTGCGGTCGAGCACCTTAAAACCCCAGTCGGCCTCAAGATCGGCCACCATACGGCTCACGCCCGACTGCGAATAGCTCAGGCGCTCGGCAGCACGCGTAAAGCTTCCGGCGCGCACCGTCTCCAGCAGCACCTGCATCTTTTGGATATTGGTCTCCACGGCACGTCCCCACCCTTGCATGAGTTTTTGTCATGTTTTCCATGCATTATATTCGCTTTTCTTCTAAAGCCAGTTCACCCATAGTGAACATGTTCGGATATAGAGGGGATGTCGGCGCATGAACAACGGACTGTTTACATACTTAGCAGCATTACTGTTGTTTGGCTCTAACGGCATCATCGCCGCAGCTATCGCACTGCCGAGCTCCGATATCGTGCTGCTGCGCACTTTTCTGGGAGCCCTCTCGCTTTTAACCATCCTCGCCACTACCCAACACCATAAGTTGCAGGCGCCATCTCGTCCCCGCGAAGCCGCGGCCCTCCTCCTCTCGGGAGCTGCGCTGGGCGCCAGCTGGATTTTTCTGTTCCGCGCCTACCAGACGATCGGCGTCGGCGTATCCTCGCTGCTGTACTACTGCGGCCCCATCATTGTCATGGCGCTCTCCCCGCTCATCTTTGGCGAAAAGCTGACCGGCGGCAAAATCGCCGGCTTTGTCGCCGTCGCCTGCGGTGCTTTTCTCATTGCAGCGCAAGGTCTAGGCGGCAATATGCCCATTGCGGGCATCGTCTGTGGAATCGCCTCGGCCTTCTGCTATGCATTGATGGTCATCGCTAGCAAGGGTGCGCCGCACATCGAGGGCCTCGAGAACTCCACGCTCCAGGTGTGCGCCGCCTTTGTGACCGCACTGGTCCTCACGCTCATCACGCAGGGCGCTCCCTCATTCCTGTCCGCCGGTATCGCCGCCAGTATTGATTGGCGCGCCGTCGCTATGCTCGGCGTCGTCAACACCGGCATCGGTTGCCTGCTCTACTTTAGCGCCGTCGCCAAGCTGCCCGTCCAGACCGTCGCTGTCGTCGGCTACCTCGAGCCGCTTTCGGCGGTCGTGTTCTCGGCCGCCCTTTTGGGTGAAGCCATAACACCGGTCCGCCTGATGGGCGCCGCGCTTATCATCGGCGGCGCGATTTTTTGCGAACTCGCCGGCAAACGCGCAAACGCCAAGGCTGGCATCGCCCAGACAGCACGTGCTTAAAAGCCCTGCTTTGAAATGCTACCTGCATAGATAAATAATCCCCAGCTGAGGATTATTGTCTAAAATAACCCGATGTGCCAAACTGCTCTTGTATGTATAAAGACGGCATAAAGTTTTTTGTCCTAGACAGATAACCGGATGTCTAAGGGAGTCCTCGTGGCACACAACAAACTGGAGGCAAACCTCCAAGACCAGCGCGGGCAAGGCGGGCACGGAGCCATCCCCCTCTCCGCTGGCATGCTGCTCGTAACGCTCGGCGTCGTCTATGGCGACATCGGCACGAGCCCCATGTACACCATGAAATCAATCGTCGCCAACAACGGCGGCATCGGTACCGTCAGCGAGGACATGATCCTGGGCGCGCTTTCGCTCGTCATCTGGACCATGACGCTCGTGACCACGGTCAAGTACGTGGTAATCGCCATGAAGGCCGACAACCACAACGAAGGCGGCATCTTCGCCCTGTTCAGTCTCGTGCGCAAGGTGGCGCCATGGCTGATTCTCCCCGCCATGATCGGCGGCGCGGCGCTGCTCGCTGACGGCATCCTCACCCCCGCCGTCACGGTTACCACGGCCATCGAGGGCTTGCGCACTATCGAGTGGGGCCATGCGCTTTTGGGTGACGACCAGACCAACGTAATCATCATCACCATCATCATTATCTGCGGCCTGTTTGCCATGCAGCGCGCCGGCACCTCGTCAATCGGCAAGCTGTTCGGCCCGCTTATGACGCTGTGGTTCCTGTTCTTGGCTGGCGCCGGCCTGTTCAACATGCTCGGCAACTTGTCCATCCTGCGCGCGCTCAACCCCATCCGTGGCATCATGTTCCTGTTCTCGCCCATCAACCACTCGGGTATTATGGTGCTCGGCTTCGTCTTCCTGTCGACGACCGGCGCCGAGGCGCTCTATTCGGACATGGGTCACGTGGGCAAGGCTAACATTTACGCATCCTGGCCGTTCGTAAAGGCGGCCCTCATCCTTAACTATCTGGGTCAGGGCGCTTGGCTGCTCGCCAACAATTCCAATCCCCAGATGCTCGCGATGGATATCGTCAACCCGTTCTATATGATGCTTCCCGAGCCCCTGCGCCCCTTTGCCATCGTGCTTTCGGCCGTGGCGGCCATCATTGCCTCGCAGGCGCTCATCACCGGCTCGTTCTCGCTGGTATCCGAGGCAACGCGTCTCAACCTTATGCCGCATCTGCGCATCCACTACCCCAGCGACACCAAGGGGCAGCTCTATATTCCGCTCGTCAACAACATCATGTGGGTCGGCTGCATCTTCATCGTGCTGCT
>CABUWA010000168.1 GCA_902495085.1 uncultured Collinsella sp. | reverse complement strand
CGATTCTTGCAGGCGAAGACATGGAATGGCAAATCTGTAATGACGATGGCTCTTGTCTGAGTGGTCGTTTGGCCGCAACGAGCGACCCGAATTCGTTCGATCTTCTCGACGATGATGGATCTGATTGCGGTTCAGTTCACCTGTCGTATGCATCACGAGATGGGATGGACGGCATTCTCTACGTCTCCCACGTGACTGGCGATTTCAAGATGCGCAGGACTAACCGAGTGCCGGCTTTTTTCGAGGAGTGAGAATTCCCGGCGGCCTGCCGATCAGGCCGCCGGGGTATTGAACCCCGCATTCATCCGTACACACACAGATGAATGCGGGAAGTGTCCGGATGAAGTTGATAATCAAGGAAACAAAGCCGTTCTGCCTAGGACGGCTTTGGCCTGGACTTTAACTACAACATCGCAATCGACACTTATCAGCTCGCGCAACGCACATGGCCAGATCTCGGACGCTGGTGCATGGAGGGCCTTCGAGATTTACTGGACATCCAAAACGACGACGCACACCGCGTGCTCGCCGACTGCGAAGACGAGATGGCTGTCTACAATGAGATCAGAAACGGCGTGAAGTCCGGAGATCTTTCTGTGGAACCGCCGCGCCGTCGCGCGAGCCGACCAGGCAACCCGGGCAATCTGGTCCCGGCTTTCCCGGTCGTATTCCTACGATATCGCCCCTAGATCACCAATGTGTCAGATAAAGAATGAGGCAATGGCTATGATCACGCCTACGGCAGATGCAACGACTGCGCCTTTTTTCCTCTCCTTTAGTCCGACGAATAGGGTCGCCGTAAAGTCAAGGGCGGAAATGCAGGATATGGCAAACAAAACGAGTTCCTTGGGCGGTTTCAGCAAAAGGTCGCTAGCAAAGAGTAATGCAAGCAGGGCAAAGCCGATACGATGTCATTGCGGTTGCAAAAAAGCCGCCGCCAGGACCGGTTGCCACGAGACCGGCGATAACTTCAGCGGTGCCAGCAAGGTAGGGATCGCGCAGGCAAGCCTCCTCCTTCGCGTTCAGCTTGACCTCGTGAGGGACGGTGCGGTTATTTGCAAATCCGTGAGAATCGCACCACGCCTTGGAATATGAATCCGTGCAGCGCCCGCGCTCAAAAAGGGATATATCGTAATTTTCGTCGTAGTTGTCTCCGACGTGGATCTCGCTGCTCTCGGCGGGAGATCCCTCGCCGGCATGGGCTGCCGCAACGGGCACAAATGGTGTCATGACAAGGGAGAGGCAAAGAGCCGCTGAGACGATGGAGGGCAGGCATTTCTTCATGGCTGGCTCCTTAATCTGGCCTTTGATAGTTACTCGATGTCGCCTCCTTCCGCTTTATATCCGTTCTATTCGGCGTATTTCTTTAATAAGGCAAGAGGTTCTTCCTCTCCTTCGGATAAGCCGATGATGTTTCCTTGATTATCCAGTATGAATACGGACGGAATATGCTCAAGTTCATATTGGTCATACGTGGTCTTATCTTAATCTATGTATATGGGAAAGTCTCCTTCATGGACCGAGGCTTCTTCAATTGTGCTGTCCTCGGAAACAGTGAAAAGGTTCTTCCTTAAGGCTGCGAAATTATCAAGTTGTTGCATATCTTCTATGAGAGATTCGCAGTGCTGACACCACGATGCCCAGAACATCAAGATGTTTTCCTCATTAGGTTTTAGCTTGTTAAAATAATTGACGTTTCGGCCGAGGCTGAAATCTTGGCCCATTTTAATGGACAAAGATGAGGGATAAGCATCGTGTTGCGGTTTGATATTGACGGCGATTAAGGCGGCGAAACACGTCAGAGTCGCCAAAGTCAGTAAGGCGATAACGCATTTTCTCGGTTTCCAGCTCATGACAGATCCCTCTCTCATGGTGAAACGCATACGTTTTGGGACCGGATACCGCTCAAATCCATTCTGGACGATGACTCGACTTACCGCCTTGTCCTTTCAGCGTGATTGCCGCTGCGGCAAGATCTGCGCAGCCTTTTGGAATAGTCCTACGCTCAAGCCGTTTCTATTCACCCTGAGCGAAGGGAGCCGCATATGCATGCAGCGGCAGTTTCGCCTCGGGGGGGTCGCTCGTAGGGCGGCTAATCTCCGGGGCCAGTCAATCATCGAGTACGTCCTGATCATCGCCGTCATCGGTCTTGTCATCGTGTTCGCGGGACCCGGTGTGGCGGGAGCCATCCGCAACCAGTTCAACCTGGTCGGCAACACTGTGAATAGCGGGACTAGCGCTGGCGCCGAGGGCGGCGGAGCATCCGGCGGCGGTTCCGCGGGAGCCGATTCAGTGACCGTACAGGCGGCTGTGGCCAAGGACGTCAAGGACTGGACGCTCGTTGAACAGAAGGCCGTGGCCGAGGACATCGCAGCGAAGGGCGAGGCGTCGCCAGTGTACGCCAAGGCGAAGGCCGCTATGGATGCGGGAACGACTTGGTCGGTCAAGCTCACGAACGATGACACCATGACCTACCGAATCATCGGCATCAACCACGACGACTTGGCAGATGGCAGCGGCAAGGCAGGCCTGACGTTCCTCACCACCTCGACGGGAATCAGATCGCGCATGAATGCGACCGACACTAATGTCGGTGGTTGGGAGAAGTCCGAGCTCCGTGCGAAGATGAACTCCGGTGAGATCTGGAACCTGATGCCGTCCGATTTCCAATCCAAGGTAAAGCCCGTCAGGAAGCTCACGAACAACGTCGGTGGCGGGAAGGCGAATAAGAATGCCGCCGTGACAGCAACGACCGACAGACTGTTCCTGCTCAGCTACTCCGAGATTGTGCCGACGTCTTATCTCGCATCTGACTATCCTGGACTTCCAACGAGGGCACCCAGTACGAGGCCTTCAGGGGCAAGGTGACGGAGAACCACAATGTCAAGAACCCCGATGCCTTCTCCGCCATCGCCATTGGTCCAAGTTGGTGGGAGCGTACGGTGTGTACGATGTATCAGAAGGCCCCTGCTGCGGGTTTCCTCCGTGTCAAAAGCGACGAAGGTCCGACACCATCCTTCTACGCGTCGTACGCGGGTTGCGTCTGCCCTGTCTGGAGCTTCTAGGCATTTTGTCATATAAGCCGACATAGGGATAAAGGCCCGCGCAGGATTGCACGGGCCTTCTTTTGGCAAGTTTACGAACGGTTTGAGGTTCGTGGCACAGGTTATCGGTTTGAGGAGAAATGGGGTCATACAGCGGCTCTCAGAGCGCCTGCCGCACTCCCCCGCCATCACCTCTGCGGCGTCCTCGTATAGAGCCCATTCCGGTTGGCATTTCGTTGCAACAGCCCACTTGTCCACCGATCAAGTGAACTACTGGAATAAATACAGCGACACGCTTGTTCGTTACAGTCGCTATATCTACGTAAA
The DNA here is from genome assembly GCA_902495085.1 of uncultured Collinsella sp. Lineage (GTDB taxonomy): Bacteria > Actinomycetota > Coriobacteriia > Coriobacteriales > Coriobacteriaceae > Collinsella. The sequence continues at coordinate 360 of CABUWA010000168.1, read as the reverse complement.
TCGCCGCGATAAATATAGCCCGTACTCGGCTGTATACCAGCTACGCGTATGTAGATTCATATCGCGTTAATAAATCGGCTCAAGCTTGTGCAAAACGCGCAAGTAGCCGCAAAAGGTTGATTATCGCGCAGGTAGATTTTTGGCACCCTGTTGCTTAATCAAAATTAAGCAATTGCTAAAAACAAAAAAGGTCAGACACTAAGTGCCTGACCTGCAAACTTCTGGTCGGGACGACTGGATTCGAACCAGCGACCCCTTGACCCCCAGTCAAGTGCGCTACCAAGCTGCGCCACGTCCCGAAGCTTTTGTTTGTTGCTCTGCTCTCGCTCGCAACAGGGAGTATATTAACCCGAAACTTTG
>CABUWA010000167.1 GCA_902495085.1 uncultured Collinsella sp. | reverse complement strand
CGTTCTCAAGGTCGCGCTTTGGCAGCTGTTTTGCCATTGCAAACCTTTCCGGGGGCGATTACTTATTTAGCAGAGACCTTGCCGCTGGCGTCCTTGACGACCTTCATGGCAGAGACGGGGATAAAGCCCTGCTCCTCGACGAGCTTGCCCTGGACGTCGTCGGAGAGCATGAACTCCAGGAAGGCCTTGGTAGCCTCGTCTGCGTCCTTTGCGCAGTACATGTGCTCGGTCGCCCAGATCTTGAAGGAGTCGTCGGTGACGTTCTTGCTCTTGGGCTCGACGCCCTCGACCTTGACGGCGTTGAACTTGGAGTCGTCGAAGTGCGAGAAGTCGAGGTAGGAGATGGCGTTGTCGGTGCTGGCTATCTGGGTCTGGACATCGCCGGACTTGTCGAGCTCGGCGTCGCCCTTAAAGTCGACGGTCTCGTCGCCAAAGACAGCAGCCTCGAAGGTGGCGCGGGTACCGGAGCCGGCCTTGCGGTTGAGGACGACGATGGTGGCGTCGTCGCCGCCGACCTCCTTCCAGTTGGTGATCTGGCCGGAGAAGATGCCCTTGAGCTGCTCGAGGGACAGGTCGTCGACCTTGACGTTCTTGGAGACGACGGGACCCATGCCCACGACGGCAACCTCGTGGTCGACGAGGTTCTTGACCTGGTCGGCCTCGAGCTTGGTCTCGGCGAAGACGTCGGAGTTACCGATGGTGACGGTGCCAGCGGCGACGGCGGTCAGACCCTTGCCCGAACCGTTACCCGAACCGGAAATGGAGACGTCGGGGTTGGCGTCCATGAACTTCTCGGCAGCAGCCTCGACGAGAGCTTGGAACGAGGAGGCACCGTCGTAGGTCACCTCGCCGGAGACGGACTCGGCAGCGGCGGCGCTGCCCTTGTCGGCGGCGTTGGAAGCGCCTGCGCCGCCGCAACCAACGAGACCGAGACCGACGATGCTGGCAAGACCACCAGCGAGGCCGAGGAACTGACGACGAGAATAAGCCTGATCGAGCATGATCTTCCTTTCATACATGCGACTCGCGGGCACCCTGCCCGCTTTGCTGTTTGGAAAGATACGGCCTCGATCGGGCAGCGCCCGCGCCAACTGCGGTTTCTTACGGTCATTTGATAGACCCTTACCGCAAGCTCTGCCCAGCCTTTACAAACGGATAACAATCCAGCGCCGAACATGGCGCACCTTTTACACCAATAAAAACAAAGTTGCGGTGAAATAGTGCCTGCTTGGCCATCAAATGGCCCATTCGGGAACTATTCCACCGCAACTTAGATTGGGAAACCGCGAAACCTTAAAGCTCTAATTCATTCAAGCGCAGGATTGCCACGATGTAAATCTTGAGCGCTTGCTTGAGCTGTTCCTCATTGGCGCACTCGTTGGGGCCGTGCATCTGGCCGCCCCATGCAGGCAGCTCCAGGCCGGTCTCCTCGGGGCCAAACGAGACGGCGCGGGCAAAGTTGCGCGCGTACGTGCCACCGCCCATGGCAAAGGGCTCGGCATGCTTGCCCGTAAACTCGTTATAGGTATCGACAAGTGCCTTCACGGCCGGATCGTTGGCAGACACCGAGAACGGCACCTTTGCACGACCCACACGACACGTCACGCCAAAGCGCCCCACGAGCGGCTCGAGCTGCTCGCGGATGGTATCGGCACTCGTGCTATCGGGGAAGCGCACGTCAATGACCTGCTCGATGTGGCCATCCGCCACACGGATGACGCCGGGGTTGCAGGTGAGCGGGCCAAACGCGGGGCTCGTCGCGTCGATGCCCAGGCCGCGGCCATAGGCGTCAGCATGCACAAAGGCCAGAAACTTGACAAACTCGTACTCGGCAGGCGTCAACAAGCGCTCGTCACGGGCGCCAAACGCGTCCTCGGCCTCGCGCAGATACGCCACGATCAGGCCGACGGCATTGATCGTTCCCTCGGGCATCGAGGCATGACCGCCAATGCCGTGGGCGAAAATCTGCGCATGGCCGTTATCGAGCGCCGTGATCTCCAAACGATCGGCGTTCTCGACCGGCGCCGGCAGCTCATCGGCGGCAATCGCGAGCTCGCAAATAGACTGCGATGGAATGGCGTTGCTCGCCTCGGCACCGCTCCAGGACACAATGCGCCCTCCATCGATCTTAGGGCTCACAAACGTCGCCCCAAACTGGCCCTTCTCGGCATTGCAGACCGGGAACTCGGCATCGGGCGTAAACAAAAAGTCGGGGTCTGCGTGGTTCTCCAGATAATGGTGAACGTCGGACATGCCCACTTCCTCATCGCAGCCCAGCAGCGCGCGGAAGGTATAGCGCGGCACAATGCCGTGCTTGAGCAGGTATGCGCCGGCATAAAGCGACAACACCGCCGGGCCCTTGTCGTCAATCACGCCGCGACCGAGCAGCCAGCCCTCGCGGCGCTCCATCGCGAACGGGTCGGTGTTCCAGCCAGGGCCGGCGGGAACCACGTCCACGTGGCAGATAGTCGCAAGCTGCTTGTCGCCGCGACCCGGGATATCGGCGATTCCCACATAGCCCTCGTCGTCGCTCGTCTGATAGCCGAGCTTTTGCGCAATGCCGAGCGCGCAATCGAGCGCGTCACGGACTGGGCGGCCAAACGGCGCACCGAGCTCCGCATCGGCAGCAACTGCCACGGACGGACAGCTCACCAGCTGCTCGATATCGGCGACGACATCTTCCCAGACCTCATCGACATACTCGGCAACGCTCTGCTCCACCTGATTCATGGACGACCTCCTTACCAATGAGCAGCGGGCACGCCCGCCCCTCACATCACGTCATTAGATAGCGAAAAGTTTAGCAAGCTCGGCCACCGAGTGCACCACCGCATCCGCCCCCGCGGCCTCGTGCTCCCCCGGCGCTGCCGCGCCCGAATAGATGCCGATGCACGGCACGCCCATCGCGTGCGCGCCCTCCACATCGTTAAAGCGATCGCCGATCATCACGGCATCGTCGGCCGTCGCGCCGAGCGCCGCCAGGGCATCGCGAACCGAATCGGCCTTGGTCTCGCGTCCCTGCGGCGGATTCATGCCAACCACCGCCTCAAACTGCGAAAGCCCCAGCTCGCCCACCATGTCAATGCACTTTGCCTCCATGCGTGACGTCGCCACGGCCAAGCGATGCCCCTGCGCGACAAGGCCATCGAGCAGCTCGGGGATTCCATCGAACACGGGATACTCTTCCGGTCCCAGCTCATCAAAAAAGGCACGGTACTCGTCGGCCACCACAAGCGACTCCTCGCGCGTAAAGCCGTAAAAGTCGTGGAAGCTCTTCCACAGCGGAGGCCCGATCATGCGACGCAGGTCACCCATCTGCGCCTCCGAAAACCCGCGCGCGGCCAACGTCTTGCGCGTCGAGGTCATCACCGCTCGACCCGTATCTGCCACCGTGCCATCGAAATCAAACAGCGCGACCGGCCGCCTGCATATCTCCAGCGCCTCCATCGGCATCCCTCTTCCCCAGTTGATGATTTCCACACTGACACTTCAAACTGTTGACTATTCAACAATTGAACCTAGCAATGTAGAGCAACTCCACTATACTTGTCGCACTTTGCTCTCAGAAGGCGGCGCGCAGGCGCCCCAACGAAAGGTGCAATTATGTCTTTTGCCATCATAACCGACTCCACGTCGGACATCTCCCCCGCCCGCGCCCAAGAGCTCGGCATTTACGTGATTCCGCTACATGTGATTATCGAGGGCGAGGACCTGCTCGACCAGGTGCAGAT
>CABUWA010000166.1 GCA_902495085.1 uncultured Collinsella sp. | reverse complement strand
GCGCCCCATGGAGCCGTGGCACGGCGGGCTGACGCAGCGCCTGTCGGATACTTCGTCCATCCGCCGCCTCATGCGCGGGGAGGTCTTCGAGCTCGACGGGAAGACGGTCTTCACCATGGGCGGGGCGACGAGCGTCGACAGGGCGTACCGCATCCCGTACAGCTCGTGGTGGCCGCAGGAGCTGCCGGACGAGCGCGATTTCGATGCCGCACGGGCAAGGCTCGACGAGGTCGCCTGGAAGGTCGACTGCGTCATCACCCATACCTGCTCGACGCGCATGCTCTCGCCGACGCTCTACCCGGACCCAGGCTGGGAACGCCCGGATGTGGACCGGCTGACCGGATTCCTCGACGAGCTCGAGGATCGTCTGGACTACAAGCGCTGGTATTACGGACATTTTCACCGAGACGGCAATCCGGACGAACGGCACACGGTGCTGTATGACCGGATCGTGAGGCTCGGGGACAAACTCCTGCCGTGGGGTGCGTACTGATGGCTATCTATGTGACGGGCGACGTGCACGGTAGGGCCGAGCACGGGTCCAGCCGGTTTGCCTTCAAGAATTGGCCGATGGGCCGGACTCTGACGCGCGATGACGTGGTGATCGTGGCCGGCGACTTCGGCTTTGTCTGGGATGGATCCAACGCCGAGAAATACTGGCTTGACTGGTTCGAGTCGAAGCCGTGGACCACGTGTTTCGTGGACGGCAATCATGAGAACCACCACGCCCTGGCTGAGCTGCCGGTGCGGGAGTGGAACGGCGGGCTCGTCCATGAGGCGCGACCGCACGTGCTGCACCTGATGCGCGGAGAGGTGTTCGATATCGACGGGCTCACAGTCCTTGCCATGGGCGGCGCCACGAGCAACGACAGGCAGTATCGCAAGGATGGGAGGAGCTGGTGGCCCGAGGAGATGCCGAGCGAGGAAGAGATGTGGCAATGCCGCACCTCGCTCGACCGCGTGGGCTGGAAGGTCGACTACGTGGTGACTCACGAGGCTCCTGCCGACCTGGCAGAGAAGCTGTGCCGGGAACGCGAACGCGAGTATCTGGACGACCAGCTGCAACGATTCCTTGCCGAGCTCGACGGGCAGCTCGGCTACCGCGCCTGGTTCTTCGGCCACTACCACGGCGACGAATGGCGCGACGACAGGCACCGCCTTATCTACCGAGACATCGTGCCGATCGAAAATGCTGCGCCCGGCTCTAGAAACCCTCTAGAAATGCTCTAGAAGGTTTCTAGAAATTAGACGCTTTGCGGCCTACTCCAATTCAAAGGTCTGGTCGAGGGAGTTTGACCCGGCGCCCATCCCGTCGACTTTCACTTCGATGGGAGACATGTCGTTGAGGTCAAAAATCGACACACCGTCGCATTCGCCTCCCGGCGCAAGCCCTTGCGAAGAGAAGCGGTCTTCCTGCAAATCGGCGGCAAACCCGCGAGATAGCATCTGCTTATTTTGATAAGCCGTGATGTAGCTACCAACAGCGCATGAATCTGCCGATCGGTTGTTAATGGCGTGCCAGCGAACAACGGCAACCTTCCCGCCATCGCCAGCCGAGGAATCATGCACCTCGACGCCGGTGACTGAATACTCCATCTTGCCGTAAACCCCGTCTTCCTGCGCGTTATCAGAATCAGCGACCTGAACTGCCGTCTGACGATCGTCTGCCTGGCTGCACCCAGAGGTCATAACTAGGGCGGCTGCCAGAACACCAGCAGCCCCAAAGTTCCGAGCTAGGTTGATTGCCTTTTTAACAGAGAGATGTTCCATCGACTACTCCAAACTTAATTGTTTTTGAATGCCATCAGCCAAACAGCCAAGCCCCAATGAGCATGACCACTGAAACTGCTGCAAGCGAAGATCAGACGGCATTTTGACGGGTGATGACACCGCTGATGGTGAGCGCATTTGCGCCGGCACCATCAATGACAGTCCAGACAAGTGCCGTGACCAAAAAGACGACTAGCCCTGCCGTTATCAACTCACGGCGAGACGGCCTTAGCTTGTCGGACATATCTACTCGCCCCTCGCCTGGGCCATGACCTCGACCTTGGCCTCGGCCACGGCCGCCCGCTGCTCGGAGGCGGCGAGGCGGTCCTTGAGGGCGGCGACCTCGGCCATCAGGTCACGCTGGGCGAGGAGGGAGACGTTGAGATCGGCCTGAGCCTTGGCCGCGGCGTCGACCGCGCCCCTCATGCTTTCAATTCGATCGTCTTTTGCGGCTGATTCTGCCAAGAGCTGATTGTTCTCGGAATCGAGCTTCTTGAGCTGCGAGAGGTAATCGGCGACGGTGGCGTGGAGCTCATCGTTCTCAATCTCCAAGCTCGCAGTATCCAGCTCGAATTTCTCTTTGATGGCGGCGACCTGCTCGACGCAATTAGATTTGATGCTCTGAATCTGTTCCATTGCACTTTTCTTGGCAGTGTCGGCGTCCTCGCGGGCAGCACGAGCCTCCATTGCGGCAGCTTCGGCAGCGCCCACGATGATGCGCTTGACCCGCTCGACCGCCTCATCGAGGACGGCCGATGCGTCGAGCGCAGCCTTCACGCCGGGAGTGGCGTTAGGGTGGTAGCCGTCGACCAAGCGGGCGACGGTATCGGCCTGCGAGAGACCAAGGCTCGTGCTGATGTCCTTTATGGCGTCACGGGTCTCCGATGAGACATTCAGACTGGTCATTTTCTTTTCGGACTGGACTTGGTTTTCGGCCATGATGCGGCACTCCAATCAACAACGGGCATGGCTCCGCCATGCCATATGGCTGGGAACAATGCACGGCCGCTGTTGAGTTGTCTTTTTCCTGCGATCGGTGAGTTCTAAAAGGTGTCTCAAGTCATGCGTTCACGCAGGTTTTCGGTTAGAGAAATACCGCACCCTTATATAGTAACGCCGCCGCACTCGGGCCTATTAGGCAAATCGCGAAACGACAGACGGACTTATTTCCTGACGCCCACCAATCTGCGTTCACGAAGGATGCGGTACAGCGTTGATTTGGAGACGCCAGTCGCAGCGCAAATATCGGGAATAGAAGTCTCTCCTCCAAGATAGAGCCTTACTGCGGCATCGGCTTTGACGCCGGCAGTGCGAGGCCTGCCACCCACGTTGCCGCCGTGGCTCCGTTTGACGGCGATACCCTCGGCCTGGCGTTGCCTGATCAGATCTCGCTCAAGTTCCGCGGTGCAAGCATGGGTGCCAAGCACGAAGCGCCCGAATGCGGTATCTAGATCCACGGGCTGTTTCAGGGACGTGAGCTTCACGCCGAGGTTTCGAAACATAAGGTCATAGTTGAGCAGCTGCCTGGTCGATCTGGTCAAGCGCTCCCAGGATTCGACCACCACCTCGTCGCCCGCCCGCATCTTCTTGAACAGGCGCTTCTGCTGCATCCGGTCGCCGTCCTGGGCACCCGTGACCTTGTCCTTGTAGATATGGCCATAGGCCACGCCAGCGTTCACCAGAGCCTCGATCTGGCGGTCCAACCTCTGGTCTTTCGTGCTCACGCGAGCATATCCGTAACGTGTCATTTCAGCCTCCTGCCTCGTATTTGATTTTCCCATGGGAATTGACGTGGAGGTTTTGACACTGGGTTTTGGCACTCGACGTTCACGGCATCGAGGGTTCGATTTTCGAGTGCCCAGAGGCATACGTTTTGGGACGAACGGCTAATGGAATATGTTGGGACGGATAATATTCTACTACCAAATAGTAGTAGAATATTATCGTAAAGATTGGAGGCTCATGGTCCGGATACACCAGAG
>CABUWA010000165.1 GCA_902495085.1 uncultured Collinsella sp. | reverse complement strand
GTGTCGACCCCGGGCCTTTACCCTTGCGGCGAGGGTGCCGGATATGCCGGCGGCATCATGAGTGCCGCCACCGACGGCATCCGTTGCGCTGAGGCGCTGATAGCAGACCTCTAGTGCACGAACTCCCGCGTCCGAACGACACAGGCCCCGAGTTCCACAGGGAACTCGGGGCCTGTTCGCTACTTCCTGAATCGTGCACCCTGGCGTTTTCTACCCGAAGCAAAGGTAGAGCCTTTGCGAGCCTGCGAACGCAAACGCTCGATCGTTTCGTCCTCAGATGCGCCCTCAAGCATCGCCCGAATCTGAACGACGGCATCGCGCAGACGCGCCGCCTCCTCAAAGTCCATGGCGGCGGAAGCGTTGCGCATGTCTTCCTCCATGGTCTCGACGATCCGCACGAGCTCGTCATGCGGTAGCCCTTCCAGCTGTTCGGCAAGCGTCTGCTCGGGTGCCACCGTCTCCGGCGCGGCGCCCCCGCCGTTTTCGTCGGGTGTATAGAACGCACCGTGACCCAGCGAATCGCCTCTCGAGCGCCCCTTCGAGCCCACAGTCTTTTCGGCCTCGGCAATAAAGCTCGAAATGTCGTTAATGGCCTTGCGGACCGTCTTGGGCACAATGCCATGCTCTTCGTTATATGCCATCTGAATCTCGCGACGGCGCTGCGTCTCCTCGATGGCTTCTTTCATCGAATCGGTCACAACGTCTGCATACATGATGACCTCGCCGTCGGCATTACGGGCCGCACGGCCAATCGTCTGAATCAACGAACGGCGGTTGCGCAAGAAGCCTTCCTTGTCAGCGTCGAGAATTGCCACCAGCGAGACCTCGGGAAGGTCTAGACCCTCGCGGAGCAGGTTGATGCCAACGAGAACATCGATCTTTCCCTCGCGCAGCGTTCGCAGGATCTCGACACGGTCCATCGTCGCCGTATCGGAGTGCATGTAATTGACCTTAATGCCGGCATCAAGCAGATGGTCGGTCAGGTCCTCGGCCATGCGCTTGGTGAGCGTGGTCACCAGCACGCGCTCCTTGCGGGCAACGCGCTCGCGAATCTCGTCCTCAAGATCGTCAATCTGCCCACGAACCGGACGCACATCAATCTTGGGGTCGAGCAGGCCGGTCGGACGAATAATCTGCTCAACGTCGTTCTGGCTAACCCGCAGCTCATAGTCGCCCGGCGTGGCCGAAACGTAGATGAACTGGGGAACCCTCGCCTCAAACTCATCGAAACGAAGCGGGCGGTTATCGAGTGCCGAAGGCAGACGAAAACCATGCTCCACCAGCGTCACCTTACGCGAGCGGTCGCCTTCGTGCATGCCGCGGATCTGCGGCACCGTTACATGGCTCTCGTCGATGATGCAGAGCATATCCTTAGGAAAGTAATCGATCAGGGTAAACGGCGGCTCGCCCGGTTTTCGACCGTCCAGATGACGCGAGTAGTTCTCGATACCGTTACAAAAACCCATGGTCTCGAGCATCTCGAGATCATAGTCGGTGCGCTGCTGCAGACGCTGTGCCTCGAGCAGCTTATCAGTCGCCTTGAGCTCGGCCACACGTTTCTCGCACTCTTCGCTGATTGATTTCAGAGCCGCTTTGACCTTAGGCTTCTCAGTCACGTAGTGCGAGGCCGGCCACACGGGAATGGCCTCGTACTCACGCAGCATCTCGCCGGTGACCTCGTCGATCTCGGCAATCAGCTCGACCTCGTCGCCAAAGAACTCAAACCGCAACGGATGCTCGGCATAGGGCGGATACACGTCGACGACATCGCCGCGCACGCGGAAGGTGCCACGTGCCAAATCATAGTCATTGCGATCGTACTGGATATCGATAAGCGCATGGATAAAGTCATCGCGCTCGAGCGGCACCTTCTTGTCGACGTTCGGAGCTAGGCCCGCATAGTCCTCGGGGGAGCCAATGCCATAGATACACGAGACCGATGCGACGACGATCACATCGCGTCGAGATAGCAGCGATGCGGTCGCCTGATGTCGCAGCATCTCGACCTCTTCGTTAATCGAGGAATCCTTCTCGATATACGTATCGCTTTGCGGCACATACGCTTCGGGTTGATAGTAATCGTAGTACGACACAAAATAGACCACGGCGTTGTCAGGGAAGAATTCCTTGAGCTCGCTCGCGAGCTGAGCGGCAAGCGTTTTGTTGGGAGCCATGACCAGCGTCGGCTTCCCCAGGGCCTCAATAGTCTTAGCCATCGTGAAGGTCTTGCCCGAACCAGTCACGCCCAGCAAAACCTGATAGCGATCTCCGTCCCTCACGCCCTGCACAAGCGACTCAATGGCCTTAGGCTGGGAACCAGCGGGCTCGTATGGAGACACGACCTTAAACGGCACCTCAGAGCCCTCAACGCCAAAACGTTTGAGCTCTCCTCCAACACGCTCAACTTCAAATTCCGCCATGGATACTCCTAACTCATATATCTGCAGTATACGCAGGCGGCAGGCATAGTCCTATACGAACCGATCGGGATAGAGGGTCTTATAGCGAACCCAGGCATTATTGACACGAATCAGATACGCCTGCGTCTCGGGAAAGGTGATTGCATTATGAAGCGACGTGCTCTGCTGCGCCCATCCGTCGACATTGCCCATGCCGGCGTTATAGGCGGCAATGGCACTGTCAGTCGACCCGTTAAAATACGTTAGAAGATACGAAAGATACGCACAACCAAACTCGATGTTCGTAGCGGGATCGTTAAGGTTGTCGGCTGAATACTCGCTACCATCGACAAGACCCTTGGCAATCATATCCTGGGCAGTCTCGGGCATCAGCTGCATCAATCCCCGTGCGCCTTGATTCGACTCAGCCTCGGGATCCCAATTCGATTCCGACTTTATGACAGCGCACACCAGATACGGATCAAGATTGTGCGAAATGCTCGATTGCTTTACGTACGCCTCATAGTCAATTGGATACAAAGGCTTAAAGAAGGCGGCAGGGGCAAACGAGTAGACGAGCGAAATAAGGCCGAAGACAAACATAACGGCAAGTGGCGCCACGCGATACCACGTAAAGAAACGTGTCTTAGGCATCGGGCTCCTCCTTATCCACTACGTCCCCAAAGCCATGGCGCGCAAGCCATGCGTCCAGTTGTTCAAAGAGCGAGTTATCGCCTGCCGCATTATCGATGACCGTCGTAGCGAGATTGCAAAGCGAAGCCTCATCAGATTGGCATGCAGAGCGCGCATCAAAATCAGAGGACTCCATACCACGATGAATGGCACGCTCGCGACGAACTGCTAAAGGAGCGCTGATAACCAGAATTTCATCAGCCAGGCCAAAAGCATCCTCAAAACCAGTCGGGGCAGAAACCTCGACAACCGCAAAGGGGTAACGGGGGGACGAAACCGTACAGCAGACCGGATCAAGGATCCTCAGCGAAAGCTGCTCAATGAGAACCGGATGAACGATGTCATTGAGCCGCGCAACTGTATCAGGTGAGGCGAAAGCTCGAGCAGCGAGGACATTGCGGCGAATGCCGCCCTCCCCATCCAGAATGTCCCAACCGAATTCTTCCGCGAGGGCATTGACGATATCGGAGCCTGGCACATACAGCGATTTGGCAAGCTCATCCAGATCGATAAGCATGGCGCCATGAGATTTGAGATAGCGGCAGGCAGTCGACTTACCCGAAGCAATATTGCCCAAGACAAAAACGGTAAACATCAAGTCCTCCCTAACGCCAATGGGAGTTATTATCGCGCAAATACAAAAGAAGGACTCAAAATACAGCCAAACAGTAAGACAAGCTAAACGAAGGCGAGTTCTTCTATTACAACTCTCCATCAAACGCAAAAAAAGGGGGAGGCCGCGAGGCCTCCCCCTTCTTCAGTCTGGATGACGGCTCGGTGCCGTCCACCGGTCAGCGGCGCCCTGGCCTCCCACGGGCTGACCCCGCAGTACTCTCGGCGCGATGGGGCTTAGCTTCCGGGTTCGGAACGGGACCGGGCGTGCC
>CABUWA010000164.1 GCA_902495085.1 uncultured Collinsella sp. | reverse complement strand
GGCAAGAACCCCGACGCCGACTTCTTTACCGATGTGCGCGGCCTGGACGGCTGGAAGGAGGCCGTGGCCGATATCGATGGCACCAAGGTGCGCGTCGCCGTGGCACACGGGCTGGGCAACGCTGCCCGTCTGCTCGACGCGATTCGCGACGGCCGCGTGAGCTATGACTTCGTTGAGGTTATGGCGTGCCCGGGCGGCTGCGTCGGTGGCGGCGGTCAGCCCATCCACGACGGCTGCGAGCTGGCAGCCGAGCGTGGCCAGGTGCTCTGGGGCCTGGATGCCGCTGCGGACATTCGTTTCTCGCACGAGAATCCCGATGTCCAGGCGTGCTACCGCGAGTTCTTGGGCGAGCCGCTCTCGTCGCTGGCTGAGGATCTGCTGCATACCGACCATCACGCATGGACGATGCCTAACGAGGGGACGTGCTAGCGATGCGCGCGTTTGATTTTGAGCTGTCGCGCCGGGGGTTTGCCTCGGCGCTTGCCGCGGGTGCGCTGTCGCTTGCACTCGCGGGCTGTGGCGGCGGGGCTGCCGGTGCCGGGTCCGCCGCGGGCTCGGCTGCCACGGACGGCGCCGGTGCTGCTGCAGAGCCGGTCGAGGTGCGCGTCGCCTCGCTCAAGGGGCCGACCTCGATTGGTCTGGTGCAGTTTATGGACCGGGCAGCCGATGGCGAGACGGACAATGAGTTCGACTTTGCGATCAATACTGCCGCCGATGAGATTGTGCCCAAGGTCATTCAGGACGATATCGATATCGCCCTGGTGCCCGCCAACGTGGCGAGCGTACTCTACAACAAGACTGAGGGTGCGGTGCAGGTCATCGACATCAACACGCTGGGCGTGCTGAACGTGGTGACGGGTAACGCGGACGTTACTTCGTTTGGCGATCTGGCGGGCCATACTGTCTATATGACGGGCAAGGGCACCACGCCGGAGTACGTCATGAACTACCTGTTGGAGCGCGCGGGCCTGACCGGCCAGGTGGCGCTTGAGTTTAAGAGCGAGCCCACCGAGGTGCTCTCGGTGCTGCTTGCCGATCCGTCTGCCGTGGGCGTGCTGCCCGAGCCGTTCAAGACCGCTGCCATCGCAAAGAGCGAAGGCAAGCTGTCGGCGCCGGTGAGTCTGACCGATGTGTGGGATGAGCTGGCGGGCGACACGGGCTCCCGTTTGCTGACGGGCGTGACCGTGGTGCGTCGGGCCTTTGCCGAGGAGCATCCCGAGGCCGTGGCGGAATTCCTGAGCTGCCATGCTGCGAGCGTTGAGGACGTGAACGCGGTGCCGGCGGACTGGGCTCAGGCCGTGGTCGATGCGGGTATCGTGGATAACGCCGCGATTGCCGAAAAGGCGATTCCCGGGTGCATGCTCGTGTGCCAGACGGGGAGGGATATGAAGGCGGCGCTCGGTGGGTACCTGCAGGTGCTGGCCGATGCGGACGCGAGCGCCGTGGGCGGCAAGCTCCCGGCTGACGATTTCTACTACATGGAGTAGCCCGTGCGTGCGTTTGCTCGACAAATGGCAGAGCGTATGAAGGCGGTGGCGGCAGCAGGTGCCGTTGCCGCCTTTTGGCTTGCCGTGTGGGTGCTGGTGGCGGGTCTCGTGGCGCAGCCGTTGATTTTGCCGGGGCCGGGCGCTGTCGTGGTGGCGTTGCTACGACTGGTATGCGATGCCGGCACATGGGCGATTCTGGCAGGCTCGGGTGCGCGTATCTTGGGCGGGCTGGCGCTTGCCGCGGTGTGCGGCGTCGTGATGGCGGGAGCCTCGGTGCGGTCGCTGACGTTTGCCCGCTTGGTGGCGCCTGCGCTTTCGTTTGTTAAGGCGACACCGGTTGCCTGCGTGGTGGTCCTGCTGCTCATTTGGTTGGGGTCGGCGCGCGTGAGCATCGCCGCGGTCTTTTTGATGGCGCTGCCGGGCGTGTATTTTTCGCTGGTCGAGGGTTTGACGCAGGTTGATCAGTCGCTGGAGCAGATGTTTCATCTGCATGGCGTGCGGGGTTGGCGTCTGTTTTGCGCCCATACCTGGCGCGAGGTCCTGCCGTTTGTGCTTTCGTGCGCGCGTGCCGTGATCGGCATGAGCTGGAAGGCCGGCGTGGCGGCGGAGCTCATCGGCATGGCGACGGGCACCGTGGGCGAGCGCATCTATCAGGCGAAGCTGCTCATCGAGACGGCTGACCTGCTGGCGTGGACCGTGCTGGTCGTGGCGGCATCGTGGGCATGCGAGCGCGTGCTGGTGTGGTTGCTGCGGGCTTCGGGGCCCGTGGCGTGGCGAACTGCCGTGCGGGCGCATGGGCATGGACTGCGCGGGCGTACAGGGGCTGCGAGCGATGGTGCTGCAGCGGAGCTTGCGCTTGCCGTGGGCGATCGCGCGCCTTGGGCGCCGGCGCTCGACGGGCTGGTGCTTCATGTGCCCGCCGGTGGACGCACCTGTGTGATGGGCGCTTCGGGCGTGGGCAAGTCGACGTTGCTTGCGCTGGCGGCGGGGGAGTGCGCACCGTGCTCCATGGTGTTTCAGGATGTGCGCCTGGTCGAGGACGCTTCTGCCTTGGATAATGTGCTGGTGTGCGCCGACGCGCGCGTGGATGCCTCGAGTGCCGCAGCCCTGTTGCGCCTGCTGGTACCGGGGATCGATGTGCATGCACGCGTGGCTGAGCTCTCGGGTGGGCAGCGTCGTCGCGTCGAGATTGCCCGAGCCCTGCTGTGCCCGGGCGGCGCAGTGATTCTGGACGAGCCCTTTACCGGTCTAGACATCGCTGCGCGCGACGCATGCGCCGAGGTCGTGCTCGACTTGCTCGACGGCCGCATGCTGTTGCTTGCCACGCACGATGCCGCTGACGCTCGGGCCCTCGATATCTCGGATATCATCACGCTCTAAAAGCCATTTCAGGCGCTAACTCAACAATAAAATGATTCGTTTTCTTCTGTCTCCATGGGGTCGGGTATGGTATTCTATCTACGGGGTAATACTTAGGATTACCAAGTAATACCAACGCCGTAGAACAAACTCCAGATGCGGGCCAATCGGGTTGCCTTCACAGCCCGTCGCCCAGCCGCGTGGCCCGCATCCATCCGCACCACCGTCGTTTCAAGAAGGAAGCGCCATGGCAGAACACATGACCCCGGTTGTCGCGAAGGTTTTGCCCGAGGAAAAGGCGGCCTTCGCGGCGGCAACCCAGCTCGTGGGCACCACACCGTCCAACGCCATCCGCATGTTCATCGCCGCTTTCAATCGCTGCGGCACCTTCCCGTTCGACATCTCGCCGAGCGGGGCTTTTGGCGCTGCGCCCGATTCTCATCAACAATGACTGTCCCAAACTGCCGGCACTTGGGGACGTTCCTTTTCAGCCGGCAGTTAAGGAACGTCCCTAAGTGCCGGGTTTTGAGGAGGTTGGCATGCTCAATGCGATGGCGTGGGCGCTTGCCTGTTTTGGCGTTGTCGCTGCCGATATAGCCCTGAGCGTGGTTCTGTTTTCAGTTCTCGATGCCGTGTCGGTGCTGACGGGTTTCCCGATCGACAACCTCGATATTCAATGGTTCCAGGCTGCCGCTCAGACGGCGTCATTTTTGATGGCGCTGCTGTGGTGGCGTTATCTGTGGCCGCGCTCGTTTATGGCGCGCCGGCAAGGCGAGCGCCCGCTCGGTGGGGGAGCAGGCGCGGCATGGAAGCGCATCGTCTGCGTTGTCGTGATCGGCCTGTCCATGCAGGTGGTCATTAGCTACCTATGCGACGGCGTGCTGTCGCTGCTGCCCGAGGTCGCGGCAGACTATAGCGAGCTCGTCGAGGAAACAGGCATGGGCGACACGAGCTATCTGGCCGTTCTGACCACGGTGATTGGCGCGCCATTTTGCGAAGAGCTCCTGGTGCGCGGCATTATTTTCGAGTTTTCGCTCCGAGCGTTTAATCCGCAGTGCCGCCCACTTTGGAAGCGCCGGCGTCGTGCGAGCGCGCAGGACGGCGCCATGGTGCCCTGGGCGGCCCCAAGCACGTGGGGTATCGC
>CABUWA010000163.1 GCA_902495085.1 uncultured Collinsella sp. | reverse complement strand
GTTGCTTTGGGGCATAGCCCCGCTTCATCTTCTCTCGCGCAGCCAACTGAATGATGCGATTTGGGTGCTGGAAGATGGGGAGAGCTCATGGCTTCTTCTGATGCAACACAACGAGCAGTTCTTGCCGGACTTTCGTGCGGGATCGGCCTTGCCGCTCCCGTGGTTATGTATGCCGCGACGCTGCCGTTTTCGTCGGTGAACGAGACGGTCGTGGCGGGTGCGGTTCCCTTCGCCGTGGGCGCGGTGGCGGGCGTGGGTATCTATGCCGCCTCGCTGGGTATTTCCGAGTACCGTGCGCAGCGTGAAGAGCGTCTGTTCCAGCCCGATGCCATGGGCGGTGCCGCCAATCTCAATCAGCATCAAAGCGAGTTCAAGACCGCCTCGATTCCAGCTCAGCAGCAGGATGCGACTCCTTATGCTGCTGTTTCTGCTTCTCAGGCTCAGCCGGAGCAGTCTACCTCGGCATTCCTTTCCGGCCTGACTGGTGCGTTCCAGCGCCGTCATGCCGATGATGGTGTCCCTACCATCGCTCGAGCCGCAGATGCTATGGACGAGGCCGAGGCTTGGTCCATGATCGACAGTATGCTCGACGACGATTCGCCGGTGAGCTGCGACCCCGCACGCTCGCGCGACGTCTATCAAGTCGCCATCGACGAGCTCACCAACGGCGGGCAGACCGGCTCCCTCAATCGCGACGACATCGCCGCCGCGGCACGCGCCGTGTCTGGCTCCCAGGCCGCCCCTGCGGGCAGCACGGCAGCTTTCGTGGCACTCGTTGCAAACGCGGCAGCCAATAACGCCTACAGCGCTACCTCGGCGGACGTGAACGCTTCTGCCGATAATTCGTACGTTGATGAAGCCATTACTGCGGACGAGGAGGCCGTTGCCGCCCGCCGTGCCGCCGAAAGCTCGCTGTGGGGCGCTCCTGCCCAGCAGCAGGCGGCCGAGGCTGCGCCGTACAACGCAAACCTCGCCAGCATGCCTATCATCTCCGGTGCCGCGGACATCGATCTCGATGACCTCGATGAGCCTGCAGCCATCACCGCATCGATTGATGCCCAAGATCGCATCGACACCGGCGACCTTCCGGACGCCTCGCTCGAGGTCGATGTCCCCATGGCCGATTACTCGGGCCACGAGGACATGTGGGCCGCCGCCACCGCGATTCTGGATGAGATTGACGAGCCCGCTCCTGTTGTAGCGCCCGCTCCCGTCGCTGCCCCTCAGCCTGCTACCCCCGCCTATGTCGGCCGTCACAGCGCTGTGTTCCCCGAGGATACCGCCCGCATCTCGCGCGAGAGCATCGAGCGGGCCGAGGCTATTGCCGCTGGCATTATGGAAAATCGTCGTCACGAGCGCGTCAATCAGATCCTCGAGGAAGAGATCGAGCGCCTGCAGTCCTCTACCGCCAAGCGTACGGGCCGTGCCTATCTGAGCGTTATCGAGGGCGGTACCGCCAGCTTTGCGTCGCTCCGCGCGGAGGCATAACTTCTGCATGGTTAAGATCAATCGAAAATGGGCGGTCGTGACCTGCCTGATGGCGCTCTTGATCTGGGGCAATTCGCTGGTTCCCGGCTCGGGGTCGGGCTCGCTGAGCCTAACGGTCATGGAAGCTATCCGCTGTTTCCTGCACGGCGTGGGACTTCCATATGAATGGGTGACCAACTTTGTTGTTCGCAAGTGCGCGCATTTTACCGAGTATATGGTGCTCGGCATCCTGGCAACGCACGCCTTTGATCTTGAGGGCCGGCGCACCTTTGACGTGCTGCTGCCCACGGCGGTGTTCCTGCTGCTGATTCCCTCGATCGACGAGACGATTCAGCTCTTTGTGCCGGGACGCGCCGGCATGATCACCGATGTGATGATCGACTGCTGTGGAGCGGCAACGGGCGTTGTGCTCCGATATCTCTTACGGTCGCTGATGTGCGCCAAAAAGGCCGCCTAGGACGTATTGTTTGGTCCTAGGCGGCCTTTTTTATTTGAGGGCTTATATGGGGCGTGGTGGCGTCGTTCCGTAGGTTGGATTTGCCGAGCGCGCCACGCCCTGTGGGTGCGTCTGCTACTGAAGCGCCTGTGCGCCCAGGGCCAGGCAGCCCATAATGCCCTGCTTGCCCTCGAGGCTGTTGTTGACGATGTAGTTATCGATGTCGTTGACCTCGGGCGTGACGATATAGCCGTTGAGCATCTCGGCGCACTTCTTGCGTGCGAGCGGCACGATGGGGGTGTGGTCGGCCACGCCGCCGCCGATGATGATCTTTTGCGGCGCGTAGCACAGCGTGTAGGTCATGAGTGCTTGTGCCAGATAGCCGGCGAGCAGGTCCATGGCCTCCGGGTCATCGGCCATGTCTCCGGCGCTCTTGCCATCCCAGCGCTTTTTAACGCCGGGGCCGGCGATGAGGCCCTCGAGGCAGTTGTCGTGGAAGGGGCAGGCGCTATGTTCGCCGATGGTGTCGCGCGGGTCGCGCGTGACCAGGATGTGGCCGGCCTCGGGATGCATCATGCCGTGCACGAGCTTACCGCCCGAGAGCACGCCGGCGCCCACGCCGGTGCCGATGGTCAGGTAGACCACATCGGTAAGGCCCTTGGCGCAACCAAACGTGACCTCGCCTAGGCAGGCGACGTTGACGTCGGTATCGTAGCCGCAGGGGATATTGAGCTCGTTTTGGATAGTGCCCAGCAGGTCAAAGTAGCGCCATGCCGTTTTGGGCGTCTCCAGGATCTTGCCGTATTGGGGCGAGGCAGGGTTGACTGCGGTGGGGCCAAAGGCGCCGATGCCCAGCGCGGCGATGCCCTTGTCGGCAAACCACGCGTTGACGGCCTCGACGGTCTCCTGCGGGGTCGTGGTCGCGATCTGCTCACGCTCCAGGACCGTACCGTCCGCATAGCCCGTGGCGCAGACCATCTTGGTGCCGCCGGCCTCGAGCGCTCCGATAAGCTGCTGCTCTGCCATAGTATTCCTTTCTCTGGGACGAGTTGCTCCGTGACTAAAGTATAGAGCTCTAAACCATTTAAGAAAGCGCTATAGAAAGAAGCCTCGCAACGCGGCGGGCGGTGCGAGGCTTCTTTGGTTACTTTAGTTGCCGGGCCGTCCTTACCCGCGCGGCTTGATTTTATCACGTAGCGACTTGAGGTTCTCCAGCGCCGCGTTAAGCGTCTCGTCTCGCTTGGCAAAGTGGAAACGAATCAGGTGGTTGACGGGCTCGCGGAAGAAGCTCGAGCCGGGCACGGCGCCCACACCCACCTTAGACGCGAGGTCCTCGCAGAATTCGAGGTCGCTGTCATAGCCAAACTCAGAGATGTCCATCATGACGTAGTAGGCGCCCTGCGGCACGTTATGCTCAAGACCGATGCTGTCGAGTCCCTGACAGAACAGGTCACGTTTGGCGGTATAGAGGTCGAGGACCTCATCGTAATAGCTGTCGTCGAAGTTGAGGGCGGTGACGACGGCTTCCTGCAGGGGAGCGGCGGCACCCACGGTGAGGAAGTCGTGGACCTTTTTGATGCGCTCGGTGATTTCGGCAGGGGCGATAGTGTAGCCCAGACGCCAGCCGGTGATGGAGTAGGTCTTGGACAGCGAGCTGCAGCTGATGGTGCGCTCAAACATGCCGGGCAGCGTGGCCATATAGACGTGCTCGTGGGGCGCGTAGACGATGTGCTCGTAGACCTCGTCGGTGATGCAGTAGGTGTCGTACTTTTTGCAGAGGGCGGCGATAAAGGTGAGCTCATCGCGTGTAAAGACCTTGCCGCAGGGGTTGGAAGGGTTGCACAGGACGATGGCCTTGGGGTCGTTGTCGCGGAAGGCCGCCTCGAGTACCTCGCGGTCAAAGTCGAATGTGGGCGGGTTGAGCGGCACGTAGATGGGCTCGGCACCCGAAAGGATCGTGTCGGCGCCGTAGTTCTCGTAGAACGGCGAGAAGATGACGACCTTGTCGCCGGGGTTGGTGACCGTCATCATGGCGGCCATCATGGCCTCGGTGGAGCCGCAGGTGACTACGAT
>CABUWA010000162.1 GCA_902495085.1 uncultured Collinsella sp. | reverse complement strand
GAGGTGCTAGCGATGTGCCAGCGGGTGCGCCGCCAGATAGACCTCGGTCAGTTGCGTACGATCGACATGCGTGTAGATCTGCGTGGTCGATATATCGGCATGCCCCAAGATCTCCTGTAGCACACGGAGGTCTGCGCCGCCCGCAAGCATATGGGTGGCAAAGGAGTGACGCAGCGTATGGGGATGGAGCCCCACCAGTCCCACCTGGCGCCCGTAGCGCTCACAGATGGCATGGATGCCCTGGCGCGACAGACGGCGGCCGTTCTTATTTAAAAAGACCGCCGAGGTCTCGGTTCCGCGGGCATGGACCGCCAAGCGAGAACGCCCCTCAGTTACATAGAGCGTCAGAGCTCGCGCCGCGCTTCCCACCAGCGGTGACAGGCGTTCCTTTGAGCCCTTACCGCGAACGAGCACAAAGCCATCGTCGATATGGATATCGCCCACATCGAGCCCCACCAACTCGCTCACACGTAAGCCGCATCCGTAGAGCACTTCCAAGATGGCATGGTCGCGCAAGCCCATCTCGCCCTCGGGGAAGTCTTGATCGAGCAGCGCCGAGACATCCTCCACCGATAGATACTCCGGCAAACGCTCAGCCTTTTTAGGCAGGCGCAACGCCGCCGTTGGATTTTGGGCCACAGCCCCATCGCGCACCAAAAAGGCATGCAGGCCCTTCACGGCCGCAAGCGCACGCTCCACCGAGGCATCGGAATAGCCCCCATCGCGACGGTCGGCGACAAAGCCCTCCACGACCCGACGGGTCACCTCTTCAAAAGACACAATACCCGCCCGCTCCAGATAGGCGCAGTACGTCGTCAGGTCACGACGATAGGCCGCAATCGTGTTGCGCGCCAAACCCCGCTCGACCGCGAGGTAATCGAGATACTCCCCCGCCGCCACGGCGAGCGACGAGGGAGTAGCTTCGGTATGTTCCTTATTCGCCGGCACCCTTAGTCCGTAGCGAGGTTCATGGGCGTCACCTGCAGACGGTCGACACCCTCGTACTGGCCGATCGAAGCGCGTACGAACTCGCGGAACAGCGGCTGCGGGTTGGTCGGGCGGCTCTTGAACTCGGGATGAGCCTGGGTTGCCACATACCACGGATGCACGTCGCGCGGCAGCTCGACCATCTCGACCAGGCGCTCGTCAGGCGACAGACCCGAGATAACCAAACCGGCGTCCTCGAGCTGGTCGCGGAAGGCGTTGTTGAACTCAAAGCGGTGACGGTGACGCTCGTAGACGAGTTCCTCGCCATATGCCTCGCGAGCAAGAGTATCGGCGGCGAGCTTGCACGGATAGGCGCCCAGGCGCATGGTGCCGCCCTTCTCGGTCACGTCCTCCTGCGAGCTCATCAGATCGATGACACTATACGGGCCATCCGGATCGAACTCAGAGGAGCTGGCGCCGGCAAGGCCGACGACATTGCGCGCAAATTCGCACACGGCCACCTGCATACCCAGGCAAATGCCCAGATACGGAATCTTGTGCTCACGGGCAAACTCGGCCGCGAGGATCTTGCCCTCCAGGGCGCGCTTGCCAAAGCCGCCGGGGACCAGGATGCCCGAGGCGTCGCCCAGAACCTCGGAGACATTCTGCTCGTCGAGGCTCTCGCCGTCGACCAGCTGGACGTCCACATGGCGATCGTAGAAGACGCCCGCATGGTGCAGGGCCTCGATAACCGACAGGTACGCATCGGGCAGCTGCGTGTACTTGCCCACGACGGCGATCTTCACCTTGTCGGCGTGATGGTTGGCGTGATTCTGTTTGCGCAGGAACTCGTTCCACTCGCTCATGTCGCGCTCACGCGGGTCCAGACCCAGGCGCTCGCAAATGCGCAGGTCAAAGTCCTGCTCGGCAAGCAGCTGCGGAACATCGTAAATGCTCGCGCAGTCCTCGTTGGTAAAGACGCAATCGGTGTCGACGTCGCAGAAGCTTGCGATCTTTCCGCGGATAGCGTCATCGATATGGTGGTCGGAGCGCAGCACGATAATATCGGGCTGGATGCCAAAGCTGCGGAGCTCCTTGACGGAATGCTGTGTGGGCTTGGTCTTGACCTCGTGGGCGGCGGCGATATAGGGAACGAGCGACACGTGGATGTAGCAGACGTTCTCGGGGCCGGCCTCCTTGCGGTACTGACGGATGGCCTCGACAAACGGCTGGGACTCGATGTCGCCAATCGTGCCGCCCAGCTCGGTGATGACTACATCGGAGCCGGTCTGCTCCTCGATGCGGCGGAACTTGTCCTTAATGGCATTGGTGACGTGGGGAATCACCTGCACGGTACCGCCCAAAAAGTCGCCGCGACGCTCGCGGGCGATTAGGCTTTTGTAGATGGCACCGGTCGTAAAGTTGGAATCGCGGGTCAGGTTCTCATCAATAAAGCGCTCGTAATGACCCAGATCCAGGTCGGACTCGTAACCATCCTCGGTAACGAAGACCTCACCATGCTGGAATGGGCTCATGGTACCGGGGTCGACGTTCAAATACGGGTCGGCCTTCTGCATCGTTACTTTGTAGCCACGCGACTTGAGCAGACGGCCCAGCGAGGCCGCGGTGATACCCTTGCCCAGGGACGAAACCACGCCACCGGTTACGAACACATGCTTGGTCATATTGAGTTACCTGCGCTTCCCGTAGAAGTTGTTTATCCACATCTTACGGGTCTTCATTGTAATACTCGCGCCGCGGACCGTTCGCAATTTTTCTCGCGTGCGATTGCATTTCTCAATCTTGAAACAAAACGCCGCCCGGTTTCCCAGGCGGCGTCGCTATGGCAAGGGTTACATGCTGCTATCGATCAGCAACCTCGTCCTCGAGCATTTCTTGAACGAGCATGCCGGTACGGACGCCCTCAAGATACCACTTGCCATGTTCGGTGAGGCAAATGCCATTTGCAAGCTGACCGCCGTCGTCGCTATAACGCGAGACGACATCAATCATGCCTTCGGAATCCAAGCGATCGATTGCGGCGCGGGCACGATACGGCGAAACCCCCACGCGCTCGGCAAGCGTTTTGCGCGAGAAACCATACGGCCCGCCATTGTCTTCGGTTTGCCGGTCGATCTCCATCAACACCAGCACCTCGACACGCTTCATATCGTTGACACTCGCACGACCCTTGCCCGCCATAGCAGCCTCCTCAAACCGAGCACGAGCATCTAACGCGCCGTGCGCGACCGACACACCTCACGATGGCAGGTAATATCCATCATGCGGCATCCCGCTAAGGATGAAACAGTTATGGTTATTGTATACCGCTCAAATTGTTTCTAGGCAGGTAAACAGCTATTTTTCGCCGAAATAGGCGCTTTATTGATCAAAAAGCCGTACCGGGCGCTAACCCGATACGGCCAAAATGCAATGCAATTACCGCGGTGCTTCAAACTTAGCGATGGAAGAAACCGCGGCGCTCAAACTTGGGCTCGCAGCACACGTTGATACCCAGTTTGCGCAGTACCGTCTCGTCCGTCGGCGAGATAATCACGCTAAAAAAGGCATCGCAACCGCGCAGCTGCTCCAGGCCCGAAAGGACGCGAGCGGCCGTCTCACTCGTGGCCGAGGTGATCGACAGCGCCATAAGCGTCTCGTCGGTGTGGAGGCGCGGGTTTTTGCTGCCCAGGAAATGCGTCTTGAGCTTGCTGATGGGCTCGATCGCCTCATCGCTGATAACCTCGAGCTCAAGGTCGACGCCCGAGACGTGCTTGAGGGCGTTCATAATGAGCGAACTTGCGGCGCCCAGGCGCGTGGAGGTCTTACCGGTCACCACGGAGCCATCGGGCATGACCATGGCCCCCACGGGACCACCCGTCAGCTGCTCCCTGGTGAGGGCCGCCGAGCGCGCCGGTGAGTAGTTCTTATCGATGCCGGCTTTCTTCATAATAATCTTGAGACGGTCGACTTGCTCATCGCCCACGCCGGTACGGCGCACATTTTCGACCGCGGTAAAGTAGCGGCGGACGATCTCCATCTTGGAAGCGTCGCGGCAGGCATCGTCATCGGT
>CABUWA010000161.1 GCA_902495085.1 uncultured Collinsella sp. | reverse complement strand
CGAACCAGCGACCCCTTGACCCCCAGTCAAGTGCGCTACCAAGCTGCGCCACGTCCCGAAGCTTTTGTTTGTTGCTCTGCTCTCGCTCGCAACAGGGAGTATATTAACCCGAAACTTTGCCCTTGTGCAAGAACTTTTTTAAATATTTTGAAGCAGGTCTAAAATTGTATCTGCTAGCTGGGGTTTTGTTAGCACGGGAAGTTCCTGCGTACCCGCTGTGCTCACAATCCAGGCCTTATTGGTGTCGGTTCCAAAGCCCGAATCGGCGCGCGAGACATCGTTGGCGATGATCGCGTCGCAGCCCTTGCGGGCGAGCTTGCGCTGCGCGTACTCCACGACGTTATCGGTCTCGGCCGCAAAGCCAATCACGCACCGCTCTCCCTTTTGGCGCGAAAGCTCGGCCAAAATATCGGCTGTCTCGACCAGTTCGATGCAATCCAGGCGCTCGTTGGCCTTTTTGAGCTTATGGTCGGCAGGGGCCGCGGGGGTGTAGTCGGCGACAGCGGCCGCACAAATGGCCGCATCGGCCGTCTGAAAGGCGCTCAGAGCCGCCTGTAGCATCTCTGCTGCGGTCTGTACGCGCACGCACTCCACGCCGCGGGGAACATCGAGCGATGTCGGCCCCAGCACAAGCGTGACCGCAGCGCCGCGGCGAGCGGCCTCCCCCGCCAGGGCGATGCCCATCTTGCCCGACGACCGGTTGCCGATGAAGCGCACCGGGTCGATCGGTTCGTGCGTGGGGCCGGCAGTAATCACGATGCGCTTGCCCGCCAGGTCTTGCGGGACGGGCTTGAGCACCTCGTAGACGGCCTCGACGATGTCCTCGGGCTCGCTCATGCGTCCCGTATCCACATCGCCGCAGGCAAGGTAGCCGCTTCCCGGACCCACAACGTGGACACCGCGCTCGCGCAGCGTGGCCATATTTGTCTGCGTGGCAGGCGCCTTCCACATGCCATTGTTCATGGCCGGCGCGATCACGATGGGGCGCGGCGTTGCAAGCAACGTGGTGGAGATGAGATCGTCGGCGATGCCATTGGCCATCTTGGCAATGATGTTGGCCGTCGCGGGCGCCACGACCACCAAGTCGGGCTCCTGCGCCAGCGAAATGTGGTGGATGGGGTCGGAGGGGTCGTCGAACAGGCCCACGGCAACGGGCTCGCCCGTGAGGGCGCGGAAGGTGAGCGGGCCCACAAACTCCGTAGCATGTTCGCTCATAACGACCTTGACGCGCGCGCCGCGCTTTTGCAGCAGGCGAACGATATTGCACGACTTATAGGCGGCGATCCCGCCGGTAATGCCCAGCAGGATCGTTTTTCCCTCAAGTTGCATTGAATTGTTGGGTGCCGCCATCGTTTAAGCTTCCTTGCTGGGGAGCACGAGCAGGCGGTGGCAGTACGGGCAGTGCGTAATCTCACTGCCGTCGTGGTTGAGGTCACTCATGGACGACGCCTGCAGCGCGGTGTGGCAGACCGTGGGGATGTTGCCCTTGATTGTCTCGACGGCCAGGCCGCGGAACTGCTTGAGCAGACGCTCGTAATCGGTGAGCACGTCGGTCGGCAGCGTGGCGGCAAGCGCGGTGCGCTCCTTGGTGGCGGCATCAATCTGGGCCTGCAGGTCGGCGGCCTTGGCGCGGGCGGCCTTGGTGTCGGCCTTCACGCCCTCCTCGAACTTGGCGATGATGGCCTGCGCGCGAGCCTCACGGTCAAGCGCTTCCTTATGGGCGACAACGACGTCCTTGCGGGTGTGCTCGATCTTGTCCAGGCGTTTTGCCAGGGTGGCGAGCTCGTTTTCCAGATCCTGGACCTCGCGGTAGTCAGAGCCGTCGACGTGGCGCTTCTTGGCTGCCTCAATGGCGTTGTTGGTCTGGATCTCGGTGGTGTTGAGATCGTCAAGCTCAATGTCCAGGTCCTTGCGCTGAGCATAGAGCTTGGTCATCTCGGCCTTGAGCTTAACGTAGGTCTTGCGCTTGGAAGCGAGCTCCTTGAGCTCCGGCATATTGGCAAGTTCGCTTTTGTTGCGGGCGAGCTCCAAATCGATCTGTTGCAGCTTGAGTAGCGTAGCGCCGGCGCTCATAAGTTCTCTCCTTTTGTCACAGTCCACCATTGGCAAGGGTTCAGTATTTTAATCGCATGACGGGGGTCGACCCCGGCGTCAACCGCAGAGTTCATCAAGATATCCACGAACGGCTCCTCGGAGCGGTCGTGACCGAGCAGGATGACGCTCAGACCGCGCAGAACGAGGTCCTGCGCCACGTGGTACCCGGCTTCTCCGGTCACGATGACATCCGCACCGGCGGCGATGGCAAGCTCGCCAAAGTCGCCGAGGGAGCCGCCCAGAATGGCGATGGTGCGGCACGGGTGATCGGCGTTACCCCACACGCGTGGGTCACTTCCGAAGGCTGTGACAGCACGGGTGGCAAGATTGCGTAGTGTGCACGGGTCGTTGAGCGTTGCAAGCGCGCCCAGACCGGTCGACTCGTGGTCGTTCATGTGCTCCAGCGAGCTCACAGACGTGGCGCCCAGCAGATCGCTTAGGCAGACACGCGCCTCGTGCGAGCGGTCCAGGTTTGTGTGGAGCGAGATGATGCTCACTCCGCAGCGGGCCGCCTCGTAGAGTGCCGCGCTGCACTGGGGACGCATCGCACTGGGCGGGCAAAACGCCTCGGGCGCCTTGATGTAGACGGGATGATGCGTGAGCAACACGTTAGCACCGGCCTCCAAGGCGCGGTGCACGTTGGCCCTGGTGGCGTCGAGTGCGCAGGCCACGCCGCGGATCTCGTCATCGGGGTCGCCTACGGATAAGCCTACATGGTCCCAAGGTTCGGCGTCCGTCTTGGGATAGCGCGCCAGCAGGGCGCGCTCGAGCTCGGCGACGATCATGCTGCACCCACGATCGACAGCAGCGCCCGGGCAAAGTCGTCCAGATCGCCCGGGTTTACGCGGTCATCAAACGAGATGCGCAGTGCTCCCAGCGCCTGCTCGCGACCAATGCCCATGGCGCTGAGCACGTGGCTCGGGTCCATGCTGCCGCTCGAGCAAGCCGATCCAGCCGACACCTCAAAACCGGCGGCATCGAGCTTGATTATGAGCTCTTCGGAGTCCATGCCGTCGACGTAGATCGAAACCATGCCTGGCAGACGATCTGCCTGCGCGTAGACACCCATGGTGGCGTGAATGCGAGGATGGGCCGTAAGCGTGGCGTAGAGCTTATCGGACAGGGCCTGCAGTGTCGCGCGCTCCTGGGCCACGTGGGGCGCCAGCGTGCGGGCGGCAGCGGCAAAAGCCAGCTGCGTGCGCAGGTCCTGCGTACCGGCGCGACGGCCGGCTTCCTGTCCACCGCCAAAGATGCGCGGACGCAGCGGCGTGCGGTTCTTAAGGTAGAGCGCACCGGATGCCACAGGGCCGCCGATCTTGTGCGCGGCAACGGACATGGCATCGACGCCCAGCTCGGTGACATCGAGCGGAATATGCAAGTAGCCCTGGATGGCATCGGTATGAAACAAGGCGCCGGAGGCATGTGCGGCGGCAGCCAGCTTGCGGATGGGCTGCACCACGCCGGTCTCGTTGTTGGCGACCATAATGCTCACGAGCGCCACGTCGTCGCCGAGCAGCTCGACAAGCGTGGCAGGCTCAATGTAGCCCGCGCGGCAGGGCTGTACCAGCTCGACGGTAAAGCCGGCGGCGCGCAGCAGCGGTAGGTTGTCCAGAATCGAATCGTGCTCGATGGCCGAAACGATTACACGATCGCGCTTGCGATCACGTTGACGAGCGCCCTCGGCAAGACCGAGCAGCGCCAGCTGGTTGGCCTCGGTGCCGCCGTTGGTAAGGATGATCTCGGACGGGCGAACGCGTGCGCCAAAGCTGCGAGCAATCTCGCGACGTGCCACCTCCAGGCGCGCGGCGGCCTTGCGGCCGAGCGAATGCAGCGAGTTGGGGTTGACGCCGGCAAGCTCGCTGTCGTCGTACTCGCGCTGCGCAAGGAGCGCCTCGGCGCGCATGGGCGTCGAGGCGGCATAGTCAAGATTCACGGGTATGCGGTTTTG
>CABUWA010000160.1 GCA_902495085.1 uncultured Collinsella sp. | reverse complement strand
GGCTGGGTAGCTCAGTTGGTAGAGCAGAGGACTGAAAATCCTCGTGTCAGGGGTTCGATTCCCTTCCCCGCCACCTTGAATTGACTAGGACCTCTGCAAAGGGGTCCTTTTCTTTTATGCAGCCCCCACATGGAATCGAACCCCGTGAGGGCGCGGAGCTGAGTAAACGCGTAAGCGTTTGCCAGCGCAGCTCGCAAGGCGCGTAAGCGCCGCAGCGGTCCGTCCGCGCAGCGCGCGGACGCGATTCCCTTCCCCGCCACCTTGAATTGACTAGGACCTCTGCAAAGGGGTCCTTTTTCTTTTTTGTGGGGTTCCGCGGAAAATGCATCCCATTATTTTGACCCAGAGCGGGATGCGCTTTCCGGTGCTTACTTCCGACGTGCGTGCACATCTGTCGCACCATCCCGAGCCCGCCTGTTCCCAGATATTCCTCCCACTTTCGCGTCACTTTACAGACCGTTCGGTCGCCTGTCCGCACACGCGGGTATACTCAAAACGATACTTATCCTATGCAATACGATGCGGGTTCGACCTGCATGATCCGAAGGGGGCAGTGATGGAGAGGATACTCGGCGTTAATCTCTCTGGCTGGTTTATTCCCGAGCCTTGGGTGACCCCGTCGCTATACGCGGCGACCGGTGCATCCAACGCGGCCGAGCTGCAGGAGGCCATGGGCACCGCCGCCTATAACGAGCGCATGCGCCGTCATTACGAGACGTTTGTGAGCGAGGACGATTTCCGCCGCATGGCGCAGATTGGCCTCAATGCCGTGCGTCTGCCGGTGCCCTGGTATGCCTTTGGCTCACAGGAGTCCGATGCCTCCTATATCTCGGTTGTCGATTACATCGACCGTGCGATTGAGTGGGCTGCCAAGTACGACATCCGCGTGCTGCTTGATCTGGCAACTGTGCCCGGTGGCCAAGGCGATTCCAACGATTCGCCCACCACGCCGGAGGCTGTCGCCGAGTGGCATTCGTCCACTAACGGCCGCCATGTCGCACTCGACGTGCTCGAGCGCTTGGCCGAGCGTTACGGCGAGGCCGAGAGCCTGCTGGGCATTGAGCTGCTGGACACGCCGCAGATGAGCGTCCGCAAGAGCCTCTTCACCATGACGGATGGCATTCCAGCCCACTACCTGCGCAATTTCTATCGCGATGCCTACGAGCTCGTCCGTTCGTATATGCCCGAGGATAAGATCGTCGTCTTTTCGTCTTCGGGGCATCCCAGCGAGTGGAAGCATTTTATGCGCGGCGCCAAGTACAAGAACGTCTACATGGACCTTCACCTGTACCATTACCGCGACGAGTATGCGCTCGATATCACGAGCCCCCGCGGGCTGACGACGGCGATTTCCCGTAACAAGCGCGAGCTTAAAGAAGCGATTTCGACTGGGTTCCCCGTGCTGGTGGGCGAATGGTCGGGCGCGGCGATCTTTGCCAACTCGTCGGTTACGCCCGAAGGCCGCAATGCCTACGAGCGCGTGTTTATCGCCAACCAGCTGGCTTCGTTTGCGCCAGCTGCCGGTTGGTTCTTCCAAACGTGGAAGACCGAGAAGCGCATTGCAGCATGGGATGCCCGCGCGGCGCTCGGTACGCTCGAGCGCGGCATGATTGAATAGGTTGATATGATGCAAAACAGCGCCCATACGGGCAAACTCTATGTGGTCGGCACGCCCATCGGCAACCTGGGCGACCTGTCCCCGCGCGTTGGCGAAGCCTTTGCCGCTGCCGATGTCATCTGCTGCGAAGACACGCGTGTGACGTCAAAGCTGCTGATGCACCTGGGCATTTCCAAGCCGCTTGTCCGTTGCGACGAGAATGTGATCGCCAGCCGCGCCGCCGGCCTGGTCGACCGTCTGCTGGCGGGGGAGACCCTCGCCTTTGCCTCGGACGCCGGCATGCCGAGCGTGTCCGATCCCGGCCAGGCGCTAGTTGAGGCGGCGCGTGAGGCCGATGTGCCCGTCGAAGTTATTCCCGGGCCCTCTGCTTGCGTCACGGCGCTCGTTTCGTCCGGTATTCCCTGCGAGCATTTTTTCTTCGAGGGCTTTTTGGGCCGAAAGCACGGCGACCGCGTGCGCCGTTTGCAGCGCCTTGCCGTGGTGCCCGGCGCACTCATCTTCTACGAGTCTCCACATCGCATCGTGGCGACGCTCGAGGCCGTGACGGAGGTCTTTCCCCAGCGTGAGGTTGCCGTCTGCCGCGAACTCACCAAGCTGCACGAGGAGGTCTTGCGCGGGCCCGCTGCCCAGCTTGCCGAGGAGCTGCGTGCTCGCGGCGAGGTAAAGGGCGAGATTGCGCTGGTCATCGCGCCGCCGAGCGAGGATGAGGAGGCCGGTGTCGCGCCGGTTGGCGCCGCGGCAGCGGATCCCGACGAGGCCCTGCGCGCGGATATCCGCGCCGCGCTCGAGGAGGGGGAGCCCGCGTCTGCGGTGGCCAAGCGCCTGTCTCAGAAGTATTCGCGCCGCAAGCGCGATGTCTATGCCATGGTGCTCGATATGCAATAGATGGAGGATATCCAGCCCTTGCGCTAGAATCATCCTCTGTATGCAACGTTTTTCTGGAGGACAAACCCCATGGATCAAAGCAAGCCTTCGTTCTTTATCACGACGCCCATCTACTACGTCAACGCCGATCCGCATCTGGGCACGGCTTATTCCACCATCATCGCCGACGTCCAGGCTCGCTATCGTCGCTCCGCTGGCTATAACGTCAAGTTCCTGACTGGCATGGACGAGCACGGCGAGAAGGTCGCCGAGGCTGCAGCCAAGCACAACATGACGCCGCAGGAGTGGACCGACAGCCAGGCTCCGCACTTCAAGGAGCTTTGGAGCAAGCTCGAGATTTCCAATGATGACTTCATCCGCACCACCGAGCCGCGCCAGCACCATGCCGTGCAGTACCTGTGGGAGCGCATGAAGGAGTCCGGCTACCTGTATAAGGGCAGCTACGACGGCTGGTATTGCGTGCCTGACGAGACCTACTTTACCGATACGCAGGTCCAGAAGGGCGACGAGGAGTACGGCAGCGTCGGCCAGCACCTGTGCCCCGACTGCCACCGTCCGCTCGAGCGCGTGCAGGAGGAGTCCTACTTCTTTAAGCTTTCCGCTTTCCAGGACAAGCTGCTCAAGCTCTATGACGAGCACCCCGACTTTGTCGAGCCTGCGTTCCGTATGAACGAGGTTCGCAGCTTTGTCGAGGGCGGCCTCAACGACCTTTCCGTGAGCCGTACGAGCTTTGACTGGGGCATTCAGGTCCCGTTTGACGAGGGTCACGTGACCTACGTGTGGTTCGATGCGCTGCTCAACTATATGACGGCCGTCGGCTACGGTGTCGACACCGACGAGGCGCGTGCCGAGCTGGCCTATCGCTGGCCCGCGCAGTTCCACATCGTGGGTAAGGACATCATCCGCTTCCACTGCGTCATTTGGCCCGCCATGCTCATGGCCATCGGCGAGGCCCTGCCCGAGCACGTCTTTGCCCACGGCTTCCTGACCGTGCGCAATGCCGAGACCGGCAAGGCCGAGAAGATGTCCAAAAGCCGCGGCAACGCTATCGCTCCGCAGGATGTTATCGACATGCTGGGCGTCGAGGGCTATCGCTACTACTTCATGACCGACGTCGTTCCCGGTACCGACGGCGCCATCAGCTTCGATCGCATGGAGCAGGTCTACAACGCCGACCTGGCCAACAGCTGGGGCAACCTCATCTCGCGTTCGCTCAACATGAGCGGCAAGTACTTTGACGGTTGCGCGCCCGTCAAGCCCGCATCGTTCGATGCGTTCGACAACCCGCTGGCAAAGATCGCCGATGGCCTGGTCGACCGCTACATGGCCAAGATGGACGTGCTCGATTACGGTGGAGCCAAGGACGAGGTCATGGAGCTCATTCACGCCGCCAACCACTACATCGAGGACTCCGAGCCTTGGGCACTTGCCAAGGACGAGGCCAAGGCTGACGAGCTGGCGTTTGTGATCTACAACCTGCTCGAGGCCATCCGCATTGCCGCTCACCTGCTGATGCCGCTCATGCCCCAGACTTCTGCCGAGGC
>CABUWA010000159.1 GCA_902495085.1 uncultured Collinsella sp. | reverse complement strand
TTTTCACGCATTTAAGTCTGTCCCCAATCAACATTGCTGCGGCACTTTGCTCGGCTAAAGCGTACAATAGCGCCTATGCGAAAGGGGAACAGATGATCAACGAAACGATGTATGCTCGCGGTGCGGAAAGCTCCATCATCCGCGAGATTTTTAGCTATGGCCTTGAGCGCAAGGCGCAGATCGGTGCGGAAAACGTATTCGATTTTTCGCTGGGCAATCCGAGCGTTCCGGCGCCCGCTGCTGTGGCTGAGTCGATTAAGAAGGCTCTGGAGCTGCCGAGTGACCAGTTGCACGGCTACACGCCCGCACCGGGCCTGCCGCAATGTCGAGCAGCCGTCGCCGAATCGCTCAACCGCCGCTTTGGAACGAACTATGAGGGTAAGGACGTCTTTATGACGGTGGGTGCCGCGGCTTCGCTCACCTGCACGCTCAACGCCGTTACGAACCCGGGCGACGAGGTTATTGTTATCGCCCCGTACTTTCCGGAGTATCGCGTTTGGATTGAGAAGGCCGGCTGTACGTGTGTTGAGGCGCTCGCCGATGAAGATACGTTCCAGCTGAGCGTGGACAACGTGCTCAAGGCGATCAGCGATAAGACGGCGGCCGTCATCATCGACTCGCCCAACAATCCGACTGGTGCCGTATATACACGCAATACGCTGACGCGACTGGCCAATGTTCTGCGCGAGGCCAACGCTCAGCGCGATTCCGAGAATCCAATTATGCTCATCTCGGATGAGCCGTACCGCGAGATCGTGTACGGTGCCGAGGTGCCTTGGGTGCCCTCGATCTACGAGCACACCATCGTGTGCTACTCGTATTCCAAGTCGCTGTCGCTGCCGGGTGAGCGCGTGGGATGGATCCTTGTTCCCAATACGAATCCTCAGGCAGATCGTCTAATGCCCGCCGTTGCCGGTGCCGCCCGTACGCTGGGCTTCGTGTGCGCGCCGGCGCTCTTTCAGCGCGTAATTATCGACTGCATCGATGAGCCGAGTGACGTTGAGGCCTATGCTCGCAACCGCACGGCGCTTACCGACGCACTGGCGGAGTATGGCTACACCTATGTTGAGCCGGATGGCGCGTTCTACCTATGGGTGAAAGCGTTGGAACCCGATGCGAATGCGTTTTGCGAGCACGCAAAGAAGTATGAGTTGCTTGCGGTCCCCTCGGACAGCTTTGGTATGCCGGGCTGGTTCCGCCTGGGCTACTGCGTGAGTTACGAGACGATTATCAATTCGCTACCCGCTTGGAAACAGTTGGCGGACGAGTATCGTTAAAAGTAAAGCGCTCTGCCTACAATGTTTTACGTGAAACGGGGTTTGGTGTTAAGCCGGACCCCGTTGTCATGGACGTTGTGTCTTTGGGATGGAGTGGTTTTACGACTATCGAAGGCTATGCGTACAATGAATATAAGCGACGGCCGTGCCAGATAAGGAGACCTGATGCCCTACCTGCTTTCTTGTGACATTCATACCCATACGATGTTCTCTGCGCATGCATATTCGACCATTGAGGAGAATGTGTACTGGGCGGCAGAGCGTGGTCTGCAGGTGCTCGGATCTGCCGACCATCTGAGCTCTATGGTTACGGCTTGCCCCAATGACCTGCGCAGTTACCAATTCTTTATCAACCAGGATATCTGGCCGCGCATTTGGAGCGGCGTGTTGGTGCTGCGTGGCGCCGAGGCCGATATCGTTTCGCTGGACGGAAGCCTGTTTGGCGAGGACACTCCTGTCACGTTCGATATCGCCGGCGATTCGTACGGCCGTCAGCATTCACTGTTCGATTTGGTTACGCGTAATTTGGATTATTTGGTTGCAAGCGTGCATAATCCGCAGATTGCTGAGGGCGCGACGCTGGCCCAGACGACCGGGATGTATATCAATGCCCTGGAGCACCCCAAGGTGTTCATGCTGGGCCACACGGGGCGTTCGGGCGTGCCGTTCGATATCGACGAGGTGCTGTTGGCAGCTAAGGCCAAGCACAAGATTATCGAGATCAACAACCATAGTCTTGAACGCGGTGTCGACACTGAGCATTGGGCTGTATGCCGCAAGATCGCCGAGCGCTGCGCCGAACTGGGCGTGGGCATTGGCGTGTCGACCGATGCCCACATTGGCATGGCCATTGGCAAGCTCGATCACGCGCGCAAGATGCTCGACGAGATTCACTTCCCGCTGGATTTGATCGTGACGCGCGACCGCGAGACGCTGCTGTGCGAGATGGCGGCAGCCGGCGTGTGCAATCTGCGCAATGGGATGTAGCGGAGTTTATAAACCAAGCGAAGGGGGCGGCCCAGGCGGGTCGCCCCCTTTCTTGTCCCAAAAATCTACTGAGGTTGGTTAGCGGCGTTCGAGGACCGCTACGGTTTCGGTGTGGTCGGTGTGAGGGAACATGTCGACGGGCGTGATCTTGAGCAGGCGATAGCCTCCGTCGAGGAGCTGATGCAGGTCGCGCTCTTGAGTCACGGGGTTGCAGCTGATATAGGTGATGCGGCGCGGCTTAAGCGCGCAGGCAGCTTCGAGGAACTCGGGGGTGGAGCCGGCACGCGGCGGGTCGATGGAAAGAACGTCGATCCGCTCGTTGTTGTCGGCGGCATCTAGGATGTAATCGGTGGCATCGTCGGCCATAAACCAGGCGCTGCGGGTGAGGTCATTGAGCTCGGCATTGCGACGTGCGTCGGCAATGCCCGCCGGGTTGCGCTCAACGCCGAGCAGCATAATGCCGATACCCTTGTTCTGGGCATCTTTAGCTGCGCACAGGCCGATAGTTCCGCTACCGCAATAGGCATCCATGAGTACGTCGCCCTGCTGCAGGTCCATGCCGTCAATCGCGAGCTGATAGAGCAGCTCGGTCTGCTGCGGGTTGGTCTGGTAGAACGCGGTGGGGGAGATATCGAACTCGCAGCCGAGCAGCTGGTCGCGCATGCACTCGGCGCCATATACAATACGGGTTTCCTCGCCGAGGATGGCGTTGCCGGGACGTCCGTTGATGTTTTGGGCGACGGTGACGATGTGCGGATTGAGTGCGGCGACAGCCTCAAAGAACTCCTGCGCATGCGGCAAGTCGCGCTGAGCGGTCACGAGCGTGACCATGACCTGGTCGGTACGCCAACCGCAGCGGACGACGGCATAGCGAAGTAAACCAAGATGCTTGTCCTCATTAAAGGCGGGAATATGCAGCCGCTCAGCTTCGCGTGCGATGCCGTTGAGAATCTGACGGGCACCCGGCGCCTCGACAGGACATTCGGGCACGGCAACGATCTTGTGCGTGCCGCGCTCAAAGAAACCGCAGCGGACAGCGCCCTCCTTGCCGGGAGCAAAGGGAGTGGCAGCCTTATGACGAAAGCCACGCGGCGCAGGATATTTACCCGGGTCGCCCAGGGTGACGCCCATACCACGAATGGGGTCGACGCTAATACCCTCGTGCTCGCAAAGAGCAGCAAAAAGCTCCTCCATAGCAGCCTGCTTGGTCGCCAACTGCTTCTTATAAGGACGATTGAGCGCCGTACACCCACCGCAAGCTTTCATGATCGAACAAGGAGACTTGGGATCAACGGCCTTGCGCGCAGACGGAACCGGATTCTTATACGGGCGCTTGGAGCGAGTCTGAGATGCCTTATCCTCGCTCCGACGAGAGCCGGGACGCTTGGCCTTAGCCTTGCCCTTGGCCGACTTACCCTTCGCGTCCTGAGGCGACTTGGATTTCTGAGAAGATTTCTCCTCCTTCGACCCCTCAGCCGCCTCGATCAAAGCACGACGAGCCTTACGCTCCGCACGAGATTCTGCCATGAATTAACCCCACTAATTTACAAATTGAAATCTGAAAGCATTGTACCGTGCCAAGCTAGCGGACGATATGCAAGCGTCCATTTCGTGTCAGTGATAAGTCCAACGATGTTTGCCCGGCGTGGGCGGGGAGCGGCGCGTAATTAAGTTTATCGCGAGTTCCGCACGCAAAGGAAAGCACTTAATGTGCTTTCCGTCTTGCGCAGGACTGTAGAGCAGGAAACTTAATTACGCGCCGCTCCCCGCCCACGCCGGGCAA
>CABUWA010000158.1 GCA_902495085.1 uncultured Collinsella sp. | reverse complement strand
CTGTCGGGGGTTATGCTCTTTGTGCCTAAGCTCATGTTCAACGCTGACGGCATGACGCTTGACGAGTATCATCGTGACGATTTACTCGCAAGCCTTACCAGTCGCGGCGCCGAGGTTCATGTGGTGTCGACCATGCCGCATGAGCTGCTCGATACCCTGGAGCACATCCTTGGCATTGTGCCTGCCGACTCTACTAATTCCGCTGACCCTATCCATTAAAGGAGAGCAGATGAAACCTATCGTCGCCGTCGTCGGACGCCCCAACGTGGGCAAGTCCACGCTCGTTAACCGCCTGGCCCAGACCTCGGACGCCATCGTCCACGAGTCCCGCGGCGTCACGCGCGACCGCTCGTACCACACGGCCGATTGGAACGGCCGCGAGTTCACCATCGTCGACACGGGCGGCATCGAACCGCTCAAGAGCGATGACGTGTTTGCCACGTCCATCCGCGACCAGGCGCTCGCCGCCGCCGAGGAAGCCGCCGTCATCCTGTTTGTGGTCGACGGCCGCACCGGCGTCACCGAGGAGGACGAGTCGGTCGCTCGCATGCTCAAGCGCTGCGACAAGCCGGTCTTTCTGCTGGTGAACAAGCTCGACAACCCCGATCGCGAGAACGACAGCATCTGGGAGTTCTATTCGCTTGGCATCGGTGAGCCCACGCCGCTCTCGGCCCTGCATGGTCATGGCACGGGCGACCTGCTCGACGATATCGTGGCCCTGTTGCCCGAGGAGGAGGACGAGATCGCCGACGAGTTCCCCGATGCGCTGAACGTGGCTATCATCGGCCGCCCCAACGCCGGTAAGTCCTCGCTGTTCAACCGCATCCTGGGCGCCGACCGCTCCATCGTGTCCAACATTGCCGGCACCACGCGCGACGCCATCGACACGGTCGTCGAGCGCAACGGCAAGCACTACCGCATGGTCGACACTGCGGGTATCCGTAAGAAGAGCACCGTGTACGAGAACATCGAGTACTACTCCATGGTCCGCGGCCTGCGCGCCATCGACCGTGCCGACGTGGCGCTGCTCGTCGTCGACGCCTCCGTGGGCGTTACCGAGCAGGACCAGAAGGTCATGGGTTTGGCCATCGAGCGCGGCTGCGCCATCGTTGTGCTGCTCAACAAGTGGGATCTGCTCGACGACGACCGTAAGCGCGAGGCCTGCATGGAGACCATCGACCGCCGTCTGGGCGTTATGGCTCCCTGGGCCCAGTACCTACGCATCTCGGCCCTGACCGGCCGCAGCGTCGAGAAGATCTGGGCAATGGTAGACGCCGCCGAGAAGACGCGCTCGCAAAAGATCAGCACCTCGCGCCTCAACACGTTCCTCACCGACCTGCGCGAGTTCGGTCATACCGTGGTGGACGGCAAGCGCCGCCTGCGTATGCACTACGTGACCCAGACAGGCGTCAACCCGCCGACGTTCACGTTCTTCGTCAACCACAGCGATCTGGTCAACGACACCTACCAGCGCTACGTGGAGAACCGCATGCGCTCGACCTTCGACTTTGCCGGCACACCCATTCGACTCTTCTTTAGGAAGAAGGAGCAAAAGGATGCTTAATCCGATCCTGCTTACCGCCATCTGCGCCGTGGTCTCGTTCTTTATCGGGGCGATTCCGTTTGGTCTGATCCTGGGCCGCGTGTTCAACCACACGGACATTCGTAAGGCGGGCTCCGGCAACATCGGCACCACCAACGCCCTGCGCGTGGCCGGCCCCAAGGTGGCCGCGCTCACGCTGCTGCTCGACTGCCTTAAGGGCGCCATCTGCGTCCTTATCGCGCGTCCGCTCATTGCCGACTTAGGCTATGGCTTCCCCGTGAGCATTATGGCCCCCGGTGCCGCCGGCGACTGGATGCTCGGCGTCATCTGCCTGGCAGCCGTGTGGGGCCATATCTTCTCGCCCTACCTCAACTTCCATGGCGGCAAGGGCATCGCAGTTGGTCTGGGCGTCATCCTCGCCTGGTACTGGCCTATTGGCCTGTCGCTGCTGGGCATGTTTATCGTGGCCGTCGCCATCACCAAGTTTGTGTCGGTGGGCTCGCTTGCCGCGGCCATCGGTCTTCCCATCGCTGCCTGCGCGGTCTTTCCGTACAGCAGCCTCGGACTTAAGTTTTGCATGGCGCTGATCGGCATTACTGTGGTGTGGGCCCATCGTGCGAACATCAAAAAGCTCATGACGGGTAAGGAGTCCAAGCTCTCGTTTACCAAGCGCGTCACCGAGCCCGACGATAAGTAGGAGAGAGTCATGAATGTTGCGCTGATTGGCTCCGGCTCCTGGGGAACCGCCGTCGCGGGCCTTGCCGCCGCGCGAGCCGAGCGCGTGACCATGTGGGCCCATAGCGAGGAGACGGCCGCCGGCATCAATGACGAGCATCACAACCCCCGCTACCTTGTGGGCTACGAGCTGCCCGGCAACGTCATCGCCACGACGGAGCTGGTGCAGGCGCTCGACGACGCCGAGGCCATCATCTTTGCCGTTCCTTCGAAGCACCTTCGCAGCGTATGCCACCAGGCCGCGCCCTTTATCGCCGCCGATACCCCGGTGCTTTGCCTCACCAAGGGCATCGAGCCCGAGTCCGGACTACTCATGAGCGAGGTCATCGCCAGCGAGATCGGCAATGAGGCGCGCGTGGCGGCGCTCTCGGGCCCCAACCATGCCGAGGAAATCTGCCGCGGCGGGCTTTCTGCCGCCGTCATCGCCAGTGAAGACAAGCAAGTGGGGGAAACCTTTAAAGAGCTGCTGCTTTCCACGGCCTTCCGCATCTACCTGTCGCAGGACATGACCGGCGTCGAGGTCTGCGGCGCCATGAAAAACGTCATCGCCATTGTGTGTGGCATCTCTGCCGGCTCGGGTGCGGGCGATAACACGCTTGCCCTCATCATGACGCGCGGTCTGGCAGAGATCAGCCGCCTGGTGCACGCCCGCGGCGGCCAGGCCATGACCTGCATGGGGCTTGCCGGCATGGGTGACCTTATCGCTACCTGCACTTCGGAGCATTCGCGCAACCGCACCTTTGGCTACGAGTTCGCTCATGGTGTTTCGCTCGACGAGTACCAGGCGCGCACGCATATGGTGGTCGAAGGTGCCGTCGCGGCACGAAGCGTCAGCGAGCTCGCCCGTTCACTGGGCGTAGACATTCCGCTCACCTTTGCCGTGGAGCAAACCCTCTACAACGGTGTTACTTTGGATAGGGCGCTCGAGATCCTTACCGACCGCGTCCCCTCTCAAGAGTTCTACGGACTCGCCGACTAGCGCAGAAAGGCTACTACCATGGGATCCATCAAAATCGCTCCGTCCATCCTTTCGGCCGACATGGCCAACCTCAAGGGCGAACTCGACAAGATCGCCGGCGCCGACTACGTGCACTTCGACGTCATGGACGGCCACTTTACTGGCAACCTGACCTTTGGCGTTGACATTCTCAAGGCCGTCAAGCGCTCCACCGATGTGCCGGTCGACGCGCACCTTATGGTGTTGAACCCCGACGAGACGGTCGATTGGTATGCCGACGCCGGTGCCGATATGATCACCGTGCACTACGAGGCCTCCACTCACCTGCACCGCACGCTCACGCACCTGCAGCAGCGCGGCGTCAAGGCCGGCGTGGTGCTCAATCCCGCCACCCCCGTCTGCGTGCTCGAGAGCACCATCGACGTCGTCGATATGGTGCTGCTGATGAGCGTGAACCCTGGCTTTGGCGGCCAGAGCTTTATCCCGGGCACGCTGCCTAAGCTGCACGAACTTACGGCCATGTGTGAGCGCCACGGCGTGTCGCCCCTGATTGAGGTCGATGGCGGTATCTCTTCCAAGAACATCGCCGAGGTCGTCAAGGCCGGCGCCAACGTGCTCGTAGCCGGCTCCGCCGTATTTAAGTCCGAAGATCCCGCCGCCGAGGTTGCGCTGCTGCAGAAGCTGGGCAACGAGGCCGCACAGGAGGCATAATCCCTTATGACCGCAGGTCAAAACCGCATACCCGTGAATCTTGACTATGCCGCCTCGACGCCCATGCGCGCCGAGGCGCTCCTTGCGCAGCGCGAGTACGACGACAGCGAGCTTGCCGGCGTCAACCCCAACTCGCT
>CABUWA010000157.1 GCA_902495085.1 uncultured Collinsella sp. | reverse complement strand
TACGTGCGAAATTTGCACCATACGTGACCCTTTGTTTACCCATTCTTTGCCTGTTGACGCATCAACGGCGAACGTCCATAATGCGCTTGCATTAAATGTTGATGTATTAACATCTTATAGGAGAATACCGCATGGCTCAAAACGCACGTTCCCATCGAAAGCTCAAGATAGCCGGCATCGTTGCACTGGTGGTTGTCGTTGCGTTGCTCGGATTTGCCGGCAACTTTTTGTTTGACTTTGCCCTGAACCCCCAAGCGCCGTACACCATGAAGATGATGCAGGATAGCAAGAACGACAAAAAAGGTGAGCAGCCGGATGCCGAGGACACCGAGGCGCGGGCATGGTTTAAAGAGAATCGCGAGAGCAGCAGCCTCACCGCAGATGACGGAACCGAGCTTGCCGCTTGGTATTTTGCTGCTTCGGAGAGCACGCACGACTACGCCGTCTGCCTGCATGGATATACCAACGAGCCCATCGGTATGGCCCGATACGTCAAGCGATTCCACGACCGCGGCATGAACGTGCTCGCGCCTGCCGCCCGCGCCCACGAGCGCTCCGGCGGCGACTATATCGGCATGGGCTGGCCCGAGCGCCTCGACATCGTCGCATGGATCGAGCGAATCGTTCAGGCTGACCCTGAGGCGCGCATCCTGGTCTTTGGCGAGTCGATGGGCGCGGCAACCGCCATGAACGTCGCGGGGGAATCTCTGCCTGCAAACGTGAAATGCATTATCGAGGACTGCGGCTATACGAGTGTTTGGGACGAGTTTTCTCTGCAGCTCAAGGACGTGTTCGGCCTGCCCAGCTTTCCCTTGCTCGATGTAGCAAACTTGGTATGCAACGTGCGCGCGGGCTACGACTTTCATAAGGCGAGCAGTGAGGAGCAACTCAAACACGCGACGGTTCCCATGCTGTTTATCCACGGCGACCAGGACACCTTTGTGCCGTACGACATGCTCGACCAAAACTACGACGCGTGCGCCAGCAAGGTCAAGCAAAAGCTCACCATCCATGGCGCCACCCACGCCAAGAGTGCGCAAGTTGACCCCGAGCTCTACTGGAACACAGTCGACAACTTCCT
The DNA here is from genome assembly GCA_902495085.1 of uncultured Collinsella sp. Classification (GTDB taxonomy): domain Bacteria; phylum Actinomycetota; class Coriobacteriia; order Coriobacteriales; family Coriobacteriaceae; genus Collinsella. Next base: position 3,037 of record CABUWA010000157.1, on the reverse strand, counting down.
CGACGAGTATTTTTAGGTAAAAAGCAACGTCTGGGGCTTTATCTGGCCCCCTATTTTCGGAAGTATGCGGCAAAATCCGGAACTGCCGACCAGACCACGGTTTTACCAACAATTTATCAGGGGTTTTGTTGCCAAAAATCGGTTTGTGGTCGGCGGTATTCGATTTTTCACCGCACTTCCGAAAAACCGCCCGTGGACGCTGTGCCCACGGGCGGTTTTTGTTAACGTTGCGCTACAAAAACGCTTGTTTTGTCCAATAGCTAGGCGCTATTTGACCTCGATGAGCTCGTACTTGCTCGTGCCCAGGCCGATCTTCTCGGCATGCGCGATGCACGCGCGCCAGTCGGTATCGGGATGCGTGATGCAGAAGGGGTCGTGCGCCTGCTCGCCCTCCAGATGCTCGTGGTTGTGCTCCATCTTGGCCGCGCTATCGGTGAGCTCGGTGTTGGGCAGCGGCTCGGACGCCATGACGGCGTCGGCGCAGGCCTGATCGATGGCGACCGGGTCGAAGCTCGCGAACATGCCGATGTCGTTGACGATAGGCGTATCGTTTTCGGGATGGCAATCGCAGTTGGGGCTGATGTCCATAGCAAGCGAGATATGGAAGCTCGGGCGGCCGTCGACGACAGCCTTCGTGTACTCGGCGATCTTGCAGTTGAGCACATCGGCCGCGGCGTCATAGCCGGGCTTGATGGCGTCCTGGTTGCATGCCGCAATGCAGCGGCCGCAGCCCACGCAGCGATCGTGGTCGATAGCGGCGACGTGAACCGTGCGGGTGTTACCGTTGGCAAGCTCGCGCTCGCGGATGTCGTCAAACGAGATGGCGTTGTGCGCGCAGATCTTTTCGCAGGCATGGCAGCCAATGCAGTGCTCGGTCGCAACGTTCGGCTTGCCGGCGGCGTGCTGCTCCATCTTGCCGGCACGGCTGCCGCCGCCCATGCCCAGGTTCTTCATGGCGCCGCCAAAGCCGGCCTGCTCATGGCCTTTAAAGTGGGTGAGGCTGATCACAATATCGGCGTCCATGAGTGCCTGACCGATCTTGGCCTCGTGCACGTACTCGCCGCCCTCGACCGGGACGAGCGCCTCGTCGGTGCCCTTGAGGCCGTCGGCGATGATGATCTGGCAGCCCGTGGCATACGGGGTAAAGCCGTTCTGGTAGGCGGTGTCGATGTGCTCGAGCGCGTTTTTGCGGCTACCGACATAGAGCGTGTTGCAGTCGGTGAGGAAGGGCTTGCCGCCCAGCTCCTTCACGACATCCGCGACGGCGCGGGCGTAGTTGGGACGCAAAAAACTCAGGTTGCCCAGCTCGCCAAAGTGAATCTTGATAGCAACGAACTTGTTCTCAAAGTCGATCTGCTCAATACCGGCGCGGCGAATGAGGCGCTTGAGCTTGTCGAGCTGGCTCTCGCGAGCATGCGTGCGCAGGTTCGTAAAGTACACCTTGGCGGGTGCGGCGGGTGCGGCTGCGGTCATAGATCTATCCCCTCGGTCTATATGGCGTTACAGTCATAGAGGATGGTACCAGTTAAAGCAGAGTTAAAGTCAAGTACGGCACCTAGTCATTGGGGACAGACTTAAATGACTGAAACCACTCATTGGGGACGGACTTAAATGAGTGCCTCGCCACCTGGCAGCTAGGGACGCGCCGTCACGTTTGTGGCGGTGCGCCTTGGTTTGGCGGCGCGTTCTGGCGTGGCCACAATCTGGTTTGATGGCGTGCCCCGGTGTGGCGGCGTTGACGGCGTGCCCTGGCGTGACGGAGCGTCCTAGCGCGGACCGCTAGCCCTTTCGCGCGACCAGATGCGCGCGGAATCCCTTCTGTGCCTCGAGCTTGAGCGGGGTGAGCCCGGATTCCTCGACGAGCGCGCGTAGCTCGGACAGCTTGAGGATGCGCACGTCGCCATGGCCTAAGAGGCGTGCCAGCGGTAGCTCGATGTTGTTCATGAGCCAGACCGCGACATCGTTCGAGGTGTAGTCGCGAAGGACCAGTCGCCCGCCGGGCCGAAGGACGCGTACCACCTCGGCGAAAAACCTCTCCGGATGCGGGTAGTGGTGGAAGCTGTTGGAGCAGAGCACGGCGTCGAAGCTCCGGGGCTCGAAGGGCAGTGCCTCCGCGTCTCCGACGACAAAGCTGACGTTATCGAGCTGCTTTGCCCGGGCGACGTCGATCATCCCAGGTGTGAGGTCGAGTCCAGTCAAGTGCTTGCTGGGGTACCGGGCGTGGAGCAGTTCTAGGACGGCTCCGGTTCCACAGCCCACGTCGAGCGCGTCCTCGAACGGTTCGAGCTCAAGCTCCTCGAGCATTTGCGGATAGTCGTCCTTGCACATCTCGTAAATGCCGGCATGGCCGGATTCGTAGACCTTTGCCGCCTCGGTGAACTCCTTGATGGAGAGCTGCTTGAGCTCCTCTGCCGATCTTGCCATGGGTCTCCTTCTGTTCGGGGAAGTCTGACGTTGCGCGCGTTTGCCCACGTCGGGCCTGGCGGGCAAATAACGCGGGGACACCCTTCCTTCGGTTCGTGCCCCGCGTGCGGGCGGTTCTCTATTCCTGGACCTTCAGCGCCTCGGAGAGGCTCACGCGCTTGATGGAGCGCGTGTGCAGCAGCGCCACGACCAGGTAGGTCGCAAAGCCAATGCCGGCGCATGCAACCATGGACCAAGCGGGCACGTAGATCTCGATATTGCCGTTGTAGGCAAGCAGCATCGAGCGGAAGATGGCCGTGAGTGAGCCAATAATGACAGGCAGGCTCAGCACGAGCGACGCCGCCACGCACAGCGTGATCGAGCGGATGTACAGATGCGAGATCTCGCTATCTCGATAGCCAAAGACCTTCATGTAGCTAATCGAACGGGCGCTATGGTCGATAACAGCCTTGGTCAGCAGGTACATAAACAGCAGGAAGATAAACACCGCGAGGCCAACCATCATGCCGATCATTTTGCTCATCATGCCGATGAACTGGTCGCCCACGGCGCGCATGTCGTCGGGCGTGGTGTCGCCGGCAAAGTAACGAGCATCGAGGTCGAGCTTCTCGTC
>CABUWA010000156.1 GCA_902495085.1 uncultured Collinsella sp. | reverse complement strand
GCGAGCACCTGGTCCAGATGCTCAACGAACGGACCGGATTCGGGCGAGAGCGCGTAGACGATGCGACGCGTGAGGGTAAAGGTCTTGCCCGAACCGGCGCCCGCCGAGACAAACAGCGGGCGGTCGAGCGTTTTGACAATCTGCAGCTGTTGCGGCATCAAAGTCGAAAGATCCATGGTCTACACGTCCCTCCTTACAAACGTTCCTTCGTGGTTATACGAGCAGCGCGCATGCGCGGCCTGAGCCGACGCCGGGTCGACGGCGGCAACGTTGCCCGCCTCGAGCTCGCGCAGGCGCTCGGCGATGCCGGCCTCCACGCGATCGAGCAGGGCATCGAAGTCCATGCTGCCGCCCTCGCGCGGGAAGCCCTTCTTGAGGCCCGGGATGCGACCGTCACCGCGCTCTTCCTCGAGCAACTCGGCGCTCGCCGCACCGCGCAGCGCGGGCTTGCCGCCCTTGGTCGAAAAATAGAGCGCTGCACGGGTATCCAAGCCCAGTGCCCGACGCATGGCCTGCGCGTAGATGAGCGTTTGGGTATGAGGCGGCAGCCAGCGCGGGTCGTCGATGGGAGCCTCGCCCGTCTCCTCGTCACGCACCGTGGGGTCGGCAAGCTTAAACTCCTCAACGCCCGAACGATGCTTGTAGTCGATTACCACGGCGCGGTTCTCGGCGTCCACATCCACGCGGTCGATGCGCCCGCCGAGCGGCCAACCGGCATACTCGACCTTAAGCTCATTAAAGGCGAACTCAAGGTAGCGTGGCGCAAAGGGGGCAAGTGCCTCGGACTCGTAGGCGAGCACGCCTTCCAGCTGCGGCAGAATCTCGGCCACCTGACGTTCCTCTACCGGAGAGAGCGGCACGAGCGGACCCTCGGCACCGCGCTTGCCGGCGTGCTCGGCCAAGGTCTCGTCAAAGACCTCGCGCAGCAGCTCCTGTGCGCGCGGCAGGTTCTCGGGCGTCACGCGCTCCATGCCCTCTTGGGGCAGACGGGCATGCAGATGCTCCAGCACGTCGTGGACAAAGTTGCCCTTCTCCATGTTGCCAAAGCCCGCGTCGATAGACTGGGGCTTGACGCGATACGACACGAACCAGCACAGTGGGCAGGTAGAATAGGCCTCGATCTGCGAGGCGGACGTCAGACGCGGCACGAGCGGCGCGTCCTCGCCCTCGCCATCGCGACGGCGCAGGACCAGATACGGAATGGCTTCATCGCTCAGATGCTGAGGAGCTTCGCAGGTCACGCGCTCGCGCCTAAAACCTTCGCCTGCAGCGGGATCAAAGTCGGCGATGATATCGCCCTCGCCCACGCGCGTGGGCTTGGCAGCGCCAGCGGCCTCGGCATGTGCCCGCAGCTCGGTCCATACGGCTGCCGGGTAGCACTCGCGCGCCTGGCGATCGTGCGTCACGCGGGCGAGCGCGACCGGACCGCTCGCCGCATGCATCGCACGGCCAAAGCGCACGCGCAACAGGGCGGCGGGCTCCAAAGACACGCCGTCGCGGCGCAGCTCGGCCGTCAATGTGGCAAGCGGGCCCTCTTCGTGCGAAAGCGGATAGCTGTCCAGGTCGACATCGGCAAACAGCACGGCATCGTAGCCGCCAGGACGCAAAACCGACGCATCGGCAAGCGACACGAAGCGCACTTGTGCCCGTGGCGTGCGATCGACCTCGTAGGTCGCGTAATCGTAAGCGGTACTGCGCTTGTCCACCTTGGTTCGAACGCCGTCGAGAACCGGCACGGTCGCGGCCTGCGACACGTCGAGTGCGCGAGCATCGTTCATAAGGATGTCGATGACATGACGCAGCAGAGCCGTCTCTGCCTGGCGACGGGCCTGGCCGTCAAGGCCGCCTAGGGCGCGATCGGGCAGCGCCTCGGCAACGGCGAGCATGGCCTTGAGCGCCGTCACGGGTTTGTCGCGCCACAGCGCCTGAAACACGTCCGAGACCACGCATGGCACGTTCTTAAACCAGTTATCTTCGCTAGCGGCCTTGCGGGCGCCCCTCACCTGGCCCTGCACGCTCTGCAGCAGGCTCTTGACGCCCGCAGTGGTTTTGTTGCGCGACAGGCGCATGTTCTTGTCGAAGCCGCGGGCGAGCGCGGCGTCGGCACCCGAAAGCGGGCTATAAATCCAGTCGGTAAGCTCTGAAGCGGGCCACCACTCGGTCTTGGAAGCGGTGCCCTCGTCGGCGGCTTTCATACGCTCGATCAGGTTGGCGAGCGCCGTAAACTGCCTGCCCGCGATGGACTGGGAAAACGCCGTGAACTCAGTCGTCTCGGCCGCAATGTGACGCGCCGCCAGACGAGAGGCGAGTTCGCCGAACAGCTGGGGTGCCCGGGCAGAAACAACGAGCACGCGCACGGGGTCGGCAGAAGCGCCGTCGACCTCGGAACCCCGGCACGTTTTTACCAGATCATCAATTGCGTCCGCATAAGCATGAGCACGGGCATGGGGGCCAGCGACCTCAATAAAGGCAGGCTGAGCGGCGGTCCCGTAAGCGGCATCAGACGCGCCGACACCCTCCCCTAGCGGCGCGATCTCAAACAACACATCGCGGGCATCAAATGCCGTGGCAAGCTCCTCGCGCATCGCCGCCTGCTCGCGGGCAAGCAGCACGACGACCTCTCCCCCATTGTTCGCCACGGCAGACAGCAGCTCGAGCAGACCGTGCGTAAACGACGTGATACCGCGCACGCATACGGCGCGAGTGCACGCCGGCAGGCTATCGGCCAGGACACTGGTCATAATGTCAGCTGCCTCGCAGGGCTCAACCATATCTCGACGGTCCAAACCGCCCGCGTAGGCGCGCAAAAGCTCGAACACACGAGCCTCGGCACCGCTTTTTGGCTCAGGCTGGCAGTTGTCGCCACGGCATCGTTCGGCACCCGTCCCCGCAACGCCCGGCAACACGTCGCGGGCCATGCGCGCGAGCATGCGCACTGTGCCCTGGCTGCGCGAAAGCGGCTGCAGGTCGGCATCGTCGAGACGCGTGACCATGTCCGAGAACAGCATCTGGCGCTGCAGGTTGTCGACGAAACCGCGCCCGTCGCCCAAAAGCTCCCAAAGCGAGCGAAGCCACGATGTAGACGTCTTGTAGTCGATACCCAGCGAAACGCCGGCTTCCGCCGCATCATGACGGCACAGGTCGAGCTCGGCAAACGTAGGTGCCAGCAACACGGCACGCCCGTGGCGGACAATAAGGTCGGCAAGCAGCGCCGACTCGGCATCGCTCAAATCCGTGCCGGCATTGGTGGTATAGATTCGAACAGGCATGGTCCTCCGCTCAAACTGTTCGCAATAATCAATGCATCCATCCTACCCGCCCACGCGGACACATTGCCACCACAGCTCCATCTTTTGGTACAAAGCAACCTGACCCCAACGAACCAGCCGATTGCGGGCATATAAAAACCGCCCCCGGAGGAGCGGTTTTGCACAATTCGTTTTTGTCGCCGGCCTACTCGCCATCCTCCAACTTAATGAGGATCTTGCGGTAGCCACCGTACTCGCCGTTCAGCGCCTTTGAAACGCGGCTCACCGTGGTGGACGAAGCGCCGGTACGGGCCTGAACCTCAACATAAGGCTCGCCCTCGTCCAAATAGCGCGCAACCTGCAAACGCTGAGAAAGGTCGCAAATCTCGCGCGGCGTGCAGATATCGGTCAAAAACGCTTGGATATCCTTCTCGTCGTCCAAAAGGCTAAATGCGTGGACCAGCTGCTTGACATCAGGCTTGTCAAACATGTTCTCGATATTCATCGATCACCGCCAAACCCGCCAAAAGGCATCGAAGTTGATACTGACATCGGGCATCGTTCGCCCGTTCTATGCAATAGGGCAACGCCTGTGGCTTTTGCCCGTAGCAGTGTAGCACACCACCAAACTAAAGCGACAAGACTCTCTGCCAGCGGCGCGTTTTTCAGGACGAACGCCGTTTAGAAACCATATGCGCACGTAAGCTCCACGAATATTTGAGACAATGGGCGCCCAAACACCGCGGCGCGCCCGCGCAACCATCCAGGTCGCCGCCGCAAGCCGCTTCACGCGACGCCAGCAACCCCGGCGCAAGAAAGGATTCACGCCATGCGCTTTATGCTTAACTGGCTCTTCACCTCGATCGCCATCGCGATCGCCACGTTC
>CABUWA010000155.1 GCA_902495085.1 uncultured Collinsella sp. | reverse complement strand
GGTCGCGGAGCTGTCCGGTGTATTTCGCATTGTGGTCAATGCATCGACGGTGAGTTCTGATGAAATCGCATCGTGGCGTGAAGCCGGCGCCGATGTGACTCGTTTTGCCGCCTGCCACATTTTTTACCCCAAGCCTTATACCGGTTTAGCTCTTGAAGATGTTGCTCGGACGAATCTTCGTCTTGCGGCGCTTGGATTCGAAATCATGGCTTTTGTGCCGGGTGATGCTAACGTTCGCGGGCCGGTATTCGAGGGACTGCCGACGGTCGAGGCGCAGCGCGGTCGCGCGTCAAAGGTTGCTCTCAATATGCTTGAGCTTGCACATGGCGCCGATTGCGACATTGTGTTGGTCGGCGACCCCGATCTTTCCGATGCGGGCTGGGCGCAGTTTGCTCAAGTTTCCGCCGGATACGTGGACCTGCAATGCGAGCTTGAGCCCGGTTATGCCTATGTGCGCGGGCAGATTCATCACGACCGGCCCGACTCGAGTGTCCTCATCTTTAGGTCTCAGGAGTCACGTACGAAGCTTAAGCCGGATTCCGTGCCGACGGATGCCGGAGCCGGCCTGCCGCGAAAGGCGGGGTCGATCGCTGTGAGCAATAGCGGATATGGGCGCTACGAAGGCGAGCTTGAGATTGCGCGGGTCGATCTTCCCGGTGACGAGCGCATGAACGTTGCGGGCCATATCACGCCCGAGGCAATGGAACTGCTGCCGTTTATCAAGCGCGGATTCGGGGTACGGTTCGTTTAACGTGTGACCCGCGGGCTACAATTGGCCCATCATACGAAGGCGCCTCGTGTGGCGTGTGCCTGCGTTGGCCGATCTATATTCGGAGGATTCCCATGACTGTACTGTTTGTTGGATATCCCAAGTGCTCGACCTGTAAGAAGGCCAAGGCATGGCTGGACGAACATGGGGTAGAGTATATCGATCGCGATATCGTTTTGGACAATCCCACGGCTGATGAGCTTGCGACCTGGATTGCTCGTTCGGGGCTGCCGGTGCGGCGCTTCTTTAATTCATCGGGCATGAAATATCGAGAGCTGGGCCTGAAGGCGCGTCTGGATGCGGGCATGACGGATCGGGAGTGCTACGAGCTGCTGGCGACCGACGGCATGCTGGTCAAGCGTCCGCTGCTGGTGGGCGACGACTTTGCGATTCCCGGCTTTAGGGAAGCGGCTTGGGCCGAGGCGTTGCTGTAGCGGCTGCGGAAAGTGCGACCCGGAATTCGCTTCCAGAATGGGATGCGCTTTCCCAAAGTGGCCGGTTGCGGAAAGCACGTCCCATTCTGAGCTTCGATTGTGGGACACGGTTTCCGGTTGAGGGCTCGACGGGAAAGTGGGGACCAGTTTGAGCTTGAAATCTGGGACGCACTTTCCGCCGGCGGGCCTGCCCCAGTCAGTCCGCCAGCTGTGCCCATTCGTGCGGATTGTAGACCTTTACGTGTTTGTTGGGCTTGCCGCTCCAGTACTCCTCGTCCATAAAGGGCAGATATGCCTGAACGCCAGGGCAGATAAAGGGAATCCGCTGCTGTTGCAGTCGCTCGCGCTGGCGCTGCTCCAGGTGCGCCTCGGATATGACGGTTGGCATGCCGGACAACTCGACGAGGCTTGCCTGGATTCGCTTAAGGTCGGGGAGTCCCGCGTGCCATGACATCCGCATGATCAAAAAGGATGCACGGCGGTATTTTGCCTGCACCACAGTAATGGCGGGGCGTAACGTGGGGTGAATTTTGTCCCGTTCGGGCCAAAGGTCAGCAGTGATCTCGAGGCCCAGGGTCTCCCATAGGTAATCAAGCTCTTCGTCCATGGCGCCTCGATATCTACGCGATCATTGATACCTCGATTGTGTTGCCTGGTGCTATCGTTTTCGCGGTAGAATCTGCCAACGGTTGACGGCTACCGCTCGCGGCGTTTTGTCCTTCGTGTACAGCGGTCGGCTTCACAGGTCCTTCACGGGTTGGACTAAATTAGGCCAATTTGACTGAATTTCAAAAAAGTCAAAATTGGGGCTTGCGTCACGGCGGGACTTCCCGTATATTTCTTTCTTGCGCAAAGGCACAGCCGAGCGCAGCGATGCAGTCATTGGGATGTCGTCTAATGGCAGGACAGCGGATTCTGGTTCCGTCAATGGGGGTTCGACTCCCTCCATCCCAGCCATTGCATTTGCTACATATGGCCCGTTCGTCTAGCGGTTTAGGACGCCGCCCTCTCAAGGCGGAGATCACCAGTTCGAATCTGGTACGGGCTACCAAAATTGAACGCCCGGGCCTCGTAAGAGACCCGGGTTTTGTGTATTGACCGTATATACGGCGCCTGCCGTGTTTCGCTCAGATCGAGGAGTAGCCATGGATCTGCCCATCAGCTTGCAAGACATCACGTATGCCGAGAACTATTTGGCGCAGGGCGACCTGGCTACGGCGACGCCGCTGCTGGAGCGCCTGGTGGAGCTCGCCGAGGAGTATATCGACGCCGAGTGCAGGACGGAGGAGAAGCGCCAATACTTTAGCTTCGATAGCAAGTTTGAGCGCTTGGCCTATCGCCGCGTGGAGAAGGATCCGCGCGAGCTCGTGCAGGTCGAGGTGCCGTTTGACCGCCTGTACTCTGATATGGCGTTTGCCTACATTCGCCAGCAGGATTATGTGAGCGCTCGTAATGCCCTGATGCAGGCTGTGCGTTGGGACCCCATGAACTGCAACTATCGCTTGGATTTGGCCGAGCTGTTCCGCGCTCTCGAGGACAAGCAGGAATGGGCATCGCTCTCCTTCTCGGTGCTGGAGCGTGCAAGCGATGGCAAGTGCGCCGCCCGCGCTTACGCCAATCTAGGTCAGTACTTCTTGGAGCCCGAGACCGAGAACGTTTCGGCTGCCGTGGGCTGCGCGCGTCTGGCACTGCGCCTGGCGCCCAACGATGCGCATACGACGCGCCTGCTCAACAAGATCCATACCACCTATCCGGATGCCGCCGAGGAGAGCGACGAGCACGTGATGGGCGAGCTGGCGTTGCAGGGCGTTCCGACCTCACCTTCGGCCGAGATTGCCATCTGCCTGATTATGTGCGCGACCGATGCTGCAAGCGACGGCGACAAGCAGGAGGCGACGCGCCTGACGGTGCGTGCTCGCGACTTGGTGGGCGAGGAAGCCTGCGCGGCGATTATCAAACTGGTGCGCGAGAGCGATGCTGAGCTCAATGCCGAGCGCAAGGCAAAGCGCGAGGCTGCGGGCTCAAACGCCGATGGCGCCAAGGAGGCCGGCGATGCCCAGTAAGCGCGAGCGCAAGCTCATTTCCAAGAATCGCTCGGCACATCACGAGTACTTTATCGATGAGACGTTCGAATGCGGTATCGAACTGAGTGGCACCGAGGTCAAGTCGATTCGCGAGCGCGCCTGCCAGATTACCGATACCTTCGCGCTGATCCGCGGCGGGGAGTGCTGGCTCGTCGGCCTGCATATCCACCCTTATAGCCATGGTGGCGTGTGGAATCGCGATCCCGACCGTCGGCGTCGTCTGCTGCTGCACCGCAAGGAGATCGACTTTCTTGACGGCAAACTTCGCAACCGTGGTTATGCGCTGGTTCCGTTGGAGCTCTACTTTAATACCGACGGCCGCGTAAAGCTGCTGCTGGGTCTGGGTCGCGGCAAGAAGCTCTATGACAAGCGCGAGGACATGGCCAAGCGTGATGTCCAACGCGAGATCGACCGCGCCCTCAAAGAGCGCAATCGCTGACCACCCTTCATAAGTTGCGGTGGAATACGGACTGTTTTGCCTGATTGAGGGACTATTCAGTCCCTATTTCACCGCAACTGCGGGCGTCTCATCTTTCTTACTGTTCTGACACATATGTCTCAAAGGCGGCGTCCGTTATGGGTGCCGCCTTTTTTGTGGGTACATACATTCATGAGGTTCCAACCCGAGCTAGGGGAGTGATCGTTATGGACAAAACTGCGTTCTTTACCATGCCGAGTGGCCTGTACGTGGTGAGCGCCGCGGCAGACGGGCTGCGCGCCGGCTGCGTCATCAACACTGCGGTGCAGGTGACGTCCATGCCGCCGCGTATTTCGGTTGCCGTGAACAAGGACAATGTCACCTCGGGCGTCATCGCATCGGCCAAAGCGTTCGCGCTGACCGTGATCGATCAGACCGCCGACATGCTCTACATCGGTAACTTTGGGTTCCGCACCAGCAGCGATTATGACAAGTTTGC
>CABUWA010000154.1 GCA_902495085.1 uncultured Collinsella sp. | reverse complement strand
TGGAGCCGCAGCCGTCAGGAGCTCTGGAACAAGGGCGCGACGAGCGGCAATATGCAGGAGGTCAAGGAGCTCTGGGCCGACTGCGATAGCGATACGCTGTTGGTCAAGGTCGACTCGCCGGGTCCGGCCTGCCACACCGGCAACCGTACCTGCTTTTTTAAGAAACTCGCCTAAGGCGGGCGCCCTGTTGGGCGCTCGGTAAAACGGAAAGGATTGAACTATGGGTGTGCGCACCGCAAATGTCCAGGATGGAAATATCGGCGAGACGTTGACGGGTCTGGCCGAGGTGATTCACGGTCGTCGTGATGCATCGCCGCAGGAGAGCTATACCGCGCGTCTGCTGACCGACGTCGAGGACGAGCTGCTCAAGAAGCTTGCCGAGGAGGCGAGCGAGGTCATCATGGCCTGCAAGGATAACGATCACGACCACATCCGCTACGAGGCCGGCGACCTGATTTACCATCTCCTCGTAACGCTCGAACGCTACGGTATCACCCTCGACGAACTGGCCGGCGAGCTCAACGCTCGCCGCCACTAGTCTTAGGCGAGGGGCGTGGATTCCCATTCGCCGGTGGGGTGGGGGATGTCGAAGGCCCGGTAGCCGCAGTCGTAGGCGTGTGCCTGGGCCTCGCGGATGTTCCAGCAGATGTCGCAGGCGCGGTGTGCGTCCGAGCCAAAAGTAATCGACACCTCGGCGTGGGCAAAGCAACGCAACAGCCCGGTCGCGGGATAGTAGTCGTCGAGGCCCTTGCGCGGTGCGGCGGTCGAGACCTCAACGCGGCGACCCGTATCGTGGGCGCATTCGGCCATCTGCTCCCAAAGCGGCGCCGGGTCAAAATCGGGCGCAAAGCCCTCCTTCGAAAAGCGCATGACCAGGTCGGGGTGGGCCATCACGTCAAAGTTGAGTGAGCTCTCGCAGGCGCGGCACCAGTCGTCGACGTAGCGCTCCCACACGCCGCGCACGCCAAAGTTTTCCCAAACATGCAGGTTGGTGTCGTCGTCGATCCAACCGCAAAGGGAATCGGGCGTATCGGGACGAGCGACGCTCTCTGTTCCCGCCGTCCCCGCGGCGCCTGCCGCAATATCGCCTGGGTTGCCAATCCAATGCACGCTGCCCAGGCGTACGAGGGCGCCCTGGGACCAGCGCTCAACCAAAGGCTCGCAGCCCTCGTACCAATCGCATTCAAAGCCATAGATAAGCTCGAGCTCTGGCGCAATCTGCGCGGCGAGCTTGCGAGCATCCTCAAAAGCCAGACGATGTACCGGCAGGTCGCCCTCGACAACCTGCACCTCGCAGTTGGCATCCATGCTGGCGGGCAGGGTGAGATGGTCGGTCGAGACCATGACCTGACAGCCGGCGGCCGCGGCAGCGCGGACGTTGTCCTCAAACGAGGCATGGCCGTCCGAAAACGAGGTATGAGTATGGCAATCGACCAGCGGGCATGCGGGCATGGCAACTCCTTTGCATTTGGCGAATCCGCTCCATTGTAATGGCGCAACTCTCAAAACGCCGGGCACGCCGGAGCTCGAAATCGATCGGAAAGGCTGCGCGGCGCGGCCTCGCTTGCGCTCTCAAAACATGTACATCAGCCTCCAAAACCGACAAAAAATGACATGTTTGGAGGCTGACGTACATGTTTGGATAGGGGCGAGGGCGGCGACGGACGAAAGTCACGCCTGTGCCACGTCCGATGTGCTAGCGTTTGGGTGAATAAAACGAGCCCGTGCGGAAAGGATCCGGACCGTATGCAACGTGGAAGTACATCTCCGCTGTCCCGCGAGACCGATGCGCCCGAAACCATCGTCAAGCTGGAGTGCGACATCGACGATGCGTCGCCCGAGGTACTCGCCTATGCCGCCGACCGCTTGCGCGAGGCGGGCGCCCGCGAAGTGCACTGGCTGCCTCTCTACTGCAAAAAAGGTCGTCCCGGCTGGCAGCTGCAGGTAATCTGCGCCCGCGAGGACATTGACCGTCTGCAGATGATCATCTTTTTGGAAACCACGACCAACGGCATCCGTCGCCAGGTGATGGAACGCGTCTGTCTGCCGCGTCGTTTTGAGCAGGTGGCGACGCCTTGGGGCGAGGTGGCCGTCAAAGTAGCCACCCTGCCCGACGGCAGTGAGCGTGCGGCGCCCGAGTACGAGGACTGCTCCCGCCTCGCTCGCGAGCACAACGTGCCGCTCCAACGCGTGATGCAGGCGGCCCAGAGCGCGGCGCTGCGATTTGAATAGCGCGGCCGGCGACATCCCGCGCCCAGTCATATCAACCCCACCCGAAAGGACCACCATGAAATACCTCATCGCTTCCGACATTCACGGCTCGGCATATTGGACCGAGCGCCTGGTCGCCGCCATCGAGTCCGAGCAGCCCGACCGCATCGTGCTGCTGGGCGACCTGCTCTACCACGGCCCGCGCAACGACCTGCCGCGCGACTACGCCCCCAAGCGTGTGATTCCGCTGCTCAACGCCCTGGCCGACCGCATCATCGCGGTGCGCGGCAACTGTGACGCCGAGGTCGACCAGATGGTGCTCGACTTCCCCGTCATGGCCGACTACGTCACGCTGTTCGACGAGACCGGTCACGAGCTGTTCCTGACACATGGCCACGTCTTTGGCGCCGGCATGCACAACAGCGTCGACCACGCGCCCGCGCTGCCCGAGGGGTCCGCGCTCGTCTACGGCCACACGCACATCAAGGTCAACGAGGCAAGCGAGGCGCACCCGGGCCTGTGGCTCTTCAACCCCGGCAGCGTGAGCATTCCCAAGGACGGCACGCACAGCTACGGCATCTACGAGGGCGGCGCGTTCCGTCACGTGATCCTGGAGGAGGAATAACCATGGCGCAGCACATGGTTCAGCAAAATGCCGAGGGCTCGCGCGATCTGTCCACGCTGGTCGACGCGTCGGCCGAGCTGCAGCATCTGGTGCAGACCATCTGGCGTCTGCGTCAGCCCGATGGCTGCCCGTGGGACCGCGAGCAGACGCATCAGAGCATCGGCAAGAACATGATCGAGGAAGCCTACGAGGCGCTCGATTGCATCGAGGCGGACGACGCGGCGCATCTGCGCGAGGAACTCGGCGACGTGCTCATGCAGGTAGTGCTGCATGCGCAGATTGCGGCGGACGCCGGTGAGTTTACGCTGGCCGATGTGGCACGCGATATCGACGCCAAGCTCATCCGCCGCCACCCACATGTGTTTGGCGATGCGGATGCCGATAACTCCGACGAGGTGCTCAAGATCTGGGACGAGGTTAAGCTTGCCGAGAAGGCTGCCAAGGACAAGGCCGTGGCAGCGGGCGAGGCTGCGCCCGAGGGCCTGCTCGACGGCGTGCCCACGCACCTGCCGGCGCTGATGCAGGCCCAGAAGGTGTCGCGCAAGGCAGCGGCCGTGGGCTTTGAGTGGGAGACGGTCCAGGACGTGTGGGACGAGGTCGCCGAGGAGCGTGCCGAGTTTGAGGCCGAGGCTCCCGGCTCGCCCGAGCGCGAGATGGAGTTTGGCGACCTGCTCTTTGCCCTGGTCAACGTTGCGCGCAAGGAGGGAATCGACGCCGAGAGTGCCCTTCGTGCCAGCACGGCAAAGTTCCGCCGCCGTTGAGGATGTTCATCATAGGTGTGGGCAGCAGATGAGCGTTGACGCCGCCCAGGTACTGGTACAGCGACAGACCCGCCGACTCGGCAGCGGCGCGGGCAACAGCCAGCGACACGCCCAGAATGGCGTTGGCGCCGAGCTTGGTCTTGTTGGGGGTACCGTCCGCGGCAATCAGCGCCGCATCGACGGCGCGCTGATCGAAGGCATCGAGGCCCACGACGGCATCGGCGCACTCGTTGTTGACGTGTTCGACGGCCTGTGAGACGCCCTTGCCCAGGTAGCGACCCTTGTCGCCATCGCGCAGCTCGCATGCCTCAAAGGCGCCGGTCGAAGCGCCCGAAGGCACCATCGCGCGGCCGAAGCTGCCGTCCTCGAGCACGACCTCGACCTCGACGGTGGGGTTGCCGCGGCTGTCGAGCACCTCGCGACCGTAGACGTCCAAAATATCGCTCATGTTGTCTCCCTCTCACTTGGAAACGTAGTTGATGCAAGCGACTGGCCGACCGTGCACCATCGGTGCGCCTCCGTAAGTTAGCCATGTCGCACTTTTTGCATTATGCCCTAAGTTAGCCGAGGGATACACTTGTTTTTCGAAAAATTTAGCGGGAACGATGAGGCATGT
>CABUWA010000153.1 GCA_902495085.1 uncultured Collinsella sp. | reverse complement strand
GACCTGCACGAGCACGACGGGTTCGTTTCGTTTGACCTGGTGCGTCCCGACGGCTTTGACATATCCGACGAGGAGCTGCTGGAGCTCGTCACGCGCATCGTGCACGAGCGCCGGCCCGACGTCTCATGCGTCGTCACGTTTGATTCGGGCTTTAGCTCGCCCGAGCGTCCGGCCGAGCAGCTGTAGCCCCGCTCCGCTCGTCTGCTAGTTTCCCTGCGCGCCCGAGATGCCGTTTTGCAGGGCGTTCCAGGCATCCGTCGCCATGCCGCCCAAGTTCTGCGCGGTATCGCCCAGGTTTTGTGCCGTGTCGCCCAGCTCTTGCGCCTTGTCTCCCAACTCCTGTGCCTTGTTGCTCAAGTCCTCCAGCGTATTGGAGCTCGAGCTGTCGGTACCGCTTTGGCCGTCGGACGAGTTGCCCGAGCTGTTCTTGTGCGTGAGTTGAATTTCGAGGTTGCCGTTGTCGTTATAGTAGGCAGAAGTAACGACCCAGTTGGCATCGACGACGGGCGTTGAGCCATCATCAGTCAGGACCACGGCATTCGAAAGATCGGCGCCGCGCGACTTGAGAAGCTTCTTGGCGTTGGACCAATACTGTCCCGGGATATCGCTCAGATCGACGGTGCTAGACGAGGCGGACTCGGTTTGCTCGGCAGCGGTATCGGCCGTTGAGCTCCCCCGCTTGTTGAGCATGCCCGACACGATGGCAAACACAACCGACAGCGCAAAGAAAATCGCCAGCACGATGAGGATCTTCTTGATCACGCTCGACGAACGCGACGGCCTCTTCTCCTCGTCTTCGCTATATTGCGGAATCGACTTGGGGTACTCGCGATACGGCTCGCGCGACTCGTAGCGAGGCTGCGCCGTGCGAGGCATATACGTCGTCTGCTGAGGCTGCGGAATGGGATTCTGCGGCAGGTTGTCATAGGGATTCGGCGTCGAGGCAGCATAAGAATCCTGCGGCGTGTAATCAAACGGATCCGGAGCTGCGTTGCCATAGGGGCCTTGCGAAGATGCAGCGTAAGAATCCTGCGCCGTGTCGCCATAGCCCATAACCCGGGTGGGCTCGGCAGAAGGCTGCGTCGCGGCGGGGTCGGCATAACCGGGGTTGGGAACAACGCGGGTCGCATCGGCGCTATCGCCAGCCTGCGCGGAACCGTAGCCGCCCATCACGGTTGTCTTGTCCTGATCCATGCAACGATTCCTTTCCGTCGCGCGTGAGCCTCAAGTTATCCATGCATTCTACCCGCGCAAAAGCCTATGATGGGCAGAGTCCGTCGGTATCTACAAGACATGCGCGGGCCTAAGGATCAAAAAGCCCCGCCGGGCCTTGTGGGCACGGCGGGGCGGACAAGCAGCTATGGACAGCAGACTTAGAACAGGCCGGTGATGTTGCCGTCGTTGTCGACGTCGATGTTCTCGGCCGCGGGCACCTTGGGCAGACCCGGCATGGTCAGAACGCTGCCGGTCAGCGCGACCACAAAGTGGGCACCGGCGGAAACCTTGAGCTCACGCACGGTGATGCGGAAGTTCTCGGGAGCGCCCAGGGCCTTGGCGTTGTCGCTAAAGCTGTACTGCGTCTTGGCGACGCACACCGGCAGGTTGCCAAAGCCGTTCTCGCGCAGCTCGGCGAGCTGGCGCTTGGCGGCCGGCGTAAAGTCAACGCCGTCGGCGCGGTAGACCTTGGTGGCAACGGCCTCGAGGGCATCAGCGACATCAGCGCCGTCCTCATAGGCAAACTTGAGCTCGCTCGGCTGCTCAATCAGACGCATGACCTCATCGGCCAGCTCGAGCGCGCCCTCGCCGCCCTTGGCCCAGACCTCGGAAAGCTTAACGTTGACGCCGAGCTTCTGGCACTCGGACTCGATGAGTGCAAGCTCAGCCTCGGTGTCCGTCGGGAAGCGGTTGATGGCGACCACGCAGGGCAGACCATAAACGTTCTGGATGTTGTCGACATGACGCAGCAAGTTGGGCATGCCAGCCTTGAGTGCCTCGAGGTTCTCCTCGTTGAGGTCGGCCTTGGCGACGCCACCGTTGTACTTAAGCGCACGAGCGGTCGCGACGACCACGACGGCGCTGGGGCGAACGCCCGTCATGCGGCACTTGATGTCGAGGAACTTCTCGGCACCCAGATCGGCACCGAAGCCGGCCTCGGTAATGGCAACATCGCCAAAGCGCATCGCCATACGCGTGGCCATAATAGAGTTGCAGCCGTGGGCAATGTTGGCGAAGGGACCGCCGTGGACAAACGCGGGCGTGCCCTCGAGCGTTTGCACCAGGTTGGGCTTAAGCGCGTCCTTAAGCAACGCGGCCATGGCACCCTGGGCCTTGAGGTCGCGGGCACGGACGGGCTCGCCGGCAAAGCTATAGCCGACGACAATCTCACCCAAGCGTTCCTTGAGGTCGTTGATGCTCGTAGACAGGCACAGGATTGCCATGACCTCGGAGGCAACGGTGATGTCGAAGCCGTCCTCGCGCGGCACACCTTGGGCCTTACCGCCAATGCCATCGATAACATGGCGCAGCTGACGGTCGTTCATGTCGACGACGCGCTTCCAGGTGATGCGCTTAACGTCAATACCGAGCTGATTGCCCTGCTGGATGTGGTTATCGAGCATGGCGGCCAGCAGGTTGTTGGCAGCACCGATGGCATGGAAGTCGCCGGTAAAGTGCAGGTTGATGTCCTCCATGGGAATGACCTGGGCCCAACCGCCGCCAGCGGCACCGCCCTTGACTCCAAAGACGGGACCGAGCGAAGGCTCACGCAGGGCCACGGCGCTCTTGATACCGCGACGACGCAGGCCATCGGCCAGACCGATGGTCGTGGTGGTCTTGCCCTCGCCCGCGGGCGTTGGGTTGATAGCGGTCACGAGGACGAGCTTGGCCTGGTGATCAGTCGGCTCGTTGAGCAGTGAATAGTCGACCTTAGCCTTGTCGAAGCCGTACGGAATAAGGTGCTTAACGTCGACGCCGGCGTTCTTGGCCACCTCGGTAATAGGCAGCGGCGTGACAGAACGTGCGATTTCGATGTCAGTAGGCATGGGCGGTCCTTTCGTTACCGAATGAGAAAAAGACCAATTCAGCATAGCACGGGCGCGCAATAGTAAAACGCCCATAACCGATGAACGGCGATATGTTTACCCGATGCCCAGCGATAGTCCAACAGCCCGCCAAAACAAAACGCCCTAAACGGTAGGTTCAATCCCCAGGTGCTCAAAGGTGCGGAGGGTTGCCTGACGGCCCTGCGGCGTACGAATCATCAATCCGCACTGCAGCAAATAGGGCTCATAGACATCCTCGAGCGTGCCCGGGTCCTCGCCCACCGCGCTGGCAAGGGTCGTAAGTCCCACGGCACGACCGGAGAACGTCTTGGCAAGCGTCTCCAAGATACGAATATCCATCCAGTCCAGACCGAGCTCGTCGATCTCGAAGAACTCGAGCGCCTGACGGCAGATATCGAGCTCAATGGGACCGTTGCCGCGCACCTGTGCATAGTCGCGCACGCGCTTGAGCAGGCGGTTGGCAAGACGCGGCGTGCCGCGCGAACGCGAGCCGATCTCGAGTGCACTGGGATGGTCGATCGTCACGCCCAGGATAGTCGCCGAGCGCGTCACAATCTGGGCGAGCTCCTCGACCGTGTAGTAGTCCAAGCGATACGAGATACCAAAGCGATCGCGCAGCGGGCCCGTGAGCATGCCCGAACGGGTCGTGGCCGCCACCAGCGTAAACTTGGGGATATCCAGGCGAATAGAACGTGCGGCCGGGCCTTTACCGATCACAATATCGAGCGCAAAGTCCTCCATCGCGGGATACAGGACTTCCTCGACCGAACGGTTAAGACGGTGGATCTCGTCGATAAACAGCACGTCACCCGGCTGCAGGTTGGTAAGGATAGCCGCCAGGTCGCCGGTGCGCGCGATGGCAGGGCCACTCGTCGTCTTGATCTGAGCGCCCAGCTCATTGGCGATAACGGTGGCCAGCGTGGTCTTGCCCAGGCCCGGAGGACCCGAGAAAATCACGTGGTCGAGCGTCTCGCCACGGCTCTGCGCCGCTTCGATCAACACGCGTAGGCTCTGCTTGATGTGCTCCTGGCCACAGTAATCGTCCAGGCGCTGGGGGCGCAAAGTGCGGTCGACATCGAGATCCTCGGCCGTCAGCTCCGAGCCCACCATGCGCTCGCCGTGCGCCATGGATGCCGCCGGCGAGTTGCCGGGCGTCGCCCACAGGTCCTGAGAGTCATCGGCTTCCCACATCACGCATCCATTCCAAGTCGCTTAAGCGCCGCGCCGAGCAGATCCTCGACACGCATATTCTGCCCATCATACCCGCTCAG
>CABUWA010000152.1 GCA_902495085.1 uncultured Collinsella sp. | reverse complement strand
TTTCGGTGTTTAACCTGCTCGAGGCGCGCGAAGACTGCGACCTGTGCCTGGTAGGCGGTATGTACCGTCGCCGCACCGCCGCTTTTGTGGGGCCAACGGCCGAGGATACCCTGCGTGCGTTGGGTATCGATGCGGCGTTTATCGGCGCCAACGGTATTCTGGATGGTGACGTATCTACGTCCAATATGGATGAGGGCCGTATCCAGCAGCTCGCCTTTAGCAAGGCCGACTCGCGCTATCTGATCGCCGACTCCAGCAAGATCGGCAAGCGCGACTTCTACACCTTCTGCCGCCTGGACAGCCTGGACGCCGTGGTGTGCGAGCCGGGCATCGCCGCCGAGGATCGTGTCGCCATCGAGGAACATACGCGGGTCATCTGCTAACAAGCGCTGCAGGCGATACTTCTGCCCCCTGTCGGCGCGGGGATTACCGCTTCACGTTGACGCGCAAATAATTTTGGGCAACAAGGATGAGGCTATTCTGGGATATGACTAGACTCCGTATTTTGTCTTTATGTCCCTTGAGAATGAATCGTAGTCTTCATAGAGCTCCTCTCTGCTTTCATCCTCGGCGTGGTTTATACGTTCAAGGAGCTTATCCTTTGGAGCCTCTTTTGTTATTGCGGCCTCGCTATCGGGTATTGCGGATTGCAAGAATAGTTCTAGAGCATGGACGTCTTTGAGTATGTAGCCCGTCGAACGACCCGCTCCTGTTTTTTCGATTGCGCTGCAACTAACAAGCTGACCGAGGGTTCGTTTAACGGTAACCTCGCTGATATCGGGGCAGTTGGATCGGATGTCGGATTTCTTAATGACGCCGGGTCTCTGTTGAAATAGAACGGCGATGCGCGCTTGCTTCGACATGGGACGAGTGCTTGATTCAATTAAGGTACGCTGCTCGAGCTGTCGGTAGGCGGCCAGGGTTGTTCCGAGCATGAAACGGATAAAGGGTACTTCGGTGTTTTGATTTTCATTCCATCCAGTGGAGCTTGCAGCGAGAGCGTTGTAGTAAAGCGCTTTGTTGTCTTCAATAAGTCGTTCGATGCTGATGTAACGCGCAACGTCGTATCCAGTCTTTTCGAGCAGCAGCGTTGTAAGGAGCCGACTCATCCTGCCATTGCCATCGTTGAAGGGATGAATGCTAACAAAATCGAAGATAAAGCGGAGCGATATAAGGAGGGGATCGCAAACTTGGCGAGATAAAGCATCGTTGAGGGACTGGCAGGCTTCTTTAATAAGTCCCGGGGTTGCTAGAGCCGAAGGGGGCCTAAAGCGCACAAATCGATTACCTTGATCGTCAATGGAGACGATTTCGTTATCGCCATCTTTCCAATGGCCTCCATACGAGATTGCCGTGTGCGCCATGAGGTCACGATGCAACTGCAGAATGACCGATGGCGTTACGGGAATGGAATCGTGTTGCTCGTGAATAAGCGACAGCACATCTCGGTATCCAGCGATTTCTTCCTCTGCGCGGGAGCTTGGCTTGGCGGAATACGCCATAATCGCTTTGAGTCTTTTTTGGGTGGTAACAATTCCTTCAAGTCCGTTGGAGGATCGGGTGCTTTGGATCTTAGCCTCCTCCATTAGGGACGATAGAAGCTCGGGTTTGACTTGACTCAGAGCAAGCTGACGGCCTTTATGCTCGCGTATCGAGAGGAGGAGGTTGGTGATTGGAGTTGCTTCGAGTTCCGCTGGGACTGTGGTGTAATCGAACTGGCGCATGCGGCTCCTTTCGGTATCACGAACATACTTTCGATATCATAATATCATTAAATGATACCGAAAGTATGTTCGTGATACCGAAAACTGGAAACCATGGTTCATAACTGCTTGGAAAGTTCGGATTTGACTATCTTATTGTCTCGATCTGTAACAGGTAGACGGTCGAAAGTGGGCTATGTGTTACAGATTGAGATATTTCTGCTCGGGCGTTTTGTTTGTCTTGATCTGTAACAGCTAGGGCCGAAAATCCCTGCTAGATGTTACAGATTGAGACAAACGGCCCGCTCAGGTCCGAGCCAAAACAAAAAGGCCGCATGCGAACCCGTGGAGGGATTCGTATGCGGCCGACAGGGGGTATGCGGCGGAAACTAGGCCATGAGCAGGCCGGTCTCCGCGACGTTCTTGTACCAGTACGCGCTCGCCTTGGGATAGCGCTTCTGGGTCTCAAAGTCGATGTAGAACAGGCCATAGCGCTTGTTATAGCCGTTGGTCCAGGAGAACTGGTCCTGCAGCGACCACACGAAGTAACCGTCGACGTTCACGCCGCCGTCGATTGCCTTGAGAATCCATGCGAGATGCTGACGCATGTAGTCGATGCGAGGGGCGTCGTCGATAAAGCCGTCCTCAAAGTCGTCCTTATAGCCCATGCCGTTCTCGGTAATGTAGATCTTCTTGTAGTTGGGGTAATCGTTCTTAATTCGCAGCAGCAGATCGTACAGGCCCTCGGGATAGATGATCCAGTCCCAATCGGTGGTGGGTACGCCTTCGCGCACGCATGACTCGCCCACGCCCTTGAGGAACCAGCGCGAGGAGCCCTTGTCGCCGGTGCCATTGTGGTTGATGTCGTTTTCGCCCTCGGCGGCACGCAGGAACTGGCACTTGTAGGTGTTGACGCCCAAGCAATCGTTGTAGGGGAGCGCGGCGGTCAGCGCGGCGATGTCCTCGTCGCGGACGTCGAGCTCGCCGCCGGCGATATGGGCCAGCTTGGTCGCAGCCTCCATGGTGTCGGCTGCATAGTGGCCGCGGAAGGTGGCGTCGAGTACCCAGCGGTTGTTGATGACGTCGGCCATGCGAGCTGCCTCGCAGTCGGCGGCGTTGTTGGGGTCGAGGGGATACTTGGGCTCCAGGTTCTGGACAATGCCAATCTCGCCCTCAAAGCCGCCCTCATGGAAGGCGACGACAGCCTTGGCGTGGGCCACCATCATGTTGTGCATGAGCTGGAAGGCCTTGTCCAGGCGGTACTTCTCGCCGTGCGGCCAGTTGCCAACGATAAAGCTGCCCTCGGCGGTCGCGGGAATCTCGTTAAAGGTAAACCAGTGCTTGACCTCGGTGAACTCGGCAAAGCAGAACTTGGCGTACTCGACAAAGGCGTCGATCGTCGTGCGCGTCAGAAAGCCCTCGCCGCCGTTCTGGTAAAAGGCCTCGGGCGTATCGAAGTGATCGAGCGTGACATAGGGGATAACGCCGGCTTTATTGCAGGTGGCAAAGAGCTCGTGATAGAAGGCAACACCCTCGGGGTTAATCTCACCAGTGCCGTTGGGGAAGATGCGGCTCCAAGCGATGGAGACGCGGATACCGTTGATGCCGAAGCGCTGGCACAGGTCGATATCGACCGGGTACTTGTTGTAGAAATCGCTTGCGGGGTCGGGGGAGAAGCGACCCTGAGCAGCCAGGAAATCGTCCCAGGGCACTTTACCCTTGCCGTGCGTACGGGTCTCGCCCTCAACCTGGTAAGCAGCGGTGGCGCCGCCAAACACAAAGCCGTCGGGGAACTGCATGGGGTTGGTCATGAGTCATCCTTTCTGTGGGATACGAATAGGGAGAGGTGCCCGAACTGGGGATCCGGGCACCAACAGAGGGAGGAAACTAGTCGAGGTTCTCGCGGAGCCACTTGATGGCGCCGGCGGGGTCGCGAGTAAGGTCGATATATTCCTTACCGCGCGGGGCGAGCAGCTTGATGCCCAGACGATCGGTGTCGGCCTTCATGTCGTTGTAGTAGCTACGGACCTGCGGGGCAAGCACGATAACGTCGTACTGATCCATGATGGCAGTGTGCTGGCCATAGGCGCCTGCGGAGGAAGCGATGTTCTCTCCGGTCTGTGCCGCACCTTCCTTGATGGCGTTGGCGAGCATGGCAGAGGTGCCGGCGCCGGCGCACAGGACGAGGACCTTCAGACCGTCGACATCCTTCTTAGCGGATGCGTCGGCGGCGGGCTCGGGCTGATCGGCGACAGGCTTGCTGTCGGCGGCAGCGGCGGTCGGCTCGACGGAAGCGGTAGCCTGCTCGACAGCGGGCGCAGGGGCGTTGGCGGCGATGGAAGCAGCACCATCGGACTCAAGACCCAGCTCGGCGGCGCGCTCGGCCTCCTGGTCGCAGAGCAGCTTATCGTATGCCTTTAAGAACGGCAGGTAGATGATGGCGTCCAGCAAGATGATGATCGCGACAAATACCAGGGCGATAAGCTGGAAGTTCGTGGTGATGAAGATGCCGATGGGGGCAGGGGTAGCCCAAGGCACCACGAAGGAGAAGCCGTTCATGCCCACGTTATCGATAAAGAACTTGGCAACGCTTACGTTGACGCAGCCGGCGGCAACAAAGGGGATGAGCATGTAGGGGTT
>CABUWA010000151.1 GCA_902495085.1 uncultured Collinsella sp. | reverse complement strand
TTACAGCTGTCTTGTCAGCTGTAAACCTAGGTGTCATACTAAAGCCCCAAGATTCGCCAAAAGAGAGGGGCCTTGATGGCACAGAGCGCGAACATGGATGCATCGGAGCTTGCACGCGATATCGCGGCCGGCCTGGCATCGGCAACGACGGCAACGGGGCGCGCGGCGCTGGTACCCGCAGAGCTCGTCGAGGCCATTCATCAGCTAAAAACCCAACGTGACGCAGTGATCCTGGCACACTATTATGTGGCGCCCGAGGTCCAAGCCGTTGCCGATTACGTCGGCGACAGCTTCTACCTGGCAAAGCTCGCCAAGAATCTGCCGCAGCAGACGATCGTGCTGTGTGGCGTGGAGTTTATGGGCGAGAGTGCCAAGCTGCTCAATCCCACCAAGACTGTGCTGCTGCCCGAGCCGGGCGCGGACTGTCCCATGGCGCACATGGTCAAGCGCGAGACGGTCGACGCGGCACGCGCCGAGTATGGCGACGACCTGGCCGTGGTGTGCTACGTCAACTCCACGGTCGAGATCAAGAGCTGGAGCGACGTGTGCGTCACCAGTTCCAACGCCGTTAAGATCGTGTCCGAGCTGCCGCAGCAGCATATCCTGTTCATTCCCGACCAAAACCTGGGACGCTTCGTAGCCGGGCAGGTGCCGCAAAAGCACGTCATCCTCAACAACGGCTACTGCCCACGCCATCACATCATCACCGTCGAGCAGATCGTCGACGCGACGGAGGCCCACC
Organism: uncultured Collinsella sp.; assembly: GCA_902495085.1. GTDB lineage: Bacteria > Actinomycetota > Coriobacteriia > Coriobacteriales > Coriobacteriaceae > Collinsella. Next base: position 3,627 of record CABUWA010000151.1, on the reverse strand, counting down.
CCGACGCGCTCGTGCTGGCGCATCCTGAGTGCAAGGCCGACGTTCTGGCCGAGGCCGACTACATCGGCTCCACCGCCGGCATCATCAAGTATGCCGAGGAGTCCGACGCGAGCGAGTTCATTATCGTGACGGTCCGCGGCGTGCTCTACGAGCTCGAGCGCCGCTGCCAGGGCACCGGCAAGAAGTTCTATTTCCCCGCGGTGCAGCCCACCTGCGTCAACATGGACCTCATCACGCTCGAAAAGCTCGTGCGCTGCCTGGAGACGGGCGAGGGCGAGGTGCAGATCGGCGTCTCGGACGAGGCCGCCGATCAGGCCAAGCTCACGCTCGACCGCATGCTCGAGTACGCGGCGCGCTAAGCCAATGTGACATGAGGGACCATCCCTTATGCCACATTACAAGGGAGAGGATTCCTGTGGAAACCAAACAATACCCCGATATGGAGTGCGACGTCGTCATTGCCGGTTGCGGCGTGGCGGGCTTGTATGCGGCTCTCAATCTGCCGACGAGCACGCGCGTAATCATGCTCTCCAAGGGCGCCGTCGATGAGTGCGATTCGATGCTCGCGCAGGGCGGCATCTGCGTGCTGCCCGAAGGCTCTGACTACGATGCCTTCTTTGAGGACACCATGCACGCCGGCCATTACGAGAACCGCCGCGAGAGTGTTGACATCATGATTCGCTCGAGCCGTTCGGTCATCAACGACCTGCTGGCCATGGGCGTGGACTTTGAGCGCAAGGCCGACGGCAGCCTCGACTTTACCCGCGAGGGCGCACACAGCCGCCCGCGCATCGCCTTCCATGCCGATGTTACGGGCAAGGAGATTACGACCAAGTTGCTCCAGGCTGTCCGCAAGCTGGACAACGTGCAGATTCTCGAACACGTTGCCATGACCGACATCCTGACCGCCGAGCGCGATGACGCCACGGTGTGCACCGGCGTCGTCGCCGTCGCCGTGGATGAGGACAACTCGGTTCGTCCCGCCGACGAGCTGGCAAACGCCGCCGAGGGCGTGCATGCCGGCGAGCCGTTTAAGATCCATGCCCGCCACACGCTGTGGGCTACGGGCGGTATCGGCGGCGTGTACGACCATTCGACTAACTACCCGCAGCTCACGGGCGATGCCTGCTACATCGCGCAGGAGCATGGCATTAAGATGGAGCACCTGGACTACGTGCAGATTCACCCCACGGGTCTGTTCTCGCCGCAGCCGGGCCGCACCTTCCTGATCAGCGAGAGCTGCCGCGGTGAGGGCGCGATTCTGCTCAATGCCGCCGGCAAGCGTTTTACCGACGAGCTGCAGCCGCGCGACGTTGTCGCCGCCGCCATCCGCGAGCAGATGAAGCAGGACGGCACCGAGCACGAGTGGCTGAGCTTTGCCCCCGTCGAGCGCGACGTGGTGACCGGGCACTTTGCCAATATCCGCGCGCGCTGCCTGGAGGACGGCCGCGACATCCTGGACGAGCCCATTCCCGTCACACCCACGCAGCACTACTTTATGGGCGGCGTATGGGTCGACAAGGACGGCCGCACCTCGATGCCCGAGCTCTACGCCGCCGGCGAGACGGCCTGCAATGGCGTGCACGGCAAGAACCGCCTGGCTTCTAACAGCCTGCTCGAGTCTCTGGTTTGGGGCCGCCGCGCCGCGTGGTACATGCGCACCGGCGAGTCGCTGGCCGTGGAGCAGGCCGGTGAGCCCGCGCTTGACGGGCGTCACCGCGCCCTGAGCGCCGACCCCCTGGCAATCGATGATTTGGCCCGTGCCGCCGGCACGCAGGCCGTGGAGGAGTAGACCATGAATCCCATTACCATGAAGCTCGTCGTCGATGATCTGATTTTGCAGGCTCTGCGCGAGGACATTACGTTTGAGGACGTGAGTACGGCGAGCGTGTGCCCCACGGCGCGCCCCGCTACCGTTGAGCTCATCGCCAAGGCCGACGGCATTATCGCCGGCCTGGACGTATTCGCCCGCACCTTTGAGCTGCTGGATCCGCAGAGCTCCGTGTTGTTCGATGTCTCGGATGGCGACGAGGTGCACGCCGGCGATCACGTGGGCCAGGTGCGCGGCGACGCGCGCGTGCTGCTTTCGGGCGAGCGCGTGGCGCTCAACTACCTGCAGCGCATGAGCGGTATCGCTACTTACACGCATCGGATGGCGGCTGCGCTCGTGGGCACCAAGACCGTGCTTGTCGACACGCGCAAGACCACGCCGGGCATGCGCGTCTTCGAGAAGGCCGCGGTCGAGATCGGCGGTGGCAGCAACCACCGCTATAACCTGTCGACTGCCGTCATGCTCAAGGACAACCACATCGACGCCGCCGGTGGCGTGGCACGCGCGATTGAGATGGCGCGCGCCCATGCGTCGTTTACCACGACGGTCGAGATTGAGTGCGAGAACCTGGATATGGTGCGCGAGGCAGTTGAGGCCGGTGCCGACATCATCATGTTCGACAACATGACCCACGACGACATGGCTGCCGCTATCGAGCTTATCGCCGGTCGCGCCAAGACCGAGTGCTCGGGCAACGTGGACGCCAACAATATCCGCGCGCTTGCCGACCTGGGCGTTGACTTTATCAGCTCGGGGGCGCTGACGCATTCTGCGCCGATTCTCGACCTCTCGCTCAAGCACCTGCGTCTGCTGGACGGTAAATAATGGACGCCCGCGAGCGTCGCCGTGCCATCATGGCCGTGCTCGAGAGCGCCAAAGATCCTGTCTCGGGCAGTGCGCTTGCCCGCGAGGTGGGCGTGAGCCGTCAGGTCGTGGTGCAGGACATCGCCCTGCTGCGCGCCGACGGGCACGATATCGTCGCCACCAATCGCGGCTATGTACTACAGGAGGCGGCGAGCAGCCCGGCTGTGCCCACGCGTCTGGTCAAGGTTCGCCACGGCGTGGAGCAAGCGGGCGATGAGCTCACGAGCATCGTCGACGCGGGCGGCGCCGTGCTCAACGTGATCGTCAATCACCGCGTGTACGGCAAGATCACGGCCGACCTGGACATCCGCAATCGTCGCGATGTTGAGCGCTACCTGCACGATATCGAGAGCGGCAAGAGCTTTCCGCTGCTGACGGTAACCAGCGGCTATCACTTCCACCGCATTGCGGCAGAAGACGAGCAAACCCTCGACGAGATCGAGGCCATGCTCAAGGAGAAGGGCTATCTGGCAGACCTAATGCCCTACGAAGATGACCTGTCCTAGTAACGACGAATGCAAAAGGAGGCCTCCGCGGCGATGCGGAGGCCTCCTTTTTTGTGCACGGTGTACTTGTGAGTGTGCAAGTGGGGGAGTTGTTACTCCTCGACGATCTCGGTGATCGCGCCGGCGGGGCAAGCGTCCTGGCAAGCGCCACAGGCGACGCAGGAATCCTCGTCAGCGACGGTAGCGACGTCCTGGAGCTCCAGAACGCCAGCGGGGCAGGAGTCGACGCAAACGCCACAAGCGATGCACTCGTCGGCATCAATTACGGGATGAGCCATGGTAGTTTCCTCTCTGTTGACCGACGCTACAGGCGATGCGCGCCGGTTTGATTCGGGCAAAAACATACCACGGGAGCGACCGTTTGCAATACCCTCTGACCGGCATCTTCATACCGTTCGCCGAGTATGCCAAGGTTTACTAAAAAAC